>JAQXQO010000098.1 GCA_029101205.1 Coriobacteriales bacterium | reverse complement strand
AAGGTGGGCAGGTCTGGGCGCCCGCACCTGGCGAGTCTGCACCGGCACGAAATGCCCTTCTTGCAAAAGCCCAGGTAGAAGAGGTGATGGCCTCCACGTGGGCAATCGGGAGGTGCAGAGTCCGGGGGCCTGGGTACCCACATCCGGTCAGTCTGCACCTCTTGGTGCAAGGTGGGCAGGTCTGGGTACCCACATCCGGTTAGTCTGCACCTCTCGGTGCAGAGTGGGCAGGTCTGGGCGCCCGCACCTGGCGAGTCTGCACCCATCGGTGCAGAGCGGCGAGGTCTGGGCGTCCTACCGGTTCAGGTGGATGTGTGGACGGTCCTCGTAGCCATGGTAGTCGCCGAAGTACACGAAGTAGTCGGCCACCTCGTCGGCCAGGGACTGGTCGTGCGTGGCGACGACCAGGGTCTTGCCCGCAGCCTTCAGCTGGTGTAGGAAGCCCAGCAGCCACTCTCGCGTGCGCTGGTCCAGGCCGTTCAGGGGCTCGTCGAAGCAGTAGGCATCCGGGTTCATGGACAAAACGCAGGCGATGGCCACCTTCTTTTGCTCGCCGCCCGACAGGTTGTACGGCGCCCGTCCGCGCAGCGCATCGATGCCCAGAAGTTGGCACGTGTCATTCACGCGGCGTGCCACCTCGTTCTCGTCC
Organism: Coriobacteriales bacterium; assembly: GCA_029101205.1. GTDB lineage: Bacteria > Actinomycetota > Coriobacteriia > Coriobacteriales > Atopobiaceae > Olsenella_K. The sequence goes on along the minus strand of JAQXQO010000098.1, from coordinate 8,470 downwards.
AGCTGCATCTGCCGGGGTCCGAAGGCAATCTCCTCCTCGACGCTGGCGCAGAACAGCTGCGAGTCCGAGTCTTGAAAGATGAACCCCACGCGCTGGTGCAGACGCTTCGAGAAAACGGGGTCAGCCATGCTGCGCTGGTCGACCACCTGTCCATCAAACAGGTAGCTGCCCTGCTGGGGATAGATGAGGCCGCACATGGCCTTCAGCAGCGTTGACTTGCCCGAGCCGTTGTCGCCCATCAGCACCACAGAGTCGCCCTCGTCGATGGTCAGGTCGATGTGCGACAGCGTGGGCCGGTCCTCGTAGGCAAAGCAGAAGTCACGGAACTCCATTAGCGGGTGCGACGACTCGTGCCGCGGGTGGTGCAGCGACTGGGGATGTTTCGAGGTGTGCAGCATGCTATGCAACTCCCTGCAGGTAGACGAAGAGCGCCACGGCCACAACGAGCGCCGCGCACCACGCCGCGTCGGCGGGGCGCAGGCTCTGACGGCGTGCCAGGTGGTACTCGCCCTCGAACCCGCGGCAGCGCATGGCGTCGCTGGTCTGGCGGGCCGCCTCGGCGGCCTTCATCAGGGTAACGCCGCCCACGCCTCCCATGGATGCGCCCTTGGCACGGTTTTTGCCAACACTGCGCATGCGTAGGGCCTGCAGCACCTCAAGCGCGACATGCCCCAGGTCGACGATGCTCTTTAGCGCCAGGTCCACGGTCATGATGACCTCTCCCGGCACATGCAGGCTGCTCAGCGCCCCAGTGAGCTCGTGCGTCGGGGTCGAGAGGGCCACCACCAGCGCAACGCCCACCGAAACCAGCACCTTAGTGCCCACCAGCACGGCCGACTGGCCCTGGCCCAGCAGCGTGGCGGGCAGCATGACCAGCGCGGTCATGCCCGCGGCGGCAAACGAGATGCCCGCGCAGCGCCGCAGCGCCGAGGCGGGCAGAATCGCCATGCGCACCAGCACCGCGGCCAGCATGACCAGGGTAAACGCGAAGTTTGTGCTGAGCGACGTCAGCAGGATGACCGCAAGGCCAATGCCCAGCTTCACCGGCGCGGAGGGCGAGAAGGGCGTTTCCTGTCCGCCGTCTATGCGAAAGCCGGAAAGCACGCCCGCCATCGACAGGATGCTCTTTCGGATGAAACCGTCGCGGTCGGAGTCGGGGTGATAGTCCTGACCCTGAAGCAGCCAGTCGGGGAGGGCGGTGCTGGGCTGCTGGGCTGCGGTGTGCTGTGGGACAGGTCGCAAGACGGTCGCACGCGCGCCCGTTTGTGCAGCCTTCTCTGCTGCTACCTGCTCCTTGGCATCGCCCTGTGCACTAGCGCGTCCCAAAGTCCACCTTCGCTCTCATGCCGGCGGCGGCCACCCTGAACACGATGACCAGCAAAGCCACACCTACCACGGCGCTGACCAGGTAACCCGCCCAGTCGGGCAGGGCCCCCAGCGAGTAGTCCGGCAGCATGGAGTGCCACTCCCAGCCGCCTGACATGCCGGCGGGCGTGTAGCCAACGCTGGCAGCCACGTCTTCGGTGGACCACTCGCCCCAGGCGTCGCCCGACGCCAGGAGACCCAGAGGCACCAGCGCTATGAGCACGGCAAGAAGTACGGCGACGGCCGCACGGCCCTTGCGCTGCGCCAGGCTGTCGGGTTCGGCGGCAACGTCGTCCTGGAACGGCGCCCTCCTCGGCATGGCCGTCTGCGCGAAGGACTGGCCAACGGCCTGGTCCCGCCCCGCGTCACGGGCGACCGAGTCCAGGCAAAAGCCTGGGGCCACCTTGCGCACGTATGCCAGGATGCCTACCGTGAACGCCACCTCGGCGGCGCCGCACACGGTCAGATGCGCCGCCAGCATGGCCGGCACCGACACCCACAGCGGGTACGGGCAGTACAGCGCCTGTCCCGCCGCACTGGTAAAGAAGAGCGGTTGGATGCCAAACTCCAGTGCCGCGCACAGCGCGGCGGCGTTGATGCCCAGGTAGGATCCTATGCCGGCGGCAATGAGCTCGCGTTTGGAGGTGCTGGCGGTGGGCAGGGCGGCGCTGTTGGAGGGCTTGGAATCGACGGCGGAATCGAGGGCACCATCGTCGGGCTTCGAGAAGCCCCGGCCGCGCAGACCCCCTGCTCTCATAACCAGGGCATACACGCCGTAGCCAACCATGGGCAGGACGAACGCCATGTTGAAGCAGTTGGCGCCCAGCGCCAGGATGCCTCCGTCGCCAAAGAAGACCGCCTGAATCACCAGTGCTATGGATATGCACAGGGTGGCCGCCCACGGGCCGAACAGTATGGCGACCAGCGTGCCGCACACCGCGTGCCCCGTGGTGCCCCCCGGCACGGGCACGTTGAACATCATGGCCAGAAAGCAGAACGCGGCGGCTACGCCCAGAAGGGGCATCTTCTCCTTCGGGACGGTCTGGCGTACGGTGCGCACGGCATGCGCCCACACCGGCACCATGGCGGCGCCTAGAACGCCGCAGGTGGAGGGGCTCAGGTAGTTCTCTGGGATGTGCATGCGAACCTCCTGGGTTTCTCTGTTGCTTGGTGTGCGTAGCGCCTGACGATGTGCTCGCCTTGGCTCATTGTGTGCCGGATGTCCGTCGTATTGCGATAAGCGCTGCGACGCTTTCGCTCTTCTTGCTCAGTGTACTTTGGGTGCGATGTATAGGGTAACCGAGTAGCGGGACGCGTGCATGAATGCGTCGTTGCCCGTTTGTGGCGGGAGTATTCCCCTGAGGTTTCAACCATATAACGCCTGGTAGAAGGCTCGTTTAATCATTAACACGTCGTTTCGCGTATGCCGAAACCGTTGTGATGGCGCTCTGTGAATGCAAGAATCCCTCCCAACAACGGACGCTTGCTTGTCCCGAGTACAAGGTGACTTGGGAACGAACGCTCAGGGCGCATGGGAAGCAACGCTCCGCATGACAAACAGAGGGAGGAACGCATGCTTGGCCTGATTCTTCTGTACGTGGGCATCGTGCTCATAAGCAACGGCTGCTACAGCCTACTGGGCATCCATGACAAGTCGCTGGTGGTCATGAACCTCTTTACCGGCGGGTTGGGACTGGTGCTGAACATCGTGTCGGTGGGCATCGGCATAGCGCAGGGCGCGGACGCCTCGTGGTACTACGCCAGCGCCACGGGCCTGCTGTTTGCGTTCACGTACCTCTACACCGCGCTGAACGCCATCTTCGACTTTGACAAGCGCCTGTATGGCATCTACAGCCTGTTCGTCGCCATCAACACCATCCCCGCCGGCGCGCTGTGTTTCGTAGGCTACGGCGGAAACTGGATTTACGGCCTGATCTGGTGGGCGTGGGGCGTCCTGTGGCTGACCGCGTTCGTCGAGATAAACATGGGCAAGTCGCTGGGCAAGTTCACGGGCTACCTGGGCGTGATCGAGGGCATCGTGACCGCGTGGATCCCCGGGTTCCTGATGCTCGTGGGCATGTGGCCCGCATAGCGTGCGCGGATGCACAAGGTGCGCCGGGCCAGAAACGAGCCATCGCGGCCCGGCAGCAGCGAAGGCCAGGCGCGTGCGGCACGCCGTCGCACGCCCGCTACCAGGAAGGAAGCGTGAGGGCAAATGCAGCTGACCGAACGTGAGCAGGAGAAGATGATGATCTCCCTCGCCGCCATGATTGCCGAGAGGAGGCGTGCCAACGGCATCAAGCTGAACCACCCCGAGAGCGTGGCCCTTATCTCTAGCTACATCCTGGAGGGCGCCCGCGCGGGAAAGACCGTGGCCGAGGTCATGGACGAGGGCGGGCAGCTGCTGACCCGCGAGGACGTCATGGAGGGCGTCCCCGAGATGATCCCCATGATCCAGGTGGAGGCCACGTTCCCCGACGGGACCAAGCTCGTGACCATCCACGACCCCATCAAGTAGCGACTGAGCCCAAGGAGGCTGATTGCATGATTCCGGGAGAGTACCACCTGGCGGAGGGGCCCGTTCCCTACAACGAGGGCTACGAGGCCATCGAGCTGGAGGTTCAGAACGTGGGCGACCGCGCGGTGCAGGTGGGGTCGCAGTTCCACTTCTACGAGGCGAACGAGGCCGGCCTGGTCTTTGACCGCCAGAAGGCGTACGGCAAGCGGCTGGACATCGCCGCTGGCACGGCCGTGCGCTTTGAGCCTGGCCAGAAGCGCACGGTGCGCCTGATCGACATGGGCGGCCGTCGTCGCGTGTTCGGCTTCAACAACAAGGTGAACGGCTACCTGGACACCCACAACTCGTAAGGGGGAGCTGACCTCATGAGCTTCAACATGGACCGGACCCAGTACACGCAGCTGTATGGCCCCACCGTGGGCGACTCCGTGCGCCTGGGCGACACGAACCTCTTCGCGGCGGTGGAGCGCGACCTGACCGTGCATGGCCAGGAGTGCAAGTTCGGCGGCGGCAAGGTGCTGCGCGACGGCATGGGCGTCTCGGCCACCGCGACGCGAGAGAGCGACCCCATGGTGGCCGACACCATCATCTCGGGCGTGCTGATCATCGACTACACGGGCATCTACAAGGCCGACATCGGTATCCGCGACGGGAAGATCCTGGCCATCGGCAAGGGCGGAAACCCCGACAACATGGACGGTGTCGACTTCGTGGTGGGAGCCTCCACCGAGGCCATCTCGGGCGAGGGCCTCATCGTGACCGCCGGCGGCATTGACCTGCACGTGCACTACCTGTCGCCCGGCCTGACGCATGCCGCGCTGGACAACGGCATCACCACGCTGTTCGGTGGCGGCACGGGCCCCGCCGACGGCACGAACTCGGCAACGTGCACGCCCGGCGCGTTCAACATCCACCGCATGCTGCAGTCCTTCGACACCATGCCCGTGAACGCCGGCGTGCTGGCGAAGGGCTCCGGAGCCACGCCCGAGACCATCGCGGAGCAGATTCGCGCCGGCGCGGCGGGCATAAAGACCCACGAGGACTGGGGTGCCACGGCCGCGGGCATCGACAACTCGCTGAAGGCCGCCGACGAGTACGACGTCTCGTACGCCGTGCACACCGACTCGCTGAACGAGGGCGGCTTCGTCGAGAACACCTTGGACGCCTTCGCGGGCCGCACGGTGCACACCTTCCACACCGAGGGTGCCGGCGGTGGCCATGCCCCCGACATCATGATTGTGGCCGGCCAGGAGAACGTGCTGCCCTCCTCGACCAACCCCACGAACCCCTACACCGACAACGAGATCGACGAGCTGTTCGACATGACCATGGTGTGCCACAACCTGGACCCCAAGGTTCCCGAGGACGTGGCGTTCGCGGAGTCGCGCGTCAGGAAGCAGACCATCGCCGCCGAGGACGTGCTGCACGACATGGGCGCCCTCTCGGTCATGACCTCCGACGCCATGGCCATGGGCCGTATCGGCGAGGTAGCCATGCGCTGCTGGCAGCTGGCCAGCAAGATGAAGGACCAGCGCGGCTGCCTGCCCGGCGACTCCGAGTACAGCGACAACAACCGCATCAAGCGCTACGTGGCGAAGTACACCATCAACCCCGCCATCGTGAACGGCGTGTCGGACTACATCGGTTCCATCGAGCCGGGTAAATATGCCGACCTGGTGCTGTGGGAGCCCGCGAAGTTCGGGACCAAGCCAAAGATGGTCATCAAGTGCGGTGTCATAGCCTACGGTGTCATGGGCGACGCCAGCTCCAGCCTGCCCACGCCCGAGCCACGCATCATGCGCGACCTGTACGGCGCATGGGGCGGCGCGGTGGGTGCCTCCAACATCACGTTCGTCTCGCGCTACGCCTATGAGCATGGCATTAAGGAGCAGCTGGGGCTGCACAAGATCGTGCTGCCCGTGCACAACACGCGCGACCTCACGAAGCGCGACATGAAGCTGAACGACTACGCGCCCAAGACCATCAAGGTCGACCCGCACACGTTCGAGGTCACCATCGACGGCGAGCTCGTGACGTGCGACCCGGTGGCCGAGGTGCCGTTGGCCCAGCGCTACTACCTGTTCTAGAACCGTGACGTCCCGCATGGTAAGCGCCGTCCGGGACTGGCGCCGGGTCCGCAGGCGGGGAGTCCGCCGGCCTGGCGCCCCTTTGCAAAGGGGGAACCATGGTACTGACCCAAATCCTGTGCAACGTGTGCGACATCGCCGACCTGGACGAGTACCACGTCGAGACTGCCCAGGTCAAGAGCGACGATCTGGCAAAGAAGATCCTGCGCGTGACGAGCGACCACCATCGCGACTACGGCATCCGCATCGACGACGACGCGCAGCTGGAGAACGGCAGCGCGTTCGTGGTGGGCGATCACCGCCTGCTGGTGCTGACCGTGATTCCCGACGAGACCATAGTCATCATGCCGACCGACATCGACCAGATGGGCGTCATCGCCCACATGCTGGGCAACCTGCACAAGCCCATTCAGGTGCAGGATGGGACCATCACACTGCTGCGCGACCCGGTGGTGGAGCAGACGCTGCGGCAGCAGTCGGTGCCCTTCCAGCTGCAGAAGCGCGTGCTGGACCACCCGATGCACTACGCGCATCTGGGCGGAGGGCACTAGTGGTCGCGCCCGACATGGCGGTGCTGTTGCAGGCGTTCCAGGTGTGCGACTCCACGTTCCCCATAGGCACCTTCAACCACTCGTTTGGCATGGAGACCTACACGTTCGAGGGCACCATACGAAAGGCCCCGGACTTCGATGCCTGGATAGAGCGCTACTTTGGCAGCCAGTACCGCTATGGAGAAGGCCTGGCAGTCGTCCTGGCCCATCGGGCCCTGGAGGCGGGGCAGGTGGAGCGGCTGTGGGAGCTCGACCAGGAGCTGACGCTTTCCACCATGGCGGCCGAGACGCGCACGGGTACCAAGCTCATAGCCCGTCAGATGTTGGGCCTCTTGCAGGAGCTGGACGGCGACGACGGCCTGGTGGGGGAGTACGCCCGGCGCGTGCGCAAGGGCACGTGCTACGGCAGCCCGGCCGTGGCCTTCTCGATATTCGCCCATGGGCGCGGCATCGGCGAGCGCGACGCCTACCTGATGTACGGCTACTCGGTGGCGTCCACGCTGGTGCAGAACGCCGTCCGGTCCATACCCCTGGGGCAGAGGCAGGGCCAGGTGGTGCTGCGACGCGTCATCTGCCAGCTGGAGCGGCTGTATCCGCTGACGGCGCGGTTGGACCAGAGCTGGCTTGGCGCGTGCGAGCCGGGCTTGGAGATAGCCCAGATGCGCCACCAGACGCTGGAGGCGCGGCTGTTCATGTCGTAGGCGGGGAGGCCGGATTGATTTCGCAAAGGAGGACGCACGCATGAAGCGAGCGGTACGCATAGGGGTCGGCGGGCCTGTGGGGTCCGGAAAGACCATGCTCATAGAGCGCCTGACCCGAGCCATGCAGAACGACTACAGCATGGCGGTCATCACGAACGACATCTACACGAAGGAGGACGCGGAGTTCATGATAAAGAACTCCGTGCTGCCCCCGGAGCGCATCATCGGCGTCGAGACGGGCGGCTGCCCACACACGGCCATCCGCGAGGACGCAAGCATGAACCTGGCGGCCGTCGACGAGCTGGAGGAGCGCTTCGACCACACCCTGGACCTCATGTTCATCGAGAGCGGCGGCGACAACCTGGCCGCCACCTTCAGCCCCGAGCTGGTGGACTTCTCCATATACATCATCGACGTGGCGGAGGGCGAGAAGATCCCGCGCAAGGCCGGGCAGGGCATGATAAAGAGCGACCTGTTCGTGATCAACAAGATTGACCTGGCTCCCTACGTCGGGGCGAACCTGGAGCGCATGCGCCAGGATTCCGAGAAGTTCCGCAAGGCGGGCTCGTTCGTCTTTACCAACCTGATGAAGGACGAGGGCCTGGACCAGGTGATCTCCTGGATAAAGCGCGACTGCATGCTGGAAGACCTGTGATGGGTGCCATGGTTGCCGCGGCACCCGCGCCCGCGCAGCGCGCCGACGGTACCATCCGCATGGCCTTCGAGCGCAGGGGCCAGCGCACGGTGGCCACCAGGCTATACCGACATGGCAACTCGCGCATCTCGTCGGCCATACAGGTGCCCGACTCGGATCCATACTACTTTCTGATTTCGACGGGCGGAGGATTCACCGAGGGCGAGCACTACGAGGTGGACATCCGGGTGGGCGACGGCGCGCATGCCATCCTGACCACCCAGACCCCCAGCTACGTTTACAAGTGCGACCGGGGGCTCACGACGACCCAGTCCCAGTGTGCCACGGTGGGCGAGGGCGGGCTTCTGGAGCTGTACTGCGACGAGGTCATGCCCTACGCCAACGCCATCTTTCGACAGGACACCAGCATCGACCTGGCGCGGGGCGCCTCGCTGGTGTTGACGGAGGGCCTTTCCAGCGGCTGGTCGCCCGACGCGGAGCCCTTCCGCTACCACAGCGCCTTCATCGGCACCAGGGTCACGCTGGACGGGCGGCTGGTGGCGCTGGACCGCCTGGCGTCGTGTCCCGACGAGGGCGGCATCCAGGGCATGGGA
>JAQXQO010000097.1 GCA_029101205.1 Coriobacteriales bacterium | reverse complement strand
CGGCGCCCACACCTGGAGTTAGCCGGCACCAACCGGGGGTTATCTCCAGAAGTGGGCGCCCACATCTGGCAGATTGAGAACATTATGTCTTTCAGCCACACAAAGTGCCTGGTAGGCGACCCGCCCATTTCTAGGGCCTGCCGAGAAGGGCTGGGAAGTCCGGGTCTGGGCACCCATATCTGGAGATTGGCACCCGAAGGGCCCTCGCAAACTCCGGGTCTGGGCGCGCGGGGGCCACCTATCTACAGGTCTGGGCGGCGGACGCCCAGACCCGGAGATTCCTCGCAGATCAGCTTCGGATACCTCCTCATCGGGACGAGGGTAACGTCGTATTTAGCGCCGGGGATATTCGGGGGTGGGCTTGTGCGGCTATCGAACGCGACCGCTATGTAGACGACCAGCCCAAAATCGGCCTGGCCACGGCTGGTCAACCCTAGAACCAGACGGACTAGGCTTGGCCAAATCGGGTTGGGTGGAGATGAATCGCCCAGGCTGGGTGGCCGATTCGGAGCTGGACCGCTCAGGCTAAATGAACGAACCGGGGCTGGTGTCCGTCGGCTATCGCCCCACAAAATAGGGGCGCCTCGATTCTGTCGAGGCACCCCTATCCATGTTTGCGATGTCAGGTGCATTCGTCACGCGAGGCTCCCGTTCATGCGAGCCCTCCGCTCACGCCGGCGCTACCACTCCAGGGGAACGACCACCTGGCTGCCGTTCACGGTCAGGTTCAGGTTCGAGCCGTCCAGCTGGGCGTCCGAGATGGTGCCTTGGCCCGAGTACGCCGTGCCCGACTGGTCGCAGATCTGACCCCAGCCCGAGCCGATGGTGTAGGCCATGACGTCCCACGTGCCGTCGGACTTCGTCTCGGGCACGATCAGCGTGGCGTTGTACAGCACCAGCTTGGCAGGGGTTCCGTCCACCTCGCCCAGATCGACGGTCTGCGTGCCGTCGCTTTGGTTCTGCTGTATGAGCGAGTACTTCCCCTGGTCATTCTGGGTCAGGTAGTACGTGACGCCGCGATACTCGATGCTGGAGTCCGCGCTGGCCTGCGTCTGCTCGGTCTGCTGCTGGGTCTGGTCCTGCTGCTGAGTCTGTTGCGAGGAGCACGAGCTGGCAAAGAGGTAGAACATGCCGCCCACCACCGCGGCAATCGCGATGGCCAGGATGATCATGAAGCCGTGACCAGGGGCGTTGTCGTCCTCCGGTTCCTCGTCGGTCTGCACGGCATCCTCGCCCATGATGGCGCCCTCGTCGGCATCGATGGTGCCGAACGAGTCGGTGGCGTTCGGGTCGATGGGCTGCGGAGCGCCCTCGTACAGGGGATCCGAGCGCAAGTCATCCGAAGTCGCATCCACAGCCGAGAAGCTGGTGGTGTCCGCGGGGCCCGCCGCCCTTCTCATCCTGGTGGCGCGAGCGGTGCGCGAGCCGGGTTGATCGGCATGGCCAGCGCGAGCAGCGTGCTGGCGAGCCTCCGCAGAGCTCGCGTGCTCCGCAGGCTCGGCCGCCTGACGACGACGCTTGCGCTGCTGCGGCTTGTTTGCGGCATGGGCGCCCGAGAAGTGCCTGCCGCCCGAAGGCTGATTGTTAGAAGCAAAGGCCATGGATGGCCTCCCCACTTTCCGCTTGAGTTAGAACCTGATGCCTAGCTTAGCTGCGCCAGCTGAGCTGGGAGCTCGACTAGACCTGCTGCCTGGCCTCGATGGCGCGGCCAAGCGTCACCTCATCAGCATACTCGAGGTCGCCGCCCACTGGCAGGCCGCTTGCCAAACGAGAAACCTTCACGCCCAGGGGCTTGATGATGCGGCTGAGGTACGTTGCCGTGGTCTCGCCCTCGACGTCGGGGTTCGTGGCCAGAATGACCTCCTTGACCTCTCCGTCCGCCAGACGCTGCAGCAGCTCCTTCACGTGCAGCTGGTCGGGGCCTATCTTGTCCATGGGGCTGATGACGCCGCCCAGCACATGATAGAGCCCGTGGTACGAGCCGGTCTTCTCGATGGCACCCACGTCGCGGGGCTCGCTGACCACGCAGATGGTGGAGCGGTCGCGCGACATGTCCGCGCACACGTCGCAGGTGTCCCTGGTGGCGTACGAGAAGCAGATCGGGCAGAAGTGCACCTGCTGCTTTACGTCCAGGATGGCCGTGGCCAGTCGGCGCGCTTCTTCCGCGTCACTTTCCAGCAGATAGTAGGCAATGCGCTGCGCCGACTTGGGGCCGATGCCCGGCAGCCTGCCCAGCTCGTCCAGCAGCCGCTGCAGAGCGGTGCCGTCGTGTGCTATCAGAGCCATGCTGCTCCTAGAAGAGGCCCGGGATGTTCAGGCCGCCCGTGATCTGGCTCATGGACTGGTTCGCCGCGTCGTTCACGCTGCCCAGGCACTCGTTCACGGCCGCCACGATCATGTCCTGCAGCAGGTCGACGTCGTTGGGGTCCAGTGCCGCGGGGTCAATGGTGACGTCCGTCAGCTTCATGTCGCCCGACATGGTGACCTTCACCATGCCGCCGCCGGCGGAGGCGCTGTACGTGCGGTCCTTCAGGTCGTCCTGCGCGGCCACCAGCTGCTCCTGCACCTTGCGGGCCTGCTGCATCATCTGCTGCATGTCGAATGCCATATGTCTTGCTCCTTGGAGTTCGTCGGATTCGAATTCTTCGAATATGTCTGCGAGTAAATAACCTTACTAGTCGTCATCCTCGTCTGCACCCGCCTCGGCGTCATCGACAAAACCCTCACCCGTAGCGTCGTCCTCAGGGTTCGCCTGGTCGTCCTCCTCCTGCTGGGCCGCCAGCTCCGCGGAGGCCTCCTCGTCGGAGGTTGCCGGGGTGACCGAGCTGATCTGCACCCCATCTCCAAAGACCTCGAAGGCGTCTTCGATGATGGCGCGCAGGTCGTCGGGTATGTCGTCTGGGACGGACTTGGCGTCGAAGGTCTCCACCTTCGTGCCGGGCTCGACCACCCCTGGCACCGTAGCGCCCTTGTCGCCTGCGGACGCGGGGGCGCCGACGGACGATGCGGGGGCCACCTGAGCAGGCTGACCGAACGTTCGCTGGCCGGAGCCCTGCGAAGTTGGGGCGGCATTGCCGTGGCTCGCGCTCGAGGGCTTTCCGGGAGCCGCCTGTCCGCCGAGCGCACCGCCGGCCGCCGGAGGCGCCTGCACGGGCGCGGCGTCCGCGTACACCTGAGCGTCGTCACCGTAGTTGACGGCGTCGGCGTCGTCGTAGGGGACCTCCTCGTAGGGGGCAGGCTCCATGGGCGCGCTCTGGGCGGGAGCAGCATTCGCGGGCCGAGCGGGAGCCGAAGGCCCAGACACCGCCTGCGCGGGGGCGCCTTGCCGAGTCCCACCAGGAGCAGCGGCGTTGCTCGTAGGGGCGCCGCCCCTTGCCCCCTGCTGAGGAACGGGGTCCCAGGGCATGTCGTACGCGGGCGTCTGCGCGGTCGGAGCAGCCGGAGCCTGCGCGGCGGGCGCCTGACCAGCGTTTGATTGCGAGAAGGACATGCCGCCGGCAGCTCCCCCGGCCGCTGACGCGGCAGGGCGCGGTGCGGGCGTCCGAGGCGCAGCCGTCGCAGGAGCCGCCGCTGCTGGAGCAGCGGCCGGAGTGCCAGCCGGAGCGGCGGCGCGCGGACGGCGAGCCGGTGCAGCATGCTGAGCCGCGGTTGCCTGCGACCTGGAGCGAGACCGGCCGCCACGGCTACCGTCCAGAGCGGCCTCTGTCACGTTGAGTTGGCGAGGCCCGCCGAACACCTGGCTGATGACCGGCTCAATGGCGGTGCGCACGTCCGCACGCTCCAGCATCTTCAGCGCGAAGGTGGAGTGCTGCGGCAGCACGACCGAGAGGCTTGATCCGTCGTCGCTCACCACGTGCGAGCTCATCAGCAGCGAGCCCCTGGACGGGATGGTGCGCACCAGCGTGTCGACCGCCTGCTTCCACAGGCGCTGCAGCTGGCCGGGGTCCTCGATGGCCGCAGCGGAGGCCGTACGCGAAGGCGCGACCGGGGCTGGAGCCGCAGAGGCATTCGCGGCTGCGGTGCGCACCGGAGCCGTCGGCGCCGCGGCGCGAGGTGCAGAAGAAGCGCGAGCCGCGCTCGAAGCCGGTGCACCGGGAACCGCGGTCGGCTGGGCGGACGCTCGAGCCGGCGCCGGCGCAGCGGTCGTCCTCGGCATGGGTGCCGCCGTCTGGGTCGAGGCCGCTGCTTGACCCGGCACGGGCGCCTGAGCCGCATGCGTTTCTTGCCCAGCAGACGGGGTGGCAGGGCGCGCCGTGGCGGCCTGCACGGCGGTGGCGGCAGGTACGGGCGACGTGGCGCTCCCCTGCCCCGCGGGCACGCCCTCAGTGCGCAGGCGGCGTGCCTCGGCTTCCAGCGTGGCCACGCGGTCGGCCAGCGCCTCCAGCGTGAGGTCGGACTCGGGGCGTGCGATGCGCGTGAAGGCTATCTCCAGGCACAGGCGCTGGTTCGCGGCCGTGCGCATCTGGTTCGAGGCGTCTCCCAGGACGGACAGCACATGCGCCACGCGGTCCACCGAGCCGAACGCCTGGGCCTCTTGGTCCAGCCTCTGCAGCTGGTCCTGGTCGGCGTTCACCACTCCCTGCCTCGGACCGACGGCGCACACCACGTACACGTCGCGCACGTGGGCGGCCAGCTCGCGCACGAACTGCAGGAGGTCGCGCCCCGAGTCCACCAGGCTGCCCACCTGCTGGTACAGGGTGGCCACGTCTCGGGCCGCCATGGCCTGGCACACCTTTGCCAGGGCCGAGCCGGGCACACTGCCCAGCATGTCCTGGGCCGCCTCCACGGAGACCTTGCCATTGCCAAAGACCGACAGCTGCTCCAGCGTGCTCAGGGCGTCTCGCATGCCGCCACGGGCGTGGCGCACGACCAGGTCCAGGGCCTCGTCGTCGTACTGGAAGCCCTCGTGCTGGCACACGTATGCCAGGCGCTGGCGGATGTCGTCGTTTCCGATGGAGTGGAAGTCGAAGCGCTGCACGCGCGACAGGATGGTGGCGGGGATCTTCTGCGGGTCGGTGGTGCACAGCACGAACACCACGTGCTCGGGCGGCTCCTCCAGCGTCTTCAGCAGCGCGTTGAACGCCGCCGTGGTCAGCATGTGGACCTCGTCGATGATGTAGACCTTGTGCTTGCCGCGCACGGGGGCGTAGCCCACGCGGTTGATGATCTCCTCGCGCACGTTGTCCACGCCGGTGCGGCTGGCGGCATCCAGCTCGTACACGTCGGGGTGCTCGCCCGCGGCGATCAGCTTGCAGTCCTCGCAGGTGCCGTCCGGCAGCTGGCCCTCGCCCTGCTGGCACAGTAGCGCCTTCGCTAGCAGGCGCGCCATGGTGGTCTTTCCCGTGCCACGCGGCCCGCAGAACAGGTACGCGTGGCCTATGCGATGCTCCAGCACGGCGTTTTCCAGGGTCGAGACGACGACCTGCTGACCGACCACGTCCTGGAACGTCTGGGGGCGATACTTTGTGTACAGCGATTCCATGCTGCCTCCGTCTGGAGGGTTGTTTGTCTGGGGAACCAGTATACCCGCGCCCCCGCCCCCACAGGCAGACCCACACGCCTTGGCAAGAAAGCGGCCCGGGACGACGTCGCTAGTCGTCTCGGGCCGCAACCTGACACCTCTCTATAAACCGTCGCTACATGTGGTCGTGGCAGGTGCGGGCGATGACGTCCAGCTGCTGCTCGCGCGTCAGGTCGATGAACTTCACGGCGTAGCCGCTGACGCGAATGGTGAAGTTGGCGTACTCCGGCTTCTCGGGGTGCTCCATGGCGTCCTTCAGCTTCTCGACGCCGAACACGTTCACGTTCAGGTGATGGGCGCCGTTGGCGAAGTAGCCATCCAGAACGTTGACCAGGTTCTGCTTGCGCTGGTCCAGGTCGTTGCCCAGGGCGCTGGGGTTGATGGTCTGCGTGTTGCTGATGCCGTCGAGCGCGTACTCGTAAGGCAGCTTCGCGACGGAGTTCAGGCTGGCCAGCAGTCCGTTCTTCTCGGCACCATAGGAGGGGTTGGCGCCAGGCGAGAAGGGCGTGTAGGCGGGACGACCGTCGGGCAGGGCGCCCGTGGCCTTGCCGTACACCACGTTGGACGTGATGGTCAGGATGGAGGTCGTGGGCTCGGAGTTGCGGTAGGTGTGGTGCTGGCGGATCTTGGTCATGAACGTCTTGAGCAGCCACACGGCGATGTCGTCGGCGCGGTCGTCGTCGTTGCCGTAGCGCGGGAAGTCGCCCTCGGGCACTTAGTCCACGACCAAGCCGTTCTCGTCACGCACTGTGCGCACGCGGGCGTACTTCACGGCCGACAGGGAGTCGACCACATGGCTGAAGCCGGCGATGCCGGTGGCGAAGGTGCGGCGCACGTTCGTGTCGATGAGCGCCATCTCGGCGGCCTCGTAGTAGTACTTGTCGTGCATGTACTGGATCAGGTTCAGGATGTTCACATACAGGTCGGCCAGCCAGTCCATCATCAGGTCGAACTTGTGCATGAGCTCGTCGTAGTCCAGGTACTCGCTGGTGATGGGGGCAAACTCGGGGCCCACCTGCATGGGATTGCCCTTCTTGTCCTTGAACTTCGTGTCCTTGCCGCCGTTGACCGCGTAGTTCAGGCACTTGGCCAGGTTCGCGCGGGCGCCAAAGAACTGCATCTCCTTGCCGGTCTGGGTGGCGCTGACGCAGCAGCAGATACTGTAGTCGTCGCCCCAGACGGGACGCATGACATCGTCGTTCTCGTACTGGATCGAGCTGGTGGTGATGGAGATCTTCGCTGCGTAGCGGCGGAAGTTCTCCGGCAGGCGCTTGGAGTACAGCACCGTCAGGTTGGGCTCGGGTGCGGGGCCCATGTTCTCCAGGGTGTGCAGGAAGCGGAAGTCGTTCTTGGTCACCATGTGGCGGCCGTCCTGGCCTAGGCCTGCCATCTCCAGCGTGGCCCACACGGGGTCACCCGAGAAGAGCTCGTTGTAGCTGGGGATGCGTGCGAACTTGACCATGCGGAACTTCAGCACCAGGTGGTCGATGAGCTCCTGGGCCTCCTGCTCGGTCAGGGTGCCGGCGACCAGGTCGCGCTGGATGTAGATGTCCAGGAAGGTCGAGATGCGGCCCACGGACATTGCGGCGCCGTTCTGGGTCTTGATGGCGGCCAAGTAGCCGAAGTACAGCCACTGCACGGCCTCGTGCGCGTCGCGCGCGGGGTTCGAGATGTCGTAGCCGTAGATCTGGGCCATGTCCTTGATGCCCTTGAGCGCGCGAATCTGTTCGGCGATCTCCTCGCGCAGGCGGATGACGTCGTCGGTCATGGTGCCGTCGCCGCAGTTGAGGAGGTCCGCCTGCTTCTGGCGAATCAGGAAGTCGATGCCGTACAGGGCCACGCGGCGGTAGTCGCCCACGATGCGGCCGCGGCCGTAGGTGTCGGGCAGGCCGGTGATCACGTGGCTGTGGCGGGCGGCGCGCATCTGGGGCGTGTAGGCGTCAAAGACGGCCTGGTTGTGGGTCTTGTGGTACTCGTTGAAAATCTTGTGGTACTTGGGGTTGACCTTGTAGCCGTAGCTCTCGGCAGCCTGCTCGGCCATCTTTATGCCGCCATAGGGCATGAAGGCGCGCTTCAGGGGCTTGTCGGTCTGCAGGCCCACGACCTTCTCGAGGTCCTTGAGCTCGGGGTCGATGTAGCCCGGGCCGTAGGCGGTAAGGCCGCTGACGACCTCGGTCTCGCAGTCCAGGACGCCGCCGTTGGCGCGCTCCTGAGCCTGCAGCTCCTGCACCTTGCCCCACAGCTTGTTCGTGGCGTCGGTGGGACCAGCCAGGAACGACTCGTCGCCGTCGTACTGGGTGTAGTTGCGCTGTATGAAGTCGCGGACGTTCACGTCGTCCACCCAGTGCCCTCCGGCAAAGTCGTGCCACTCTTCGCGCAGTTTCATGTGTCCTCCTATGTGCTTGGTTGCTAAAGACGAAGTTGGTTGCAAGCTCGGCGGCTATTCTTGCCCGCGCAGGATGCGCTCGGCGTGTGCCACGCGCTCGGGCGTGGGCGGCTGAGTGTCACGCAGCGCGTAGGACAGGCCCAGCTGGTCCCACTTGTAGACGCCCAGCGTGTGGTACGGCAGCACCTCCACGCGCTGCACGTTGTGCAAGGTCTGTATGAACTCACGGGTCCGGCGCAGGTACGCGTCGTCGTCCGTGATGCCCGGCACCAGCACGTGGCGAATCCACACCGGTACGCCGACGTCGGACAGCCAGCGCAGCGCGTCCAGGATGTTCGCGTTGTCGTGGCCGGTCAGCTGGCGGTGACGTTCGGGGTCGATGTGCTTGATGTCGGCCAGCACGAGGTCGCACGACCGCATCAGCTGCTGGAACTTGCCGAACCAGGGCTGGGTGCGGCGGAACGGCTGCAGGGCCGTGTCCAGGCAGGTGTTGATGCCGCGCTCGTGGGCCTTCTGGAACAGCTCGACCAGGAAGTCCAGCTGCAGCAGGGCCTCTCCGCCCGAGACGGTGATGCCGCCGTCGGGGCCCCAGTAGCTGCGGTAGCGCTCGGCCGTGTCCAGGATCTGGTCGGGTTCCATCAGCGTGCCGCCGTCCATGGACCAGGTGTCCGGATTGTGGCAGTACTGGCAGCGCATGGCGCAGCCCTGCAGGAACACCAGGTAGCGCACGCCTGGTCCGTCTGCCGAGCCGAACGACTCCACCGAATGCACCCTGCCTCGCATGCGCGACCCCCCTCGTTGAATGCGGCGCGACCGAACGTTGCCGGCAGTTGTTGGCCGGCCGGACGCTCCTTGCGTGAGTGAATCTACGAGCGGCGCGAAGGCATTTCCATGACTGGAATCAAACAAGCGAAATCAGGTTGAAATATAGGTGGCCAGCGGCATAAAACCGCCCGCAGACGGTAGCTGGCTATGTGCGGCTGGTGATGGCGCGCAACGCTCACCTGGACGCATCGCTCCGAAAGGGGGTTCGGATCCCACCGGTCGCACGTCAAATTCGCCAACAGAAAAGCGCGTTCTGTGCCTATTTGCACGCATTACTTGATTACAATCAAGCACGTTGACTCTGTGAACGAAAGCTCGACCCCGGACGCGCGTTTGGGAACGTCCAACCGGGGTCGTCGCAGCGGAGCCAAGCCGCAGCCAAGCGAATCGGCAGCAATCGAGAACGGGGAGAGCATGAGCACATCCAACAACGACGCCGCCCAGAAGTCGGAGCGCATCTGCATCGTGGGAGGCGGCCCCGCCGGCCTCTCCTGCGCCATGTACCTGCAAAAGAACGGCTACCAGAACTACACCATCTTCGAGCGCGGCGACCATGTGGGCGGCAAGGCCTTCTCGCCCCTGATGAAGGTGAAGAACGCCGACGGCCAGTGGGAGGACCGCACCATCGAGATGGGCGCGGTCATGGGCTGCGACACGTACTTCGCCGTGCACGAGTGCGAGGAGTTCGGTGGCACCACCCACGCTGACGGACCGCAGATGGGCCGCCGCTTCATGAACACCGACGGCACCCCGCTGAAGACCAGCAAGCTTGCCCTTCTGAAGAAGGTCATGAAGATGAACAAGCTCTCGCGCCTGCTGGCCAAGAAGTACGTGGGCTACGACGTGAACGGCCACCGCGGCGTTGCGCAGGGACGCTACGAGGGTCCCTGCCCTTCTCCCGAAAAGAAGCTGGCGCACATCGAGGGTGAGAACCCCAACCTGAAGGACCTCAGCATGCCCTTCAGCGAGTTTCTGAAGAAGAACCACTGCGAGGACGCCGAGCTGGTCTGGAAGGGCCCCTTCACCTCGTTCGGCTATGGCTACTTCGACGAGATTCCCGCCGCGTACGTCCTGAAGTACCTGGACGCCTTCACCGTGAGGCAGTTCCTCTCGACCGGAAAGCTGTGGACCTGGAAGAACGGAACCCAGTCCATCTGGACGGGCGTGAATGATCACCTGCTGCACCCCGCCCAGCTGAACAGCGAGATCACCAGCATCCGCCGCACAGACGACGCGGTCTACGTCAGCGTGAACGGTGGCCCCGAGCAGCAGTTCGATCGCCTGGTCATCTGCACGCCGCTGGAGCTGTTCCTGAACTACGGCGACCCGACCCCGCAGGAGAAGGACCTCTTTGGCCGCATCCAGCACAAGGAGTACTTCACCATGGCCGTGCTGCCCGACGAGAAGGACGCGCCGGACATCTCGTACTACTACTTCGACAACATGACACCCCAGACCCGCGGCCACCTGATGGTGTTCTACCACCGCTGGCCCGACGCCGGCCTGCAGCAGCTGGTCACCTTCACCCTGCGCAACCACGAGGGCATGGAGGACGTGCCCTTCGACGAGGCGCGCGACACCACGCTGGCCGACATGGCCAAGTCCGGCCTGCCCGTTCAGAAGACCGAGCGCATCGACGACTGGTACTACTTCCCGCACGTGAACTCGGCCGACTACGCCGCCGGCTGGTACGACAAGGTCGAGGGCATGCAGGGCCAGAAGCGCACGTTCTACGCGGGTGAGGTCATGGCCTTCGGCGACATGGAGGAGACCGTGGAGTACTCGCGCGACCTGGTGCGCCGCTTCTTTGCCTAGGCCGCCCAAGCAGAACCCAACACGAGCAGAACCCCGCGCAACAAATCGGGGCCGCGATGCCATCTTTGGCTCGCGGCCCCGTTGTTATTCTCCCCTTGTGCTCTGCCCTTGCTATTTGGCGCCGTTCGCCACCCGCGTCATGCCTGCGTGGTCCAGCAGCTTCAGCCTGCCGCGGCCCAGACGCTGCACGAGCCCCTGGCGCTCGAACGCGCTGATGGTGCGCGAGACGGTCTCGGGGCGCAGGCTGACGGAGCGGGCGATGTCCGCCAGTTTCAGGCTAATCTCGCCATGCATGCAGCGGCGCTCGCGGTGCAGCAGATACTCGGCCAGCCTGCGGCGAGGGTCGCGAATGCTCAAAATCATGACCTTCTCCTCCGCGTCGTCCAGCTCGGTGCACACCATGCGGATAAGGCCAAAGGCCATCTGCGGGTCTCTCGAGAGGAGCGCCTCGAAGTCGGCGCGGCGAATCCGGCACAGGTCAACGGGGGTCAGGCAGCCGACCGAGTAGTGGTAGACGCTGTCCTCCAGGAACATGCCGTGCCAGATGGCCTGCCCGTCATGGAGCACGTCGAGCACGTACTCCTCTCCGTCCGGGTCCTGGCGGAAGGTCTTTATGCGGCCATGGCGCACGATCAGGATGGAGTCGATGGGATCTCCCTCGCGCACCAGCACGGCGCCGCGCGGGTACGAGTCGTGAACGGAGCGACGGGCCAACTCCTTGCGCGCCTGGTCGGGCAGGCCCGCAAACAGGCGGATGCGCTCCATGCACTGTCCATCGCAGTCCTCTGAGCCACGGGCCCTCGCGTCATCCGTTTGCATGTTGTGCCCCCCTCGCCACGGCGAACCAAGCATGTCGATGCCATTCTGCCACTTGCTCACCCACATATATACGGTATCCATCGGCAGCCGACGCGGACGCACACCGGCAAACATTCGATATAAAACCTTCTAACATAAAAAGGGGCGGTGCCGAAGCACCGCCCCTGGTCGAGTAATCAGACCCCAGTCCGCAAATCTGGCTACAGCCGAACTACTCGATAGTGACCTTGGTCGCGCTGGACTTCTTGTCGTCCAACTTCGGGATGTTCACCGTCAGAACGCCATTGTCGAACTTCGCGCTGAGACCTTCCTTGGCAGCATCCTTCAGATAGACGCCGCGGGTAGCATGCCACTCGCTGGTCTCCTTCTGCAGGTAGTTCTTGTTCTTCTGCTCGTCGGACTCCTTCTTGTCCACGGTGACCGTCAGGTTGCCCTCGTTGAGCTCGACGTCAATCTGATCCTTCTTGACGCCGGGGAGCTCAGCGGAAACCACGTACTTGTCGCCTGCGTCCTCAACATCCATCTTGAACGCGTCTTCCGAGCCGATCGTAGCGAGCGGTGCGAAGAAGTCATCAAACGCGTTGAACGGCCATGCCCTGCGAAGTGCCTTCTCGTAGTCACTGTAAGGAACCATGCCTGCCATCGTAATCACTCCTTCAACTTGCTAGGCACCCTTTTGGGCGCCTCCGGGTTTCACTGTTATATGTTTCCACCCCGAGGCCGTTTATACACACTTTCTCAGATTTTCTAAGTTTATTCGACGCAGCATTTCTAAGCGTTATCGCATAATGTTCGATGTCATTGGTGTAAGTCTATGGCGAGGCATGGCCTTTTGAGGCGCTCCCGAGCCGTAAGTTACAGAGCTTCCGTGGAGCAGGGCGCCGCATATGGCACTGCTGAAGATACCCACATCCGGAAATTCCGAAGCCATGTTCGTCCCAACCCAGATTTTCCGGCGCTGCACACGCCCAGAACAGGAGTTACCGGAGCCACACTCGTCCAGACCTGGAGTTTGCCGATGCCAGCCAGCTCGGATCGCCAGGTGTGGGCGTCCGTCCTGCCGGTATTTCCAGGTGTGGGCGCCCCGACAAAGGGGTTCGCACGACCGCTCGCAGCTGGACCTTATGTTCCAGGAGCCATAGCAGGCGCGGGCGGGCACAGGCGGACGCGGTCGGGCACCACACCGGACCTCTCTGCAAAGGTGGCAGCTGTGGGTACCCGCTCCTGGGACCCTTGTCAGGAGTCCCTGCAGGGTTGGGAGGTGCGAGTACCCACACCTCGGGTGTTTGCAGGGGCCCACTTTGCCCTTCTCTCAAAACACCAGGTAAATGGGGTGGCCTACTACTCCGGCGACCCAACCTGGAGTTAGTTTCTGCAAAGGTGGGAGGTATGGGTGCACGCAGGTCAAACCCTTGTCGGAGCTTCTGCAAGGGTGAGATGTGCGAGTACTCGCACCTCGACAGCCTGTCGGATTGTGCCGCAAGGATGGCCCACGTGGGCACCTCACTACGCGGGTATCCCACAGGCCAGGCCTCCATCGGGATTCCCCGCCAAAAGCCGTCATTTGCTGTCGGGTTTCCCGCACATGCTGGCGGGATTTCCGCATACGCAGAAGCGCTCACGCGCGGGTGCCGACGCAAAAGACCCCATCCCGGAAGGAGGATGGGGCTCAGGGAAGGGGGACTGATGAGGGGGGCTGATGGAACGGCGTTTTGGCACGGATGGCCACACGAAAGATGTCGGCACGGCCATCGCCATGCGATTGGCGAGGCGGCCGACTTGGCCCACGGTCGCAGCGCAGCGGCTACTTCGCGGCCTTCTTGGACTTCTGGGAGTCATCGGGAGTGATCCAGAACTTCAGCAGCGGGAAGCTGACGATGACGGCCAGCAGCGTGTTCACGACGGACGCCACCGTGCCGGCCAGACCGGCGTCCAGGCCCCACGTGGACTCGCAGAACGCGGTCACGTGGCCGGGCAGAATCAGGTTCACGACGACGATGATCACGGCCAGCACGGCAAACTTCGGCGCGGCCTTGCTGAAGTCGGCGCTCGACTCGAACACCCACTTCATCTGGACAAAGAAGTTCACCACCTGGGCCAGCACCTCGGCGATCAGGAAGGTGATGAACCCACCCAGGCCATTGGAGCCCGCCGACGTGTAGTCAAAGATCAGGAAGTGGAACGGACTGGTGAGCCCCAGCGCGTTGATGAAGATGGCCATTCCCACCCACGTGCACACGAGGCGCGTGATGGTGCTGATGTTGCTGAGCACGTTGAACTTGATGAACTGCCACAGGCCAAGGTGCTCCTGCGTCCACTTGCGGAAGCCCGATGCGGGTTTGGCGGTCTTTTGCTCGGTCATTGTTCTGCCCTTCTATGCGTGCACGTCTGTGCACGACTTCAGTTTAAGAATTGCTTTTGGTGCGAAGCAGATTGGTGCGACGCGGCTACTTCCCTGCTGCCTCGGCATCCTGGCGCTCCAGCAGCTTCCTGCCGCGGGCGTTCAGCACCTGGTTGCGGATGAACTCGATCAGCGGCGGGATGATGAACCACAGGAACCAGATGCTGAGGAAGTGCTTGCCGGTCAGGAGCTTCACCACCAGCGCGGGGATGATGCCGATGAGACCCCAGCCGCGAATCTCGCGCACGATGGCGTCCACCATTCCCATGCCGATGAACTCGCCTGCGTTCTTTGCCAAGGCTCGCATGGGCATGTTGTAGACGAACAGCGCGTTCAGGTTGGGCCTGCCGTTGGCATCGGTCTTCTTGACCAGGACGCGCAGGACGGCGCCCACGATCCAGAAGATTGGGCTGCGCCCGTGGCTGACGTCGCGGAAGCACAGGTTCCGGTCGAGCGTGACCTTGTCGGAGGGCAGCTGGTGGCCCAGCAGCTCCTCGAACTCATGCGCGTCGACGTGGCGCACGTCGCCCGAGCGATAGCTGGAAAGCTTCAGGCCCTCGTAGGGGTCGGGCGCGCCCGTGCCCCGCTGGTGCACCGTGGCCTTCAGGGGCAAGTCGACGCTGCTGCCGCCCACGGCGACCACGTAGTCTCCGCCCTCGACCTCCCAGGCGTCGGTGCGCACGTTGAAGTAGCTGTACGCGCGGTCGCTCAGCTGCACGGTCACGCGCCGCGTCTGGCCGGGCTCCAGCTGCACGCGGGCAAAGCCCGCCAGCTGGTGCGCGGGGCGCCACACCTTCGCGTGCGGCAGGCCCACGTACACCTGCGCCACCTCGGCACCTGCCACCTGGCCCTCGTTCGTCACGTCGAAGCTGACATGGCGCCCGCCGTCGGACACCTGCAGGTTGGCGTAGGAATAGCTGGTGTAGCTGAGGCCGTACCCGAAGGGGTAGGCCACGGGGACGCCGGCGGTCTGGTAGTAGCGGTAGCCCACATAGACGCCCTCGCGGTACTGCGCGCTGAACTCGTCGGAGGGGAAGATGTCCGCGCAGGGCGTGTCGCCCAGCGACACCGGCCAGGTCTCGGCCAGCTTGCCGCTGGGGTTCACGGCACCCGTCAGCACGTCCAGAGCCGCACAGGCTCCGGCCTGGCCGCCCAGGCCCAGGTACGCCACGGCGGGCACGTCCTTGACCCAGTCCATGCGCACCACACTGCCGCAGCTCAGGAGCACCACCACGCGCGGGTTCGCCTGCAGCAGGCGACCCAGCAAAGACAGCTGGTTCGCCGCCAGCTCGATGCCGGAGCGGTCGAGCCCTTCGGACTCGGCGGCCTCCGACAGGCCCAGGCAGCACACAACCACGTCGGCCGACTGCGCCAGCTTGGCGGCGCCTGCGGCCAGCTCGTCGTCGGGCTGGCCGTCGCGGGCAAAGCCGGGCTCGTAGCCCACCAGGTCCAGGTCGGAGTCGCGCACGACGTCCAGCAGCGTGTCCAGCTTCGTGCAGTTGACCAGCGAGGAGCCCGCACCCTGGTAGCGCGGCGTCTTTGCGAAGTCGCCCACCAGCGCCACGCGCGTGCCGGCCACCAGGGGCAAAAGCGGCCCGAAGACGTCGCCCGCCTTGTTCGCCACGGCGTCGTTCTTCATGAGGACGATGCCCTCGGCCGCGGCCTTGCGCGCCAGGGCGTGATGGCCCATCTCGTCGAAGTGGTCGCCCGCCGAGGCGACGGCGTCGTGCGTGCTCAGCACCAGCTCGACGGCCTCGTCCACGCGCTGGTCCAGCGTGGCCTCGTCCAGGCGCCCGGACTTCACGGCTGCCACCAGCTCGCGGACCGAGTCCAGGCCGCACGCGGGCATCTCGAACGTGGAGCCGGCGCGCACGCCCTCCACGTGGTCGTTCGATCCGCCCCAGTCGGTGACCACGGCGCCCTCGAAGCCCCACTCGTCGCGCAGAATGTCGTGCAGCACGTGGGTGTTCTCGTTCGCATAGGTGCCGTTGATCAGGTTGTAGCTGCTCATGATGGCCGCGGGATGCGCCTCGCGCACCACGATCTCGAAGGCCTGCAGGTATATCTCGCGCAGGGTGCGCTCGTCCAGGACCGAGTCGGACGCCTGGCGGCGCGTCTCCTGGCTGTTGGCCGCGAAGTGCTTCACGCAGGCGCCGACGCCCTGGGACTGCACGCCGCGCACGTAGGCGGCCGCCATCTTTCCGGCCAGGTACGGGTCCTCGCTGTAATACTCGAAGTCGCGACCGCACAGGGGACTGCGCTTGATGCACACGCCCGGTCCCAGAAGCACGTTGACGCCCTCGACCGCAGCCTCCTGGCCCAGGGCCGAGCCCACCTGCTGCACCAGCTGGGTGTCCCAGGTGTCGGCCAGCGTGACCGCCGTGGGATAGCAGGTGGCAGGGTCCGACCCGCCTATGCCCAGGTGGTTAGCGCCCTCGCTCTGGTGGCGCAGGCCGTGGGGGCCGTCGGAGAACTCCAGCGCAGGAATGCCGGCCGACGGGATGGCCCGCGTGCCGAACGCCGTGGCACCCGTCAAGAGGGCGCACTTCTGCTCCAGCGTCAGCTTTCGCACAATTTGCTCGTGTTTCACGCCTTGTCCCTTCCCCTGACGGCGCCACACACCGCGCCGTCTTCTTTCTACAGCTCGAAGGGTAGACCACGGGCGCGTCGTCCCCGCCATTCTGGCATGGATGGTCGACCTCGCGACGTAATCCGCAACGCAGCGCCCGCGTCGTCCGCCCATGCGGTCAAGAAGCGCAGGCGCTGCAGAGATGCCATCCAGGAACCGCGAGCGAGCCGACGGGCTCGGACAGCTAGGCGTTCTGGGCCGCGACGGCGACGTGTCCTTCTGGGCCCGCCTCAGCGTTTTGCTGGAGCTGCTGGCGGTTGTCGCGCTGCAGGCGCAGGGCGGTCTGCAGGTTCAGCAGGGCGTTCACGGGATATCCCAGCAGGTACCAGGCTATGCCTAGGCCCCATAGTCCGCGGACCTCCCACACGAGGCCGTCCACCATGCCAAGCGACACCTTGCCGCCGCTCATCTGGGCGATGGAGCGCAGGGGCATGTTGTACACGAACTCCAGGTCGGCGTTGGGGGTGGCGCTGCGCTGTGCATGACGCTCCAGCACGGTCAGCCCAAGCCACAGGGCCCACATGATGGGGCTCCTGCCGTGGTTCAGGTCGCACAGGCACAGGTTGCGGTCCAGCTGGACCTTGGGCGAGGGCAGCTCGGAGCCCATGAGCTCCTTGAAGTAGCCACGCCCCACATGCGCCACGTACCCGTAGCGATACGGGGCCAGGCTGCGCCCCTCGTAGGGGTTGGGCGCCCTGGTGCCCGAGACGGCCAGGCTGCCGCGCAGGCGGATGTCAGCGCACGACGCGCCGATGCGCACCTCGTACAGCCCCGGCTCGACCTCCCAGGAGTGCGTCTGCACGTTGAAATAGCGAAACGCCTTGTCGTCCAGCGCCATGGTGACGCGCCGGCTCTCGTTGGGCTTCAGGTACACCTTCGAGAAGCCCTTCAGCTCCTGCACCGGCCTGAACACACGGGCGTCCGGCTTCGAGACGTACAGCTGGCTGACCTCGGCGCCGCCTCGCTCCCCCACGTTCTTTATCTCGAAGCTGACGTGGTCCTGGCATACCTCCAGGTTGGAGTACTCGAAGCTGGTGTAGCTGAGGCCGAAGCCAAAGGGGAAGGCCACCGGCACGTGCGCCGTCTGATAGTAGCGATAGCCCACGTACAGGCCCTCGCGGTACTCCGCCGTGGCCGCATGGCTGGGGTAGTTGCCGTACGTGGGCGTGTCCTCCAGGAGCACGGGCCAGGTCTCGGCCAGCTTGCCGCTGGGGTTCACGGCGCCCGTCAACACGTCCAGCGCCGCCGCGGCACCCGCCTGGCCGGAAAGGGCCAGGTACACCAGCGAGCGGCACCTGCGCGCCCAGGGCACCTCCACCACGCTGCCCGCGCTCAGCAGCACCACCACGTTGGGGTTCGCCTGGGCCACGGCCTCCAGCAGGTCCACCTGATTCTGGCTGATGCGCAGGTCGCGCCGGTCCATGCCCTCGCTCTCCCGGCCCTCGTTCAGCCCCAGGCACACGACGGCCACCTGCGCGCGGGCGGCCAACTGCGCCGCACGCTCAACCAACGCCTGGTCAGGGGTACCGTCGCGGTTGAACCCGCGCTCGAAGCCCAGCAGGCGCAGGGACGACTCCTTCATGAGGTCCAGCAGCGTGTCCACGCGCGTGGCGTTCACCTGGGAGGACCCGGCGCCCTGGTAGCGAGGCTCCTCGGCGAAGCTGCCTACGAGGGCGACCTCGGTGCCCGGCGCCAGGGGCAAAAGCGGGTTGCCCGAGGCGGCGACCTCGTTCTTCAGCAGCACGATGCTTTGTGCCGCAGCCTTGCGCGCCAGGACGTGGTGGGCGTCGAAGTCCACCTGCGTCGGAGCACTCGCCAGTACGCGGCGCTGGCGCAGTGCCAGCTCCAGCACCTCGGCCGCGCGAGCGTCCATGTCGTGCTGGCTCAGGCGGCCGTCATCCACGGCCTGCATCAGTATGCGGACGTTCTCCAGCCCGGGGTCAGGCATAGTCAAGGAGGAACCTGCCGCGGCCGCGGCCACCGAGTCGCTGCACGCGCCCCAGTCGCTCACGACCACGCCGTCGAAGCCCCACTCGTCACGCAGGATGTCAGTCAGCAGGTGGTGGTTCTCGTTCGAGTAGGTGCCGTTGACCTTGTTGTAGCTGCTCATGATGCAGCGCGGCGCCGCCTCGCGCACCACGATCTCGAAGCCGGTCAGGTAAATCTCGCGAAGCGTGCGCTCGTCCAGGACGGAGTCGGACGCCTGGCGCTTCGTCTCCTGGCTGTTCACAGCGAAGTGCTTCGCGCAGGCGGCGATACCCGTGCCCTGGATGCCACGCACGTAGCCGGCGGCCATCTTTCCCGCCAGGTAGGGGTCCTCGCTGAAGTACTCGAAGTTGCGGCCGCACAGGGGACTGCGCTTGATGTTCAGCCCGGGGCCCAGGACGACGCCAACCCCCTGAGCCGCCGCTTCCTGCCCCAGGGCACGGCCGATCTCCTCCCCCAGCATGGGGTCCCAGCTGGCGGCCATGGTAGCCGCGGTCGGGAAGCAGGTGGCGGGGTCGCTGCCGCCGCTGCCCGTGTGGTTGGCGTCCGCAGACTGGTGGCGCAGCCCGTGGGGACCGTCCGAGAGCTCCGTCTGGGGAACGTCGAGCGCCTGGAAGCCGCGCGTGCTGAAGGCGGCCGCACCGCCCCGGCGCGCGCATTTCTGCTCCAGGGTCATCCTTGCCAGAATCCTGCCAACCGCAGACGGACGCTCAGACTTTGCCATCGACAATGTCCCCTTTCCCATGCGGGTACGTTCATGGAACAGAGTATATGGCAGCAAACTATGGCAGCAAACAATCCGCGGCGAACCCGAACGCCAACGGCGGCCGGGCACGGATGCCGCGGCCGCCGCCGATAAACGCTCGGGGCTCATTTGCCCGCAAAATTTACGCCCGTAAATTTGCCCAGGAGCTTGGAAGCCCATTGGCCCGGGAGTTGGGGGGCCGTTTGCCCCGGAACTCGGAGTGGGGCCGTTTGCCCCGAGGGAGCCCATTGGCCCGGGAATGCTAGCTCCTTGAGACCTCCAGCTTCGTATCTGACACATTGATGCTGCAAGGCACATGCTGGAGCACGCTGAGGCAAAGCGTGGAGTAGATGCGCTTCATCTCTTCCGCGCCGTTGTGAATGATCTTGATTCTATCGCCGGAGTTCATCGTAAGTATGATTGCCCTTTTGGCGAATACGTACATGCAGACGGCAACTATCGCTGCCGCGAGGGGCTCGCCCTTCTTGCCCTAGTATTCAGCGAGCTAGACGAAGTTTGTTGCGCAACATTTTGGTTGCCGACCGAACCGATGGGGCTATCCGAAGGCTGCAGGGGGTATATCTAGCCAAGTGAATTTGAAAGGACGCGCCGGGCGCGTGCCGCAACTCAGGGAGTACGCCATGGCAAACATGTTTGACTACCTCGACTGGTTCGGGGGCTTCGACTTCTACACCGTTCCGTTCAACGAGGTGGACAACCTCATATTTAGCCAGCTATCCTACCTGGACCTGGATGGCATCGTGCCCGCCGCGCAGGGCAAGGACGCCTGGCACAGCGTCACCGTGACGCAGGCGGCGCAGCGCTACAGCGACCTGTACCCCGCCGAGAACCCGGCCGACCTGGGGCCGCTGATCTCGGCCCACACGAACGCGCTGTTGCCCGCCATGGCCGCCACGAAGCGCTTCCGCGACGTGAGGCTGCGCGGATACGAGGCCCGCCTGGACCTGGACACGCACGAGCAGTTCGGCGCCGTGTGCGCGGAGCTACCCGACGGCACCATCTACGTGGCCTATCGCGGCACCGGAGACGACCTGGTGGGCTGGCTGGAAGACTGCGAGATGAGCTACAAGATAGTCCCCTCGCAGGAGCATGCCCTGGAGTATCTGCAGCGCATGGGCTACCTGACGCGCGGCCCCCTGCGCGTGGGCGGCCACTCGAAGGGCGGCAACCTGGCCGCGTACGCCGTTGCCTTCTGCAAGCCGCAGCTGCGCGAGCGCGTCATCGACGTGTGGTGCAACGACTCGCCCGGCTTTGAGAACCAGGTCATCCCCCTGGACAGCGTTCGGCCCATCGTTCCTCTGGTGCACTTCTACACGCCGGAGTTCAGCGTGGTGGGCGCGCTTTTTGACCACCTGGTGGAGCCCACCGTCATCAAGTCCACCGGCAACAACATCATGGAGCACAGCGCCATCGAATGGCAGGTCATGCGCGGCAACTTCGTCCGCGGCACCTCCACCGACAACGGCAGCGCCCTGGTGCGTCAGACGTTCAACCAGCTGATGGACTCGCGGGACCTGCCCGGGCGAAAGAAACTGCTGGACGCGCTGTACGCCGCGCTGACGCAGCAGGGCATCCATGGCATGGGCGACATGTTCTCCCGCGGCCTGGCGGGCATCAACGCCACCATGGCCTCGGTGAACTCTCTGGACCCCGACGACCGAGAGGTCATGAACAACTTCCTGCGCGGGCTCATCGGCGCGGCCGTCTCGAACGCGGTGACCGAGACCGTGACGCCCATGGCAAAGCAGCTGGGCCAGCAGCTGGGACAGGGCCTGCGCGGCGCCGTGCAGGCGCTGAGCAAGGTGGCTGCGAACGTCGGCACGTCCGATACGGATACGGCGGACGACGCGAGCACAGCCGATGCGAGCACTGCCGAGGCGGACGCCGCCAAGGCGGATGCCACTACGTCGGAAAACGCCGCCTCGACGTCGGGCGCAGCCGCCTCGGGCGCGATGGGCACGGCTACTCCGGGCAAGGCGAGCACCACCTCGTCATTGGACACCGCAACAGTCGGCTCGGCGTCAAACGCACCCGACTCCGGCGCCGAGACAAGCGCCGCCAAGTAGCCACGCAGCGTCGGCTCCCGCATGCGAGGCCCACGTCGGCTCCCACACGCACGAAGGGCCCGCGGCCACATGGGGTCGCGGGCCCACTCACAAGCGCTTCGCCGCCGACGAGAGTCCGGACTACTCGTCGTCCTTCTTGCCCGTGAAGAGGTCGACGACGCGCTGGACGAACGACTCGTTGTTCGTGTTGCTGGAGTCGTCGTCCTTTGCCTTGCTGTTGGAGTCGCCCTTCGTGACGCCACTGACCACGTAGACGAACTGGACCTCCTTGACGTTGGTGTTGCTGGGATCGACGAAGGAGTGGAGCGCGTAGCCCCTACCCAGCTTCTGGTCGATCGTCTGCTGCAGCTGGTCGAGGACCTTCTGGTCCATGCCGTCCACGGACTTCGCCAGGGTGTCCAGACCGCTGGTGAGCTCCTGCGAGCCGCTGTGCGCGGACTCGGTGCCGCTGGCCAGGGTGCCGAGGCCGTCCTTCAGCGTGCCTGCGCCGCTGGCAAGTTTCCTGGCACCCGTGCGCAGGGACGTGGTGCCACTGCTCAGCGTGTCGAGGCCCGCCTTCAGAGTGCTGGCTCCACTGGCAACCTGTCCGGCCCCACTGGCTGCGGTCTTGGCGTTGGCGTCGACCGTCTGCGCGCCAGAGGCCAGCTGGCTGGCCCCGCTGGCCGCGGTCTTGGCGCTGGAGTCGACCGTCGCCGCGCCGCTGGCCAGCTGACGGGCGCCACTGTCAAGCTGCGTCGAGCCGCTGTGCAGCGTGTCCAGGCCCTGCTGCAGCGCAGCGGCGCCGTTGTACAGGCTCTTTGCGCCGCTGGCGGCAGTCTGCGCGTTGGAGTCGACCTCCGCGGCACCCGCAGCCAGCTGCTCGGCGGCGCTGAGCAGCGTGGGGTTGCCCGAGGAGTCGGTCCCCTCGGTGGTCAGGCTGTCGACGAGTTGGCTGGTGCCGTCGGCCACGCTCTGGGCTCCGCCGGCAAGCGCGCTCAGCTGGCCCAGCTGGGTCTGCATGCCCGCCAACTTCTGCTGCGTGCCCTGGACCAGCTGCTTCGAGCCATCCAGCACCTGATTGGACTCGCTGATCACGCTGTTCGCACTGTCGGTAAGGCTGCCGGCGCCCTTCTGGATGGTCTGGAGGTCGCTGGCCAGGGTCTGCGCGTCGGCCGAAATCGCGGACGTGTCGATGTTCTGGGCGGCCTGCGCCACCTGCTGCAGGGTCTCAGCTGCAGACTTCGCGCTCTGCGCCGCGCTGGCTGCGCTCGAGGCGGCTGAGCCGGCGTCCTTGGCGGCGCTGCCCGCAGACTGCGCGGCGGTTCCGGCGGAGCTGGCGGCGCCCTTGGCCTTCGTGGCGGCATCGGAGATCGTGGACTTCTGCTGGTCGGTCAGGTTCGAGTCGGACAGCAGGCCGGAGAGCTCGTTGGCCGTGGACGTGGCGTCGCTGGCAGCAGACTGCGCGCTTCCGGCGGCGGACTGCGCCTCCTTGGCGGCCGAGCCGGCAGACTGCGCCGCCGTCGCGCCACCCTGAGCGGCCGTCGCCGCAGACGTGCCGGCCGTGGTCAGGCTCTGCTTCAGCCCGCCCAGCTGCGACTGCATGGTCTTGAGGTCGCTGGCGACCTTCTGGCCGTCGGACTCGGTCTTCTGCGCGAGGGGCGACAGCTGGTCCGCGGACTTGCTGATGCCGTCCACCTGGCCCTGGATGGTGGTTATCTGCGCCTGCAGGGCATCCAGCTGGGCGTTCGCCTGCTTCAGCGTGTCGGGCAGCGTGCTTGAGAGCTGCGTGTTCAGCTGCTGCACGCCCGCCGCCACCTGGGCCGATCCGGTCTTCAGCTGCGTGAAGTCGCCCGACTTCGCGGCGAGGGCCGCCTTCAGCGCCGTCGCGCCACCAGCCACCTTGCTGGTGCCCTGGCTCTGCAGGGCGGAGACGCCGCTGCTGAGCTGG
>JAQXQO010000096.1 GCA_029101205.1 Coriobacteriales bacterium | reverse complement strand
AGGTGGGCGACATCATGGCCTTCATCAGCTACGCCATGATGATCGTGATGAGCTTCCTCATCGTGTCCATGGTTGCCGTCATCCTGCCGCGCGCCGAGGTTTCGGTGGGCAGAATCCAGGAGGTGCTGGAGGTGCAGCCCGCCGTGCAGGAGCCAAAGGACCCACAGGTCGTGGCGGCAGACGCCCCGCGAGGCCAGCTGGTGCTGGACCACGTGAGCTTCCACTACCCGGACGCCGAGGGCAACGTGGTGACCGACGTCAGCCTGACGGCGGCGCCGGGAAAGGTGACGGCCATAGTGGGCTCCACGGGCTCGGGCAAGTCGACCCTGGTGCAGCTGATACCCCGCCTGTACGACCCGACCCAGGGACGCATCACGCTGGACGGCGTGGACATTCGCCGCATGGCTCTGGGCGATTTGCGCTCGCGCGTGGGCTACGTGCCCCAGCAGGGCTTCCTGTTCTCGGGGACCATCGGCAGCAACGTGGCGTTCGGGCTGCCGGACGACTCCGGCGTGACGGACGACGAGCTCATGCGCGCGGTGGACGTGGCGCAGGCCCACGACCTGGTGGCCCAGAAGGAGGAGGGGCTGCGTGCCCCCATATCGCAGGGCGGCACGAACGTGTCGGGCGGCCAGCGGCAGAGGCTGGCCATAGCGCGAGCCTTGGCCACGAAGCCCGAGGTGCTGGTGCTGGATGACTCGTTCAGTGCGCTGGACTACGCCACGGACGCGCGCCTGCGCCAGGCCCTGGCACGCGACTGCGCGGACACCGCCGTCGTGGTGGTGGCGCAGCGCATAGCCACCGTGATGGGCGCCGACCAGATACTGGTGCTGGACGACGGCCATGTGGTGGGCAAGGGCACGCACCAGGAGCTGCTGCGCAGCTGCCCCGAGTACCTGGAGATAGCGAAGAGCCAGCTTAGCGCCAGCGAGCTGGGCCTGGAAGGAGGCGAGTAGCCCATGGCACAGATGACGCAGCAAAGGCGGCAGGCTCCCAGGCCGCACGGCCCCGGATCGCGCATGGCGCCGGGCGAGAAGGCCAAGGACTTTGGCGGCACCATTCGGAAGCTGTTGCACTACATGGGACCGTACCGCGTGGGCCTGGTGGCCGCGGTGGTCCTGGCCATGGCGTCGGTGGTGTTCTCGGTCGTGGGGCCCAAGGTCCTGGGCAACGCCACCACCGAGCTGTTCTGGGGCGTGCAGCGCAGGGCCGCGGGCACGGGCGACATCGACTTCGCGCGCATAGGCGGCATCCTGGTGACGCTGCTTGTGGTGTATCTGGCCAGCGCGGCCGCCTCGGGCATCCAGAGCTGGATTATGACGGGGGTCACGCAGAAGGTGGTCTACCGCATGCGTGGCGAGATAGCGCAGAAGATTTCGAGGGTGCCCCTCAGCTACTTCGACGGAGGGAAGATCTCGAAGGGCGACGTGCTGTCGCGCATGACCAACGACGTCGACACCCTGAGCCAGTCCTTGAACCAGGGCCTCATCCAGCTGGTGACGTCCATCACGCAGATCGTGGGCGTGGCCATCATGATGCTGATGATCTCGGTGCCGCTGGCGGGCGTCACCTTCGTGACGCTGCCGGTATCGGCGCTGATCCTGGGCGTGCTCATAAAGCGCTCGCAGAAGTACTTCTCCCAGCAGCAGAGCCAGCTGGGCGCGGTCAACGGCAGGGTGGAGGAGGACTTCAGCGGCCAGGTGGTCATCCAGGCGTTCAACCGCACGGACCGTGCCGTGAGGCAGTTCCAGCAGGAGAATGACCTGCTGTACGAGAGTGCATGGAAGAGCCAGTTCCTCTCGGGCCTGATGCAGCCCCTGATGAACCTGGTGGGAAACATGGGCTATGTGGCCGTGGTCGTGGTGGGCGCGGGCCTGGCCGTGGCCGGTGCCATCCAGCCTGGAGACATCCAGTCGTTCATCCAGTACGTGAAGAACTTCACCCAGCCCATAACGCAGCTGGCCACGGTGTCCAACGTGCTGCAGCAGATGGCGGCCTGCGCCGAGCGCGTGTTCGAGTTCCTGGAGGCGCCCGAGGAGGCCGAGACCGCGAAGGCCGACCCCACCACGGGACAGGTGCCCACCATCGGCCACGCGAAGGGTGCCGTGGAGTTCGACGGCGTGTCGTTTGGCTACCTGCCCGGCAAGACCATCATCCACGACTTCAGCGCGGACGTGAGGCCGGGCAAGACCGTGGCCATCGTGGGTCCCACCGGTGCGGGGAAGACCACCCTGATGAAGCTGCTGCTGCGCTTCTACGACGTGGATGCGGGCAGTCTGCAGGTGGACGGCCACGACGTGCGCGACGTCACGAGGGCCGACCTGCGCCAGAACTTCTCGATGGTTTTGCAGGACGCCTGGCTGTTCAAGGGCAGCATCCGCGAGAACATCCGCTTTGGCCGGCTGGACGCCACGGACGAGGAGGTGGAGGCCGCCGCGCGCTACGCGCACTGCGAGCACTTCATAAAGACCCTACCCGGAGGCTACGACTTCCAGCTGGACGAGGGCGCCACCAACGTGAGCCAGGGCCAGCGACAGCTTTTGACCATAGCGCGTGCGGTGCTGGCGAACCGCCCCATCCTGATTCTGGACGAGGCCACCTCGAACGTGGACACGCGCACCGAGTGGCGCATCCAGCGTGCCATGGACAAGCTGATGGAGGGCCGCACCAGCTTCGTGATTGCCCACCGGCTGTCCACCATCCGCAACGCTGACACCATCCTGGTGCTGCGCGACGGCGACGTGGTCGAGAAGGGCACGCACGAGGAGCTGCTGGCAAGGGGCGGCTTCTATGCCCAGCTGTACCAATCGCAGTTCGAGGAAGTGGCATAGGCACAAGGCAGGCGCCATCCCCGGTGGGGGGTGGCGCCAGTTCGTTATGAGGCTGTTGCGGGCGCTTGGGCGGGGTCTGCGGCCGGTCCGGACGCGTTTGGCGCCGACAAATCGCAATATCTTCTAAACAAGAACAATTACTAATTGTGGAGAACTTGCGAACGCACACTTTCGTCCGATTGGGCGATTGACTGTTAGGAGCTTTTCCTAATAATAGGATTCAATCCTAATAGAACAGAAGAAAGGAAGCGCAATGTCTCAGATCAACAAGCAGATTGGCGAGTTTTCCGTCCAGGCCTATCAGAACGGCGAGTTCAGGACCGTTACCAGGGAGGACGTGCTGGGCAAGTGGGCGCTGTTCTTCTTCTATCCCGCGGACTTCACCTTCGTGTGCCCCACCGAGCTGGAGGAGCTGGCCGAGAACTACGACGCTTTCAAGGCCGAGGGCTGCGAGGTGTACTCGGTGTCCTGCGACACGCACTTCGTTCACAAAGCCTGGCACGACGAGTCCGAGCGCATCGGCAAGGTGACCTACCCCATGTTGGCCGACCCCGCCCACGTGCTGGCGCGCGACTTTGACGTGCTGATAGAGCCTGACGGCCTGGCCGAGCGCGGCGCCTTCATCGTGGACCCGGACGGAAGGATCCAGGTGTACGAGGTGACTGCCGGCGGCATAGGCCGCAACGCGAAGGAGCTGCTGCGCCTGGTCCAGGCCGCCAAGTTCGTGCGCGAGCACGGCGACCAGGTGTGCCCCGCAAAGTGGCAGCCCGGCGCCGAGACCCTGAAGCCGTCGCTCGACCTCGTCGGGCAGCTGTAGGATGCCGGCCCAGGGCAACCTCTACGACGCAGTCGTGGTCGGCGGTGGGCCTGCCGGGCTCACCGCCGCCCTCTATCTGGCCCGCGCGCGCTACCGGGTCATCGTAGTGGAGGGGGACCGCTTCGGCGGCCAGATCACCATCACCGACCAGATCGTGAACTATCCGGGCGTGCTCAGCACCTCGGGCACCCAGCTGACCGACACCATGCGCCAGCAGGCGCAGTCCTTCGGGGCCGAGTTTCGCCTGGCGCAGGTGACCGGCCTGGACGTGGACTCCGACGTGAAGGTGGTCCGCACCACCAAGGGCGACCTGCGCTGCCTGGCCGTCCTCATGGCCACGGGCGCCTCCCCGCGCCAGATAGGCTTCGAGGGCGAGAAGGACTTCCGCGGCCGCGGCGTGGCATACTGCGCCACCTGCGACGGTGAGTTCTTCACCGGCAAGCGCGTGTTTGTGGTGGGCGGCGGCTTTGCCGCAGCGGAGGAGGGGGCCTTTCTGACCCGCTACGCCAGCCACGTGACCATCCTGGTGCGCGGCGACGACTTCACCTGCGCGCCCGCCACGGCTGACGTGGCAAAGAACAACCCCGACGTCGACGTGCTGTACAACACCGAGGTCGTGCGCGTGCAGGGGAAAGACGCCGTGCGCTCCATCACGTACCGCAACCGGGTCGCGGGGGAGGAGACCACCTACGCGGCTGAGGACGGGGACCGGATTGGCGTGTTCGTCTTTGCCGGATACGCGCCCGCCAGCCAGCTGCTGCAGGGCGTGTGCCAGCTGGACCCGCACGGCTACGTGCTGACGGACGCCGACCACATGACCACTGCCGACGGCGTGTTCGCTGCGGGCGACGTGTGCGTGAAGGAGCTGCGCCAGGTGGCGACCGCCGTGGGGGAGGCGGCAGCCACGTCCACGTCGATGGAACGCTACCTGAAGGCGGCCCACGACCGCACGGGGCTGGTGCCGCAGGCGCCGGAGGCCAGGCCCGTGGCGGAGCAGAAGGCCGTCGGTTCGCGGGACGCCGGACAGGCGGCCCAGAGTGGGGCGGCCTCGGCCACCGGACGTGGCATGGCCAACGCGGCGCAGGTCGCAGGCTCGACTGGACCCGGCTCCCAGCTGATCGACGCCGCCATGGCCCAGCAGCTGCAGCCCGTGTTTGACCGCATGGAGCGTGCCTTGCAGCTGCGGCTGCACCTGGCGGACGACGACGTCTCGGCCGAGCTGCGCGCCTACATGGAGGCGCTGGCCGCGCTGACGCCAAAGCTGGACGTGGCGGTGGCGGACTCCACAGTCGACCCGCAGGACCAGCTGCCCTACGTGGACGTGTGCCGCAACGGCGAGCCCACGGGCCTGCAGTTCCATGGCGTGCCCGGTGGGCACGAGTTCACCTCGTTCGTTTTGGGGCTGTACAACGCAGCCGGTCCGGGCCAGCCCCTGGACGACGCCGACCGCAAGGCCATCGATGCCATAGAGTCACCCGTGGACCTGACCGTGATCGTGGGCCTCTCGTGCACCATGTGCCCCGAGGTGGTCACCGCCGCGCAGCACGTGGCGGCGCTGAACCCCAACGTGACGGCGCGCGTGTACGACGTCAACCGCTTCCCTGCCCTGCGTGAGCGCTACAACGTGATGAGCGTGCCGTGCCTGGTGGTGCGGCCGGAGGGGGCCCAGGAGCGCGTCAGCTTTGGTCGCAAGGGGCTAAGCCAGGTGCTGGAGCTGGTGGGATAGGGCTCGCCGAGCCTACATCTCCAGCCACTGGCGCACGTCGTAGCCCTCCTACTTGAACTGCGAGCACAGCATGTCGAAGCGCGTGGGCACCACGTGTACCAGCATCATTGTGAAGGGAAGGGCGTGCAGGCGCTGGGGGTCGATCCCCTTGTGCCCGCACGCCTTCTCGTACGCGGGCGAGAAGGGCTCGACCACGTTGGCAACCCCCGTGACCTGCAGGCCCGCCAGCGAGCCGAAGCTGGGGTCCGGGTCGAACACGGCCAGGCACACGTTGGAGTTCTGCTGCAGTGCGCGGAACTTCAGACCGCCCTCCGAGAACATCCAGAACGCCCCGTCGAACCAGTCGTACTCGATGGGAGTGTTGCGGACCAGGGAGCCATCCGACGTGGCCGTGGCCAGCGCGCCCACCCGGTGCGATCCGACGAATTCGTCGATGTGCCGTCGTAGCTGGTCGGCCGGCATGCGCTTGGCGTCCTTCTCGCGATCCGTCCAATGCCTTGCGGCTGCCTCGTAGTCAATCATCGTGAACCCTCCCGTACCAGAAGAATCGTCGTCGTGCCAGAGCTGTCGTCATGCGGGAAGTGACGCCATACCAGTACCAGCGCCATGCCAGTACCAGCGCTACACCAGTACCAGTGCCACCAGCAGCGCCAGCTGTCCTACCGAGTTGACGCCCTGCTCGACCCAGTTGGAGCGGGCGTCCAGCTGGTCGCGGTGACGGGCGAAGCGCACCATCAGCCCCGTGCACACCAGCCACAGCACCAGGGGGACCAGGCTGGGCACGCTGGCCAGCCCCCGCAGGAGCACCAGCGTGTCAGTGGCAGAGGTCACGGCCCCCACCAGCATCAGCAGGAAGCCCACGGGCATGAGGTAGCGCATCTGGTGGCTGAGGGCGGGGACGTCCCTGTGGGCCAGGGCCATGGCCAGCTTCCAGGCCACCTTCCCAGCGCCCGCAGCCAAACAGGCGACGGCGCCCGCGAGGAACAGCGGGCTGTGAATGCGCCCCGCCGCCACGATGGCCGACGCCGCAAAGAGCGCCACGGGCACCGCGTCCATCAGGGCCAGGCCCAGCGTGAATCCTGGCGGTACGTCGCGTTGGTTCTTCTTGCCCGAATTCTGCGGGCGGAAGTCTGCCTGCCTGGATAGAGGGTCGGCCATGAATGTTCTCCCCTTTGCCGCAAAGTGCCCAGGACATGCCAGGTCTGCGATAACCTTATCATTCTGCGGAGAAAACAAAGGAGTGTGCATGGGGTTCTGGGTGATGTTTGTGGTGGCGCTGGCGGTCAGCGCCATCGGGTTCCACAAGTTCGTGTGGTTCATCTCGCTGGGGTATGGGTTTTCCATGGCGGCCATCGGCGTGGCGCTGCTGGTGGCGTTTGCGCCGGGCGCCGGCGCAGGCGCCGTGGCACCGCTGGTCATGAGCGCGCTTCTGGTGGTGTACGGGCTTCGGCTGGGGCTGTACCTGCTGGTGCGCGAGCGTCGCAGCGCCGCGTACAACAAGGTCATGAAGACGCAGGTAAACGACGGCTCTGGGCTGGGGCTTCCCGTGCGCGTGCTGGTGTGGGCGGCATGTGCCCTGCTGTACGCCTGCGAGGCGGCTCCCGTGTACTTCCGCCTGGCCAATGGGGCGGCCGCCGATGCGTGCAGCGTGGTGGGTGCCTGCATCATGGCTGGCGGCATCGTGCTGGAGTCGGCATCCGACCTGCAAAAGACCGCCCAGAAGCGCGCCAACCCGCGCCGCTTCTGCGACAAGGGGCTCTTTAGCTTCGTGCGTTGCCCCAACTACCTGGGCGAAGTGCTTACCTGGACGGGCGTGTTCGTGTCGGGCGTGACCGCGCTGGCGGGGCCCTGGCAGTGGATTGCCGCGGTGGCCGGCTACGCGGGCATCGTGTACGTGATGTTCGGAGGCGCGCGCCGTCTGGAGCTCAGACAGAACAAAAACTACGGCTCCGACCCCGAGTACCAGGCCTACGTCAAGCGCACGCCCATCCTGCTGCCGTTTGTGCCGCTGTACTCCGTGGCCAGCTGCACCTGGCTCAAGGGATAAGAAGGGCCTGGCAGAGTGGCCTGTCGCCCAGCGGAGGCACGTCCGGGCGGGCGCAAATCCGCTGCGGCTACACGTTCGTGCCGATTCAGGCTTATGGTGCAGGTGCCGCATGCGGCAGGACCTTGTCGTATCATCGTGGAGAATCTTTCACGGCTATTCCGCCTCCGGCCGTGCCGGGGCGGCACCGAAGGGACCTCCATGATCAAGGAACTCTGCAAGGACGAGGCAATTCTTTCCAAGAAGTGCGCCCGCGCCACCGCCGACGATGCGCCCGTGGCGCAGGACGTCGTCGACACCATGAACTCGCTGGATGACTGCGGCTGCCTGGCTGCCAACCAGATTGGCGTGACCAAGGCCATCGTGGCGTACAAGGACGACGACGGCCAGGCCCACGTGATGTACAACCCGCGCCTGGTCATGGGCCTGCATGCCGCTCGCGTGCAGGAGAGCTGCCTGACGCGCGACGAGCCCAGCCGCGCCACGCGTTACCAGAAGGCCAAGGTCAGCTACCAGGAGCTGGTGGACGGGCAGCTGGTGGAGCGCAAGGCCGACTTTACCGACTGGACCGCGCAGATGATCCAGCACATGATCGACCACTGCAAGGGCAAGCTGGTCTAGGGGCTGCGA
The DNA here is from genome assembly GCA_029101205.1 of Coriobacteriales bacterium. Lineage (GTDB taxonomy): Bacteria > Actinomycetota > Coriobacteriia > Coriobacteriales > Atopobiaceae > Olsenella_K. The sequence continues at coordinate 4,556 of JAQXQO010000096.1, read as the reverse complement.
CCTCGGGACATGGGCCCTGGGACAGCGGACGTGGCGCATCCTCAGCGCACTTCATAAACAATTGAACAAGAAGAGACCTCCCCTCGATGTCGAGCCGCGGCGGGGGAGGTCTTCTTTTGTGCCCGAGGCGGACTGTTGCGCCCGAGGCGGACTGTTGCTTGCTCGTGCGGGGCCATCGCTGATGTCAGGGCGCGGCCAGAAGTCCTTCTTGCCGGATCTTCTGGTTGGCGCTTCTTGCCAGCTCCTTATACCAGGCGCAGGTTGGGGTGGCCGGACGAGTCGTCCTTGCCCTTCTGGGCACCCCGTGAAGCTTCGTGCGGGGCCATGCTCCCCAGCGGGTCGAACGGGATGTGGGGTTCCTGTTGGCCGGACGCCTCGAGCGCCTGGGCCTCCGCGCGCGTCTGGTGGTGGTACGTCACATGGGCCTCGTGCAGCACCACGTTGCGGGCCTTGTCCAGGGAGGCCTGCTCCATGAGGGTGCCCAGGGTGCCCTCGGCGCGCATCTGCCTTTGCGCCTGCTCCCATTCGGCGTCGTCCAGCCCCAGGTAGCTGGCCATCTGGTCGGGTTCCATACGGATGTGGCGGGCTGTGGCAAACGCCATCAGCGCAGCGTCGCACTCCGCCATGTCCTGGGCCTTTTCGTGAAAGAATTCAACCAGGTCGTCTTTTGTGGCGCCCATGGAGTCTAACGTCTGCTGCAGGTCCATGCTCTCCCTGCGAAACTCCGCGGTGACCTCGTCTAGGAGGTCCTGGCTTTGTGCGTCGACGTACTCGTGGGGGACGCTCTGCTGCAGGCGCTCGGCCAGCTTCTGCTCGGCCTGCTGCAGCGCCTGGAGATGCACGTCTTCGTCGACTGAGCTCTGCAGCGCCTGGCGGGCACGCTCCAGGAGCGAGAGACGGCTCTGCCTGGGGCCGAAGTGCGTCTGGACCCACGCGGGGTCGTCCAGGCTGGCCATGGTGCCGCCCTCCTGGCGTACCATGAGCTCAAGGGTGCTCTGCACCTGAGAGTCGGTGATATAGGGCACGTACACGTCTATGTCGACTGGGTCGTAGGAGCTCAGCGTGTAGTGGGGCTTGCCCTCCAGCATGAGGGGCAGGGGCTTTGGGTGCTGCATGATGGGCCTCCGGGTGATGCGGCCGCTTCGATAGGCGTCTCGATGCGACAGACGTGCTGTACCTGCGTACGAGTGTACCCCTATACCTGGGAGGATATGCTCGCATGCCTGGGAGGATATGCTCGCGGGTAGGGGGGGCGGGGACGGACATTCGGACTGGCTTTGGCGCCGGGCGCTCTGACAAGCCGCTGTCGCAGGCGCCTCGATGGGTGGCTGGCCGTCCACATGGGGCTGGCCGTCCACATGGGGCTGGTTGGTTGCGCGCGCCTGAATTCCTGGTCGTTGCGGTTGGTGATGACGGGACGCCGAGGTGCGGGTGTCGGTGCGCCCACACCTGCCATCTTTGCAGGGGTTTCCGACAAGGTTACGAGGTGTGAGTACCCGAACCTGGCACCTTTGCACTCCGGAATGCCAGGTCGGGGCGTCGAGCCATGAGTGCTACCAATCTACCTGGGGTTTTACGAGTGGCAAAAATCCGGCTTCTGTGGGGTGTCGACCTGTGAGTACTCGCACCTGCCACCCCTGCAGGATTCACTGACAGGCTGCCGAGGCGCGAGTGCCACCACGCTCGCACCTGTCACCCCTGCAGACACCCTGACGGGCCCTCGACCCTGCACTTGGAGTCGAGACGTGCCAGGCGCAACCTGGAGACGAACGCGAACCAGGCTCGAGCGCCCACACCTGGGCTTGCCGTGCGCGCCGCACGAACCTGCCGCGCGTCGCACGAACCTGCCGCACGCCGTACGAGCCTGCCGGGTGCAGCCGCGCGGGCCTGTCGGCTGCGGGCACCCGCAGCGGCCACGATTGCGCGGCACGTCGGCGCGGCGCGACGTTGCGCCGGGGGCGGCTGGACCCCTCCCCAGGAGCCGTCGGCTAGTCGCCGTCCGGACGGGCTGTGCTCGCTCGCGATGTGGTACAAAGGGCATTCGGAAACATTGGAAAAATGCGCCGTTTCGTGCGGGCGCTGACGTGCGACGCTTTCGTATATTGCCAGGTGATATGCCATGATCAGCAGCAACTTGACGGACATCTTGATCATCGGGGCCGGTCCTGCCGGAATCTTTACCGCGCTGGGGCTCCTGGGGGCAAACGACGGCAGGCGCATCACCATCGTGGACCGCGGTCTGCCCATCGAACGGCGCAGCTGCCCGAAGGCGCAGACGGGCCACTGCGTTCACTGCCATCCTTGCAGGATAACCACGGGCTTCTCGGGTGCCGGCGCCTTCTCGGACGGCAAGCTGTCGCTGTCCCACGAGGTGGGCGGCGACCTGCCGCAGCTGGTGGGCGCCCAGCTGGTGCAGGATACCATCGAGCGCGTGGACCGCATGTACCTGGACTTCGGCGCTGACGACCACGTGGAGGGCCTGGGCCACCCCGACGAGGTTGCCGAGATTCGCCGTCGCGCCATCCGTGCGGGCCTGAAGCTGGTGGACTGCCCCATTCGCCACCTGGGGACCGAGCGCGCCCAGCAGATCTACGCGCGCATCCAGCGGCACCTTCTGGATGCCGGCGTCGAGCTGGTGTTCCAGACCGAGTGCATCGAGGTGCTGGTGCAGGACGGCAGGTGCACGGGCGCCGTGCTGGAGGGTCCCGACGGGCGTCGCGAGGTGCGTGCCCAGCAGACCATCGTGGCCACGGGCCGTCGCGGCGCCGACTGGTTCGAGCGCATGTGCGACGAGCACGGCATCGCCCACGAGCCCGGCCCGGTCGACATGGGCGTGCGCGTGGAGGTGCGCAACGAGGTCATGGAGGACGTGAACAACGTCCTTTACGAGAGCAAGCTGGTGGGCTACCCCAACCCCTTCCGCGACAAGGTGCGCACGTTCTGCCAGAACCCCGGCGGCTTCGTCAGCCAGGAGAACTACGACCGTGGCCTGGCCGTGGTGAACGGCCACAGCTACAAGGACCGCAAGAGCGCGAACACCAACCTGGCGGTGCTGTGCAGCCAGAACTTCCGCGAGCCGTTCGATAAGCCGCTGACCTACGCGCAGCGCGTGGGCGAGCTCATGAACATGCTGGGCGCCGGTCGCATCCTGGTCCAGCGCTTCGGCGACGTGCTGGACGGCAAGCGCACGTGGCCGCGCGAGCTGTCGCGCTCGAACGTGGTCCCCACGCTGCCCGACGCGCAGCCGGGCGACATCACCAGCGCCATGCCGTACAGGGCCATGACGAACATCGTGGCGTTCATGCGTGCCCTGGACCAGGTGATTCCCGGCTTCGCGGCCAACGAGACGCTGCTGTATGCGCCGGAGCTGAAGTTCTACAGCAACCGCGTGTCCATGGACCAACACTTCGACACCAACGTCGAGGGCCTGCACTGCCTGGGCGACTCGTCGGGCTGGACCCGCGGCCTCATGATGAGCTCGGTCATGGGCCTGCTGATGGGGGAGGACCTGGCGCGGCGCTAGGAGGTGTGCAAGACGTGCACGCTGTACCTGCGTGAATACAAAACCCTATAGGGTGGTAGACTTCTAACGCTGAACACGTATGTCGCGCCCCTGGGCGTCGCCGCGGACCTGTGTGGCCCGCGCCCCACGCGCGACGGCTCTTTGATGGGAGTCCGACCATGGACGACAAGCTAAAGAAGCTCATCGCCGCGTACGAGGAGCTCGAGAAAAAGATGATGGATCCTTCCGTCGTGTCGGATCCGAAGGAGTACGCGCGCGTCGCAAAGGAACACGCCAACCAGGGCCCGCTGGTCCAGAAGGCGCGCGAGTACCTCCAGGCAAAGGAGGACATCGAGACTGCAAAGGAGATGCAGCGCGAGACCTCCGATCCCGACGAGAAGGACATGCTGCAGGCCGATATCCAGGAGTCCGAGGCAAAGCTGCCCGGCCTTGAGGACCAGATAAAGATCATGCTGATTCCCGGCGATCCCAACGACGAGAAGAACACCATCGTCGAGATCCGCGCCGGCGTGGGTGGCGACGAGGCCGGCATCTTCGCAGGCGACCTGTTTGCCATGTACGAGCGCTTCGCAGCCAGCCGCAAGTGGAAGATCGAGGTCCTGTCCAGCTCGCCCTCCGAGGCCGGTGGCTTCAAGACCATCGAGTTCAAGGTCACGGGCGACAAGGTCTACTCGGTCATGAAGTACGAGAGCGGCGTTCACCGCGTGCAGCGCGTTCCCAAGACCGAGAGCCAGGGCCGCATCCAGACCTCGACGGCCACCGTGGCCGTGCTGCCCGAGGCAGAGGACATCGACATCCAGATCAACCCCGAGGACCTGCGCATCGACACCTACTGCGCGTCGGGCCCCGGCGGCCAGGGCGTCAACACGACGTACTCCGCCGTGCGCATCACGCACCTGCCCACGAACACCGTGGTGCAGTCGCAGGACCAGCGCTCGCAGATCCAGAACCGCGCGGTCTGCATGGAGATGCTGCGCGCCCGCCTGTACCAGGTCGAGCTTGAAAAGCAACAGGCCGAGCAGGGCGCCGAGCG
>JAQXQO010000095.1 GCA_029101205.1 Coriobacteriales bacterium | reverse complement strand
CCCTGCTGGACGTAGGTGCCGGCCTTGAACAGCGAGGGGTCCACGTTGTAGGTCTTTGCGGGAACGGGCTCGCCGTCGATCTTCACGCCACCGCCGTCGACGAAGCGACGCGCCTCGCCGGCGGAGTGTGCCAGGCCCAGGTCCACCAGCAGCTTGCCCAGGTACACCTGGCCCTTGTCGTTCACCTCGACGGTGGACAGAGGGAACTTGGGGGTGTCAGCGGGCGCCTCGTTCTTCTTGAACGTGGCATCGAAGGCCTCCATGGCCTTCTGGCCCTCGCCGGCGCCGTGGTAGAGGTCCACCAGGTTCACGCCCAGGGCGCGCTTCAGCTTGTACGGGTCGGCGGTGCCGTTGGCAAACTCTCGGTCGATCTCGTCGATCTGCTCGATGGGCAGGGTGGAGCACAGGCGGTAGTACGTGGGCACCTGCTCGTCGGCAATGCTCATGACCTTGCCGAACATCTGGGAGGGCGAGTCGGTCAGGCCGATGTAGTTGCCGTAGCTCTTCGACATCTTCTTTACGCCGTCGGTGCCCACCAGAAGCGGCATGGTCAGCGCCACCTGGGGCTCCATGCCCATGTCGCGCATGAGGTCGCGACCGGCCAGCAGGTTGAAGATCTGGTCGTTGCCGCCCATCTCGAGGTCGGCCTTCACGACGACGGAGTCGTAGGCCTGCAGCACGGGATAGATGAACTCGTGCAGGGCAATGGACTGGCCGTTGACGTAGCGGTTGTGGAAGTCCTCGCGCTCCAGGATGCGGGCCACGTTGAACTTGCTCATGAGGCCCAGCATCTTCCCCAGGTCCATGGACTTGATCCAGTCGCCGTTGTGCACGATCTCGGTCTTGTCGGGGTCCAGGATCTTCATGGCCTGCGACACGTAGGTCTGGGCGTTTGCCTCCACCTGCTCCTCGGTCAGGGGCGGGCGGGTGGAGTCACGGCCGGAGGGGTCGCCGATGAGTGCGGTGCCGTTGCCGATGATCAGCGTGACGTGGTGCCCCAGGTCCTGGAACTGGCGCATCTTGCGCAGGGGAACGGCGTGCCCCAGGTGCAGGTCGGGGCTGGTGGGGTCCACGCCCATCTTTATGTTCAGGGGGGTGCCCTTCTGGAGCTTCTGCTTCAGCTCGTCCATCGGCACGATCTGCATGGTGCCGGAAGTGATTACCTTCAGTTGTTCCTCTACTGGCAGCAAAGCTCTGCCCTCCATATACATATCTGGGGCCCCGCGGCCCACAACGAACGCACGTCCTTGTACTGTAACCCATCCGCGCGGGTGCGGACCGCCTCGCGGCCAAGGGAATGTGGGCGCTGTTCAAAAGTTCCCCGGCTAATCACCAGCTGAAGAGGCTCCATAGTTCCTTCTCAATCCGACCCCTGGCGGCAACGTTTCCGGGAAAATTGGCTACGGACCCTATAATGGACTTCGGCTGTCACCTAAGGAGGGACTATGAGCGTCCGCACTCGAAGGGCCCGCAAGCATTCTCGTACCCACATTGTTGGGTTTGGTCTCGCCGGCGTCCTTGGCTTCATCGCACTTCTATTGATCGCACTCGCCTTGTCCGTTGGCGCACTCGTGGACTCGTGGCTGCAGAACCTGCCCGACTACACGTCGGCCGACGCATACCTGGTGGCTGAGCCCACCGATGTGTACGACGCCAACGGCAACACCATAGCCGAGTACTACCTGCAGAACCGCAGGAGCGTCACCCAGGACGAGGTGTCCCCCTACGTGCTGGAAGGCACGGTGGACACCGAGGACGTGCGCTTCTACCAGCACAACGGCGTTGACCCGCAGGGCATCGCCCGAGCCATCGTGGTCCAGTTCACCGGCGGCTCCGAGGGCGCGTCCACCATTACGCAACAGCTGGTGCGCAACACCGTCCTGTCGAACGAGCAGTTCGAGCAGACCCTGAAGCGCAAGGTGCGCGAGGCCTACATAGCCATCCAGATGGAAAAGATGTACTCCAAGGACCAGATCCTGATGATGTACCTCAACACCATCTACTACGGCCACTCCGCCTATGGCATCGAGGCAGCCTCCATCACGTATTTCAACAAGGACGCGAAGGACCTCACCCTGGCCGAGGCCGCACTGCTGGCCGGCCTGCCCCAGTCCCCCACCTACTACGACCCCACGGTGAACCCCGAGGCCGCCGTCACTCGTCGCAACACGGTCCTGGACCGCATGCTGACCGCCGGTGACATCACCCAGGAGGAGCACGACGAGGCACAGGCCGAGCCGCTGACCCTGAACGAGGGCACGGTCATGGATGCCACGGGCACCTACCCGTATTTCACCGACTACGTGAAGACCCTGCTGCTGCAGGACTTCGATCAGGAGACCATCCTGAAGGGCGGCCTGAAGGTATACACCACCATCGACCCCGACATGCAGGCCGCAGCCGAGAAGGCCGTCACCGACCGCCTGAACTCCATCGGCAACTCGAAGCTGCAGTCCGCCCTGGTGGCCGTGGATCCCAGCAACGGCTACATCAAGGCCATGGTGGGCGGCCGAGACTACAGTTCAAACCAGTACAACATGGCCACGCAGGCGGCCAGGCAGCCCGGCTCCAGCTTCAAGACCTTCACGCTGACCGCGGCGCTGTCGCAGGGCATGAACCCCGACATCCTGCTGAACTGCAACTCCCCGCAGCAGATCCTGTCCACGTGGAGGGTCCAGAACTTCGACAACTTCAGTTACGGCACCGTCACGCTGCGCACGGCAATAGCGCTTTCGTCCAACACCGGCCTGGCACAGGTGGCAGTGG
>JAQXQO010000094.1 GCA_029101205.1 Coriobacteriales bacterium | reverse complement strand
CTCCTGGTCATGGTGATGCTATGCATGGCGAATCCTTTCCCTTGGTGTCATGCCTGCCACGGGCGCGCTTTCACACGGCGCGTATTTTTATGCCCATGTGGTGCCTGTGGGCGTCGCGTTCACGGCTGTGGTGCCTGGCCTCCGAACGCGTTCTTGCTAACAAACTATAGTGAATACCAAACAAATTGTTTGGCTATCAAGAGGGGCTTTTTCGCCAGCGGCGCGAAACTCCGGGCAAAAGCCGGGCTCCATCCTTCCATGAGCCGCGTGCGAACGAAAAGTGAACGGGCCCGCCCTCCCCATGGGGGGGTTAGGACAGACCCGCCAAAGTCCAAGCCGTCTGAATCGCAGCGGCGCCTGCGCTAGTGCTGATGCGGCCGCTCGCCAATGGGCCGCAGCTCGGCGCGGCAGCGAATCATCTGCGCCGCAATGGAGACGGCTATCTCGGGAGGCGTCACGGCCAGGATGGGCTCGCCGATGGGCAGGTGAATCGCGTCCACCCACGCCGGGTCCACGCCGCGCTCCTTCAGGGTCTTTCGGGCGAAGGCCGCCTTGCCGCGGCTGCCGATGCAGCCCACGTAGGCGGGCCGCACGGCGGCCACCTGCTCCAGCACGTCGATGTCCCAGGCATGCCCGTGCGTGGTCACCACCACGTAGTCGCGCGAGGTCACCTGCACCTTCTGGCCAATGTGCTGGAAGTCGCCCAGCACCACGCGCTCCGCCGCCGGGAAGTCCTCGGGCACAGCCACACCCTCGCGGTCGTCGAACACGACCACCCTAAAGCCCACACCGGCAAGGACCGGCACCAACGCTCGGCCCACATGTCCTCCGCCAAAGACGTAGGCTATGGGGTCGGGCCCCGCCGGCTCGGCGTAAGACTTGTTCTTCTCGTCCCAAAGGGTGGTCTGCGTGGTGGCACGGGGGTCACCTGCCGGGACCTGGCTCAGCAAGGCTAGCTCCACTCCCACGTGCTCCGGGTCCGTCCAGTCCTCGCTGATGACGAAGGGCTCGCCGGAGCTCAGCAGCTCCTCCAGCCTGCCCAGCAGCGACTCGGCGTCGTCGGGCGACCACAGCGCCACGCCGCACAGGGCGTCGCCGCCGCAGGCCATGCCCGTCTTTGCGTGGGTCATCCACTCCAGCTGGTTGGGCTCCTGGCCGGCCAGCACGCGCTGGCAGCGCTCCTGCATCTGCTGCTCCACGCGGCCGCCGCCGATGGTACCCAGCCATGTGCCGTCGGACAGAAGTGCCATACGAGCGCTGGCGCCGCGGGGCATGGAGCCTCGCGTGGCCAGGATGCTGGCCAGGGCGAAGGGCCGGCCGGCCCGCGCCTCGTCCAGAAGCCTCCCCACGAACTTGAGGTCGCGCAGGGTCTCGTGCGAGTCTGTCATAGCTGTCTACCTGCCATTCGTTCTGTTAGGTCAGTCGGATCCTGGCACCTGCATCGTACGGCTCCACGCGTCCCACCACGCGGGCGTCCGGCACGCGCCCGTCCGCCAGAAGGTCGGACACCAAGGAGTCGGCGTCGTCTGCCGCTACGGACAGCATAAGGCCGCCCGACGTCTCGGGGCAGTACAGCACGTCGCACAGGTCCTGGGGCACCTGGCCCTCGTCCACCTGGTCCTGGGCAAAGTGGCGGTTGCGATACATCCCCGCGGGCAGCACGCCCAGCTGTGCCAGCTCGCGGGTGCGAGGCAGCAATGCCGGCGCGCTCGAGTCCAGCACCAGGCGCGCATCGGCCCCTTGCGCCATCTCGAGCGCGTGGCCCAGAAGCCCGAAGCCCGTGACGTCGGTGGCGGCGTGCACCTGGTGGCTCACCGCCACGTCGCGAGCCCAACGGTTCAAGGTCATCATCTGGCGCTCGGCGCGCGCCACGTCCTCCGCCTGGGCAAGTCCGCCCTTCGCGGCGGTGGTTATGACACCCACGCCCAGCGCCTTCGTCAGCACCAGCACGTCGCCGGGTCGTGCCCCGGAGTTCGTCAGCATGTGTTGCGGGTTCACGAAGCCCGTCACGGCCAGGCCGTACTTGGGCTCCTCGTCGTAGATGCTGTGGCCTCCCACGATGGAGGCCCCGGCCTCGTAGACCTTCTCGTACCCTCCGCGCAGAATCTCGTGGACCACGTCGGCGCCCATGTGCTCGGGCACGGCCATCACGTTCAGCGCCACCTTGGGCTGGCCGCCCATGGCGTACACGTCCGACAGGGCGTTCGTGGCGGCGATGGCGCCGTACGTGTACGGGTCGTCCGCTATCGGAGGAAAGAAGTCCACCGTCTCGACGATGGCCACGTCATCCGTCACGCGGTACACCGCCGCGTCGTCCGATTTGTCGAAGCCCACCAGCAGGTTGGGGTCTCGCTGGACCTTTATGTCCTTCAGGAGCTTCGCCAGCTCGCCGGCGCCCACCTTGGCACCGCAACCGGCACACTCCGCCAGCTTGGTCAGCTTGACGTCGTTTCCCTTCGCCATACTATCCCTCCAACCTGTGCGAGAAGTGCAGCAGAGCCTCGAGCACGCCTCCGCCAACCGCACGGGCCTTGTCGGACACGCTGCGGCAGTGCGCGGGCCTGCAGCGCGGGTCGATGTCGCCCGACTTCATGCCCTCGGTCACGGGACAGCCCTCCTGCAGAAGGCCGCGCAGCACGCCATCTATGGTGGCATTCAGTGGCTTGCCCGCCACGGTGGCCACGAGGTCACCCCTGTGCACGATGTCGCCTATCTGCAGCACCGGCTCGAAGGGACCGTCCGCCGGCGCGCGCAGCACGCGCTCCGTCGTGTAGCCGCCTATGTTTCCGGGCACCCCGGTGTTGGGGATGGGCGAGCCGTCGTAGATCACACGGCCCAGGTAGTGGCCGCGTTTCGTCTCGATAGCGGCATGGCAGTCAGATCCCTGGCTGTCGCCCGCATGAAATCCCGGCCCCACGCCGATGACTATGGGCGCCATGTCCTTCGAGGTGCCCAGGTTCTTCTTTGCCAGAATGGCATCGACCACGGCCGCAGGCTTCAGCTGTGAAATGCTGCGCCCCTCCGGGTCCACCAGCACCGCGATGGTACCCGTGGCAGCCACCAGCGCCGCCTCATCGGCACTCGAGCACAGCTGCGCGCGAATGCCCTCGACCTCGGCCTGCCCCAGGCGCACCGCCTCGCTGAAGCACACGGTCCTACGCACCGACGTGGGCACGGCCACATCCAGCATGACCAGGCTGGCTCCGGCGCGATGCAAGCGCACAGCGATGCCCGAGGCTATGTCGCCGGCACCCCTTATGACTACCAGCATGTTCGTCTCCTACAGGGTGGTCACGCCAGGCTGTCCGGCCATGACCTTGGCGATCTCGTACAGGTTCGTGACGCCGCCCACGGCCAGCTGGTCGCGAATGCCGTAGAAGTCCAGGCAGGTCCCGCAGGTCAGGATGGTGGTGCCGCGCTTCTCGAGGTCCTTGATGTCGTCCAGGGACTCGGAACCCTCGCAGGTCAGGTGAGCACCGCCGTTGAAGAAGATCGTCTTTTGCGGCACGGTCTCGCCGTGGGCCAGGGCATAGATGAGACCCTTCATCAGGATGTGACCCAGCTTTTCGTCGCCGCGGCCCATGGTGTCCGTGTCCACGGCAATGACCGAGGCGCCGGTATCAGGCAGGTCGCACAGGGCCTGAGCCTCAGAGGCGGAGTCGTCGGAGGCCTTCACGCCTGAGCGCGGGGTCAGGGTCAGCGTGGTCTCGTCGCCGGACTGCTGGGTCTTTAGGTCGCAGTCCTTCTGGGCTGCCAGGCGGGTCAGGTTGCCCAGCGCCACCGGGTCATTCACCAGGACTTCCAAAGACTCGCCAGCGGCCAGCTTGGGCAGGGCCTCCAACGTCAGGACGACGGGCTTGGGGCAGGTCAGGTTGCGTGCGTCGATCTTCATGGCAGTTACCTCCATCGCAGTGCCAGTTACCTCTAGGTACAGGTCAATCGGAACCAGTAAAGACCATCAGGCGTTGTTCCCGTACCGCTATAACGTCAGTGCACAAAGAGGGGCACCCAGCGGCGCCCATTGGTTCGTACTTAGACTATATGACGTTTCGTATTGCTGCCTAATTATTATTTTGGTTCCGTTCGCGAACGGTATGCACGCGGGGGCGGAGGATCGTTCGCGATACAGCGCGACTGATCCACCTCCCCCCGTTTGCAGAAAAGGGGCCCGCGGCGCAAAGCCGCGGACCCCTCGATAACCCTCAGGCGCAGGCCAAGGTTTTCTTGGCTGCTTCCGTCCTAGTAGGACAGGCCCGGGTCGAAGAAGCCGACGAGCACGCCCACGAAGGCGACGCCCACCAGGATCAGCATGACCAGGGTGGGGCTGATCTTCTTCTTGGTCATGAGCCACCAGCACAGGTACACGAACAGGAAGTTCAG
>JAQXQO010000093.1 GCA_029101205.1 Coriobacteriales bacterium | reverse complement strand
TTCTACCGGTCTGGTCAAAAGGCTACTTCGAGCCCTTCTGGTCGTCGGAGTCGTCGTCCAGCTTTAGGTTTTTCAGGACGGCAAAGGGACTGCGCTCCAGGCGCTCCTGCTGGATCTGCGCGGCGTGGCCGCAGTCCTCGTGGTTCAGGTTTGCGCCGCACACGGGGCACAGGCCCTTGCAGTCGGGCCTGCACAGCACGACGAACGGGGTCTCCTCGGCAAGGGCGGTCAGCAGGGCCTCGGTCAGGTCTACGGTGTCGTCGGGACCCACCAGCGCGTAGTCGGGACCCTCCTCCTCGTTGTCCTGACGGGCCTCCTCGGGCTCGTGAAAGAGGAAGTACTCGTCCACCTCGCCCGAGACGTCGAACTCGGCGGGGTCCAGGCAGCGGTCACAGGTGCCAACCACGTGGCCCTTCAAGATGCCCGTGGCCAGGATGCCCTCCCCGGCGTTAGTCAGCACCACGTCGTAGTCCAGGCCCTGGGGCAGCTGGAACTCGCGCTCGCCCTGGGTGTAGGACTTGTCGTCGATGTGGCCGCTAACCGGCAGAGAGTCGCCCGGGTTTGCCAGGCGCTCGTCTAGCGTAAGAATAACTGGCGACATGGCGGCTACCACTTGACGTCGTTGCTGGTGTTGTTGGCACCGGAGTTCTCGTTCAGCGTCTGGCGAACGCGCGTCACGGTGCCGGTGAGGGACTTCAGGTTCTCCTCCAGGTGCGCCAGGACGGTGTCGGCGTACTCCTCGGCGTTGTAGCGGGTGTCGCGCTCGTACTGCTGGGCCTGGTCGCGGATGGACTCGGCCTCCTGGTTTGCCAGGCGGACGACCTCCTGGTCACCGGCGATGACCATGGCCTGCTGCTGGGCGTCGGCGATGATGGAGTCGGCCTGCTTCTGGGCGCGGTCCAGGGTCTCGCCCTCCTCCTTCAGGATGCGGCGCGCGTCCGCGAACTCCTGGGGGAAGACCGCCTTTATCTCGTCCAGAATGTCCAGCATGGCCTGGGCATCGATGATGCGCTTCTGGCCGCCGCCGCCAAAGGTGGGCTTTGACTCGCTCACCATCTGCTCGAGCTCGTCGAGAAGGCTCTCTATTTCCTCACCTGGCTGCATCCAGGGCTCCTTTCATGCGCTTCGGTCCCGCCTAAACGCTACACAACGGTCCTATCCTCAAGCATGTTAGCAGACCAGGGGCCCAACGCCCAATATGTCACCGATTGTGCGCATAATGGCGCCGCAGCTCGGCGGCCACGTTTGCCGGGACCAGCGTGCTGACGTCCGACCCCAACGACGCCAGCTCGCGCACGATGGAGGACGAAAGGTAGCCGTACTCCGGATTCGACATCACAAAGATGCTCTCCAGGTCCGGCGCCATGTGGGAGTTCAGGTCGGCCTGCTGCAGCTCGTACTCGAAGTCGGTCATGGCGCGCAGCCCCTTCACCACGCCGCCGGCGCCCACCTCGTGGCAGAAGTCCACCAGCAGACCCGTAAACGGCAGCACCTCCACCCCGTCGCGCACGTCGGTCAGCTTCAGCGCATCCCTCACCATGAGCACGCGCTCGTCCAGCGAGAAGGTCGTGCCGACCCCGCGCTTGTTCCGTGAGTCCGCCACGCCCACGGTGACCCGCGGGAACAGCTTTCGGGCACGCAAGATGACGTCGATGTGGCCCAGGGTCACGGGGTCGAACGTGCCCGGGACCACGACGTGCTGCACGTGATGCACCGCCATACTACCTACCCCCCACACGCAGCAGGTCGACGCTGGTCTTCCTGCCCGCCTTCGTCTTTTGCAGGGTGGCGCACTCGGGCTCTATCGAGGGGCGCGCGGAGTCGCGCTCGTACAGCACGATGGCGTCGTCGCGCAGGTTCCCCGATCGCCACAGGTCGTCCACCAGGCCGCCGACCTTGGTCGCGTCGAGGGCGTAGGGCGGGTCCAGGAACACGATGCCGAAGGGCGCCCCCTGCAGCCGGCGCGACGCCAGCCTGAAGGCGTCGCCGCACAGCACGCGCGTCTGCTGGGGCGTCGCGTCCAGGGCGCGGCAGTTCCTGCGCACGCGGGCCGCGGCTGCACGGTCCTTCTCGATGAAGGTGCAGGAGGCCGCACCGCGTGAGACCAGCTCCAGGCCCATGGCGCCGGAGCCGGCGAAGGCGTCCAACACCGAGACGCCGCTGAGGTCCAGGCCGAAGGCGGAAAGCGCCATCGACGCCAGAGACTCGCGGTTCCTGTCGGTGGTGGGCCGGGTGACGTCCGTGCCCTCGGGTGACTCTATGCGTCGGCCCTTCCACTGGCCGCCTATGATCCTCATGCGTGCTCTACCTCCTCGAAGTACGCCCCAAAGCGGTCGCGGCACTCCAGCGCCAGCGCCCGGTGCTCGTCGGAGCTCAGGGCCGGGTCGTCCTGCGCGATGCGCCGCGCGTCCGCATGGGCATATTCCACCAGGTCGGCGTCGTTTGCAAGGTCAGAAATGCGTAGGGACACCCCTCCGTGCTGCCGGTAGCCCAAAACCTCGCCCTCTCGGCGCAGCTTCAGGTCCAGCTCGGCCAGGACGAAGCCGTCGCTGGTCTGCTCCAGCGCGGCCAGGCGCGTGCGGGCGGGCGACTGCTTTTTTGCGGCGCACTCCAGGTACACGACGCCCGCATGGTCTCCCCTGCCCACGCGTCCGCGCAGCTGGTGCAGGGTGGCCAGGCCAAAGCGGTCGGCGTCGTACACCAGCATGGCGGTGGCGTTGGGCACGTCCACGCCCACCTCGACCACGGTGGTGGACACCAGGACGTCTATGGAGCCGTCGCGGAAGCGCGCCATCACGTCGTCCTTCTGGGCGGGGGTCATGCGGCCCGTCAGCACCTCCACGTGCAGACCCTTCAGGGCGTTGCGCTGCAGGTCCTGTGCCGTGGTCACGGCCGCGTGCACGCGCTTTGCGTTCGACAGGTTTCTCTGAGGCACGTCGTCCAGCTGCGAGCCGTCGTCCGTCTCGTCCACCAGGGGGCAGATGACGTAGGCCTGGTGACCCTGGGCACAGGCGTCGCGGATGGCGCCGAAGGCCAGGTCCACGTTCTCGGAGGCCACGACCTTCGTGGTGACACCCGCGCCGGGACGGGGCCGGTGCGCTATGCGCGAGCACTCGATGTCCCCGTACAGCGAGAGGGCCAGCGTGCGCGGGATGGGCGTCGCCGTCATGGCCAGCAGGTCCGCGCCGGGCCCCTTGCGCCGCAGGGCCGTGCGCTGCGCCACGCCAAAGCGGTGCTGCTCGTCTATGACCACAAGCGTCAGGTCGCAAAACTCCAGGTCGTCCGACAGCACGGCCGTCGTGCCAAACAGGCAGTCCAGCTGGCCCTGGCGCAGGAGCTCGGCCGTGCGGGCGCGCTCGGCGGCGGGCGTGGAGCCCGTCACCAGGGCCCAGCCGATGTGCGCCCGGTCGAACAGCGGCCCCAGCTTTGCCGCGTACTGCGAGGCCAGGACCGATGTCGGGGCCATGACGCAGGCCTGTGTGCCGGTGTCGGCCACGCAGGCTATGGCGCAGGCGGCCACGGCTGTCTTTCCCGTGCCCACGTCGCCCAGCAGCAGGCGGTTCATGACGTGGGGCGAGGCCATGTCGTCCAGGATCTGCCGGGTGGCCGTCCGCTGCTCGTCGGTCAGGCTGAAGGGCATGGCATCCAGAAGCGCCTTCAGACAGGGGCCGTCCGTCACGTGCCGCTGCGGCTGCACGCCCGTCAGCTCCATGCGCTGCCTGGTCAGAAGCGTCAACTGCAGGCACAGCAGCTCGTCGTAGGCCAGGCGCCGCCGCGCGCGTTCCGCGGTGGCCAGCGTGCGGGGGAAGTGCACTTCTCGCAGGGCTCGGGCCAGGGTCATCAGGTTGTGGCCGCTTACCAGGCTGGCGGGGACGGGGTCGCACACGTCTCCCCTGCTGGCCAGGGCCTCCGACACGATGCGGCGGGCCCACGACACGCTGAGCCCCTCGGTCACGGGGTGCACGGGCAGCACGCGCGCGTAGTTGGACGAGTCCTCGCCCGCGCCCAGCACCTCAAAGAACGGCGAGCTCATGCGCCTGAAGCCGTAGGAGAACTCCACCTTTCCGGACACGGCCACGCGGTCGCCCTGGTGCAGCTGGTCGGCCACCCAGGGCTGTCGAAAGAAGCTGACCATGAGCACGCCGGTGGGGTCCAGAAGCGACACCTCGACTATCTGCATGCGGGGACGGGGGCGCTTCTTCTGCACGCGGTCCACCGCGCCCACGATGGTGGCGTCCTGGCCCAGCTGTGCCCGGGCGATGGGCACCACCGTCGAGAAGTCCAGGTATCTGTGGGGCAGGTGCAGGAACAGGTCGCGCACGCGCACGATGCCCATGCGCTCGAGCGCCTCCTGGCGCGCGCCCGAGACATAGCGAAGGCGGGAGACGCCGTCCGTGAGCGAACAGGTCCGCTGGACGCGCTCTCCCGCCTCGGGAACACTCAGCATGAAGAGAAGGTCTTCCTCTACTCGATCGAGAAGATGATGGGATACAGGGGCTGCTCGCCGCGGTGCGAGTCGATCTCGAGGTCGGGCTGGGCCTTCTCGATGGCCGCCAGGACCTCCTGGAACTTGTCGTCCGGCATGTCGGCGCCGGCCAGGATGGTCAGGGTGTCGCCCTCCTCCTCGTCCTGCATGCGGTTAACCAGGTCCACGGTGACCTGCTGGACGTCGGAGCCCACGACCTCGATGGCGCCACCCTCGATGCCCATGACGTCGCCCGAGTGGATGGGCGTGCCGTCGGCCGCGGCGGAGTCGCGCACGGCGGTGGTGACCTCGCCGTCGCGGACCTCGGCGATGGCCTCGGTCATGGCCTCGACGTTGTCCTCCAGGGAGGCCTCGGCGTCGACCACGAACATGGCCGAGAAGGCCTGCGGCACGGACTTGGTCATGACGACGGCGGCCTTGCAGTCGTCGCAGGCGTTGACCGCGGCCTCGGCAGCCATGCGGATGTTGCCGTTGTCGGGCAGCACGATGACGCTGTCGGCGTTGGCCTGGTGGATGGCGTCCAGGATGTCAGCGGTGGAGGGGTTCATGGTCTGTCCGCCGGACACGACCACGTCCACGCCCAGCGACTTCAGGATGTCAGCCTCGCCGGAGCCGGGAGCCACGGCGACGAAGCCCAGCTTCTTTCTCGGGGCCTTCGCGGCCTCCTTGTCGGCGCGGACCTTGTCGGTGCGCTCCTGGGCCTCCAGGTCCATGTTGTGCACGAACACGTTGTAGATCTGGCCGCGGTGCAGCATGTGGCGCAGGACGCGGTCGGGGCGGTTGGTGTGCACGTGGCACTTGTAGTCGGGGTTCGAGCCCACCAGGAGCTCGCAGTCGCCCATCGTGGCGAAGTAGCGCAGGCAGGCCTCCTCGTCGAAGTAGGCGCTGTCGGCGCGGAAGAGGAACTCCGTGCAGTAGCGGTACTGCGAGCCCTCCCAGTCGTCGTTGATCTCGATGTCGACGGCGCTGGCGACGTGCTGCTTCGCGCTGTCCTCGGCGTCGACCGTGGTCTTGAAGTCGCTGACCTCGCCGGCCTTGCCCTTGTAGGCGTTCACGAAGGCCTCGATGAACGTGGCCAGGCCGAATGCGCCGGAGTCGACGACGCCGTTCTCCTTCAGCACGGGCAGAAGGTCGGGGGTGCGTGCGACGGACTCGTAGGCCTCGACGACCAGCTGGTCCAGCATGTCGTCGGTGGTGATGTCGGTCTTCTCGAGCTGGTCGGCCTTTGCCGAGACGTCCTTCAGAACCGTGAGGATGGTGCCGGCGACGGGCTTGCGCACCGCCTTGAACGCCACCTTCACGCCGTTGCGCAGGGCAGCCGCGATGTCGGCCGGCGTGGCGTGCTCGCCCTTTGCATCGACCAGGCCCTCTGC
Source organism: Coriobacteriales bacterium (assembly GCA_029101205.1). Taxonomy (GTDB): domain Bacteria; phylum Actinomycetota; class Coriobacteriia; order Coriobacteriales; family Atopobiaceae; genus Olsenella_K. The sequence goes on along the minus strand of JAQXQO010000093.1, from coordinate 2,477 downwards.
GACGCCGCGCAGAATCTGGCTGGTAATCACGCCGGAGTTGCCGCGCGCGCCCATGAGCGAGCCATGCGTGATGGCCTTCGCCACGTCGTCCATGGTGGCGTCGGCGGGCAGCGCCTCGACCTCCTTCACGACCGTGCCCAGGGTCAGGGACATGTTCGTGCCGGTGTCGCCGTCGGGCACGGGGAAGACGTTCAGCTTGTTTATCTCCTCGGCCTTGTCGGCCACGACCTTGGCGGCGGCGGGGAAGCAGGTGCGAATAACGTTGGCAATCATTGGATGAGTCCTCGGTTCTGGGTTGGCGATGGAGATGCGCTAGCGGGTCCGCATGCCCTCAACGTGAACGCGAACCTCCACGTTGGAGAGCTCGGCAATCTGGTTGAGGATGAACTTTACCGCGCTCTCGAGGTTGGCGGACACGGACGCTATGTTCACGCCGTTCTCCACGATAACGTGCAGGTCCACGGAAACGGCTCCCTTATGGGTGGAGACGTCGATTCCCTTGCGCAGGCGGTAGGTGGGCAGCAGGTGCACCACGCCCTCCTGCTGGTCGGTCACAGCCATGCCCACGACGCCATAGCACTCCAGCGCCGCATAGCCGGCCAGGTCCGCAATGACGTCGTTAGAAACCTTAAGCGCGCCAGGTACGGTTTGAGCCATAGGGGTCTCCTCTCGCCCGTTCGAAAAACGCGCGGGCGTACGCACGATGATTCGAGGTTGAGTATAACGCAAGCCCGCAAGGGGCAAGGCAGCCGCGGCCCCGTGCTGCGCCATTCATCCGCAATCGGTGGCAGACGGGCACGAACTTCTTGACCCCTAATCGAAATTGTCACCCTGCCATGGCATGCCCGCGGCTTGCGGGCAGCTTACCTGCGACCCCGAAGCCTGTTTGCGGCACGGCAGATACCCGTCTGCGGCACGGCAGATACCCGTCTGCGACCCGAGGGAACCTACCCGCGAATTCGCCCTGGGGGCCGATTTCATGGATGGGTTGTGACGGCAGAAAGCGATGCTATGATGTATGTGCAGTGCGTATGGAGATACCCAGCGTTGGGGGCGCCAAACCCTCCCGAAGTGTGGTTCGTCTCTTGCGTAAGGGGCGAAGCGTGATACAATCGTCGCGTTTTGTGAGTATTAGGGCGTCTGTGCGCACCCCCCATTTTGCCAAGGCGCCGCAGTTGGAGGTAGAGTCATGTCGAAGGTTTGTGAGATTTGCGGTAAGCACCCTGTTGCTGGTCGTTCTGTGAGCCACTCGCACCGCACCGTAAACCGTAAGTTCCGTCCCAACATCCAGCGCGTCACCATCGTGATGAATGGCAAGCGCCGCAAGATGAACGTCTGCACCCGTTGCCTCAAGAAGGGCAACCTGGCTCGCAGCTAGTTTTGCTCGCAGCGAGTCTTACTCGCGGCTAGTCATCTTGCTTGCAGCATAAACGCACTCATATGAATTCGCGAGAGGGCTTCCTTCGGGGAGTCCTCTTTTTTTCGCTGCGCGGATTTCCGATAGCGGCACCCTCGGGCTCTTTCGGGCTCTCTTGGGCTCTCTGAATCCGCGCGCCGCTCTGGCAGAAATCCACGCACACCCCGACAACATGGGATCTGCTGACAGGATACCGAGGCATGCGTGCATCCGCACCACACCTGCACTCGCACCTCGCACCCCACCTAGCACCCCTGCAGAATCATCCCGACAGGGCATCGAGGTGCGAGTGTCCACCCACCCACACCTCGCACCCTTGCAGAATCTTACTAACAGGGTATCGAGTTGCGAGCGTCCTGGCACGCGCACCTGGCACTCCTGCAGAACTATACCTACAGGGTATCGAGGTGCGAGTGCCGACCCACACGCACCTTGCACCCTTGCAGGAAGTTCTGACAGGGTTCCCAGTTGTGAGTACCCGAACCTCGGACCTTTGCAGAAAATGAGGTCTATTCAATACGCCCTCCAAGCTAGTCAGCCTGTTTACCTGGGGTTTTGTAAGCAAGACAAGATGGGCTTCTGCAGACATCCGAGGAGTGGGTACTCCCACCTCCAACCCCTGCAGAATTTGCTGACAGGGTATCGAGTTGCGAGTGTACTGGCACACGCACCTGGCACTCCTGCAGGATCATCCCGACAGGGTATCGAGGTGCGAGTGCCGACCCACCCACACCTCGCACCCTTGCAGGATCATCCCGACAGGATATCGAGTTGCGAGCGTCCTGGCACACGCACCTCACGTCCCTGCAGAAGCTGCGCGACAGAATCACTAGTCGTGGACGCCTACGCAAAGAAGAACAAGCCTGATTGGAACGAACGGCCTGTTCTGAGTGGGACGTCTGGTCGGTATGGGCAGCCCGGTCGAGCCGGGCAACCTGGTCGGTATGGGCAGTCTGATCGGGATGTCGCCGATGCTGTGTTAGTCCTTCTTGCCCGCGACAAGGGCGGCAATGCCAAACGAGCCGGGGCCCGAGTGGCTGGCGATGACGCAGCCGGACTT
>JAQXQO010000092.1 GCA_029101205.1 Coriobacteriales bacterium | reverse complement strand
CGTGGACCGCAAGCTGCAGAAGATCCAGGACGAGCCGGACCGCCTGCGCCAGGAGCTGACCACCATAGCCCCGACCGACTATGAGGCCCTCATGGCCAAGCAGGCCGAGATCACGCAGGCGCAGAAGGACATAGAGGATCTGGAGACCCAGTGGCTGGAGCTCTCCGACAAGTTGGGTGAGTAGGGCATATGACAACGCTCGTTATTCTGGTAGTGGTGGCGGTCGTCGTGAGCGCCCTGGTGTCGGCGTTTGGCCGCACGTCGTTCGGCAGCAGCTTCATGAGCTCGCTGGGTCATGGCATGGGAAGGAACCTCGGCCGCAGGATGGGATCCTCGGTAGGCAGAAGGCCCGTGAGCCTCGTGAACCTGTTCTGGCGCATACTGCTGGTGATCATCTTTGTCTATGGGATCATCTACGTCCTGCTGAAGTCGTTCGGGTCGTAGGGCTGGGACAGATGGAAGCGGCCGGTGCCACATGACACCGGCCACTTTTTTAGGCATTGGAGCGCCCCCCAAATACGACGTCCACATTGCGGGTGACGCCGACGGTCTAGTCCTCCAGGATGGTCACCGTGCCGCCCTCGTCCACGCAGCAGCAGAAGTCCGTGTACACCTCGATGAAGGCATAGGAGCGGCAGGCCGCCAGCGTCCTGGCCTTCTGCAGGGGAGCCGGCAGGGCCTCGTCGGCGTGGAAGTGCTGCACGATGTTCAGGGCCAGGTCCAGCGTGTGCACGTCGTATGTCCCGCCCAGGTAGCAGGGGCCCACCAGGCCCTGAAGCTGCGGGAAGCCCGGTACCTGCAGCACGTCCTGCCCGAACTCCGCCTGGACGGCAGCCTGCAGCTGCTGCAGCTGCCTGGGGTCCTGGACGTTTCCCAGCTGGTCCATGTGTGCCAGCGCCTGCATGTAGGCGGGGCTGCGACGCCTCTGGAGCGCGCGCCTGACCTCCACCTGGTTGACCCTCTGCCCCCGTGCCTGCGCGGGCTTTCTGCCGGTGGTGGTCAGCTGGCCCAGGCGGCCGTCGTTGGCCTGGCGCTGGTTTCCAAACATCATCTGTCTCATGGGATGATCTCCTTCGGGTGGGCAACGTGGCTACAGGAGCACCTCTCGGGTACGTACGGAGGCCTTCTTTGGCAGGGCGTCCTGCCCGATGGGCTTTCCGGAAGCCGGCACCGCACGCTCCTTTCCCCAGGCGCGGATGGCGTCTATCTGCTCGGGGCTGGACTGCGACAGCGGCACGACATTGTGGAAGCAGCGCCTGATGTAGTCGGCGTCCAGCGTGGCCGTGGGGTCCGCTACGTGCTTGTACGCCAGGTCGCGGACGGTGGACTCCAGGTCGGCGCCGCTGTATCCCTCGGTCATGTCCACGAGCTCGTCCGCGAAGTCACCGCTGAAGTTGAGACCCAGGTACTTGCGCATGTACAGCGCCAGTATGGTGCGCCTCTCCTCCGGAGTCGGCAGGTCGACGAAGAATATCTCGTCGAAGCGCCCACGGCGCAGAAGCTCGGCCGGAAGCATGGACACGTTGTTTGCGGTTGCCACCACAAACACCTGCTTTCGGCACTCCTGCAGCCAAAAGAGAAACTGGCCCACCATCTTTGTGGTGACGCCCGTGGAGTCGGTCCCGGCTCCAGCCAGGCCCTTCTCGATCTCGTCGATCCACAGCACGCAGGGCGACACGGCCTCGGCCATGCCCAGCGCGTTCTTCAGCTGCTGCTCGGACTGGCCCACGTACTGGCCCTGCACCGTGGCGAAGTCCAGCTTGAACAGCGGCAGCTGCCAGCGGGACGCTATGGCCTTCGCCGAGAGGGACTTTCCGCATCCGGGCACGCCCACCAGGAGGATGCCGCGGGGCGGCCGCAGCCCCATGGCCTCCAGCTGGGCGCGCTTCTGGGGCGTCAGCAGGGCGCCCTTCTCGTCACACCACTGCTGCAGTGCGGCCAGGCCTCCCACCTGGGCGTCTCCGGGTTTGGTCTCGATCTTCTCGAGGCCGTTGATGTTGTTGAACAGGTTTGACTTCGACTCTCGCAGCGCCACGAGGTCGTCCTTCGTCACCTGGCGCTTCGCGATGAGCGAGGCTATTGTGTTCTCGATCTCGACCCTGGTGATGCCTGCCATGGCCGAGGCGGCCTCGCGCAGGTCGCTCTCACCCCACTGGATGTCGATGGCACCGCGGTACTGGTCGATGAGCTGAGCTATGACCTGATAGGCCTCCTGCTCGTTTGGCCGGTCCAGGGTCACGCTGAGGCCCATGCGCTGCAGCTGGTCCCATACGTCCTTGTTTGAGATGAGCACGATGCTGGTGGAGACCTCCATGGCCGTCTCGACCAGATCCAGGAGCTCCTGTGCGTCGGCGGTCTCGCTGGTGACGTCGCCCGCCTCGGTCAGCACGAAGGTCTGCTGCGTGCGCGTGTGCATCTGCTCGCGCATGAACTGCATGGCACCGTACGGCGTGGGCTCGTCCGAGATCTGGCTCAGGGTCGCCACGTCGTACAGGCCCTTCGACTTCGTGTGGCAGTAGATGGGAATCTGGAGGTCCTGGGAGGCCTCGCCCAGGATGTCTATGGCGCGCGACCTCTCGTCCGTGCGGATGGTGATCAGCGGGATGCGCGCTATGAGGTAGCGCTCCAGCAGGCTCTTCGTTTCTTGGGCATCGCTCATGCTGCGGTGGTCCCTCCCTCTTTAGAATTTGTTCACGGGCGTGTCGCGCAGGATGACCCTGACGCGGCCGGTGCGGTCGTCGCGCGCGCTGTCTACCAGCGAGCTCTGCATGGCGTCAGCGGAGTCGCGAACGTACTTCACCAGTGCGGCTGTGACCTCCTGTGGTAGGCCCTTGGCGCTGCCCAGCAGGACAGCGGTGCGAGCCAGCCCACCCCTCAGGCTCAGAAGGGCGTGCGTCACGGCGGCCGGGCTGCCCTGCGCATGCTGCAGGTCGCGGTCGAAGCGCTCCTGCAACGCCTTCGTACGCGACTGCGCGGCGTCGTTCAGCCGCTGGGTCAGGCGTGGCGCCACGCCGGCGTCCCACTCTATGGTGCCAGATGCCAGGGCGCGCGACACCTCGTCGTCGCGACGCATGGACTGGAAGGCGTCGATGACCACCACCCACTCCGCGTACGTGTGAGGTATCGGCAGCGGCCGCTCCTGCGTCAGTGCACCCTGCGGTCCTTTGTGGCCCAGGGACGCACGATGGGCGCCGGAGGCGGCTCGAGGCTCCACGAAGGCATGTCCTTCGCGAACACGCTGGGTTCCTCCTTTGCCGGGATGATGTGCGGGGCGAGGGGCAAGAAAGGGGAGCCGGCACCACCCGCCTTCGCGGTGGGCGCGGGCTTTGAGGCCTCGTGCTTCTGGTCCTCTGCGCTGGACGCCGTGCTGGCGGCCGGTTGGAACGCCGCACTCGGCTTGTCGGGTTGCTGCTTGGGCGCATCCTCCTTCTGCGCAACGCCGCTTACGGGCAAGAAGGGCGAGCCGTTCGTCGCGGGCGCAGGGGCGTTGCCTTGCGCCTGAACCTGTGCTGGCGCGGGTTGGGTTTCGGGAGTCTCCGGCGCGAGGACGGGATGTCCGCATTGCGCGCAGAACTTGCTGCCGGTCTTTATGGTGGCTCCGCAGTTCGAGCAGTACATTGCTTACTCCTTTGACTTGCCGCTGGTGGAAACGCTGGGCAGGGATGTCGTTGCGGGCCCCGTGGGCTCGGTCTTCTGATGGTCCCGGTGCTCATTCGAAGGCTGCTTGGCGTTCAGCAGCATGCGGGCGCTGCCGGCGACGGCGCGCACGTAGTTCTGGGGGTCCAGGGCGTCCAGGAAGTCGGTCACCTGCTTGGCGTCCGCGTCCCACTTGCCGTACTCGCGGCGGAAGTCCACGATCTCGGCGCAGGTGGCGCGCGTTATCTTCACGCACGTGTCCTTCTTTTCCTCGGCCTTCTTTGCGGCTTCGTTGCGGCGGGGACCCAGGCCCTGCTCCTTGTTCTTGTAGGACTTGATCTTTCCATAGCCAGAGATGGCGCAGATGATGGCCACGATGACGCCCAGCGATACCAACCCCGCCACCGCCAGCAAAAGCAGGCTCACACCGGCAACTACCAGGAGCACGTAGCCCCTCTGCAGCGACTTCTGGTCGTCCTCGGTCATGACCAGCTGGGCCAGCTGTTGCTGGAGCTGCTTGTCTACCATGGCGCTGATCTTTTGCACGTGGGTCTCGACGTCGGAGCCGTCAATGCTCTGGCCCGTGTAGTCGTCAATCTTCAGCTGTATGGACACGGGGACGTTGCGCCTGTTTTGCGCCACGAGCTTGCGGTAGGCCTCCAGCGCCCAGTCCCTGCTCATAGCTATGGCGTACTTCTGGGTCGCGAGGCTGCGGGTGACGCCCGTCTCGCCCGTGGACGCAGTGGCCAGCAGCTGGCCGAAGTCCTGCACCTTGTCGAGGCTGTCCTGTGTCTGCAGTTCATCCAGCGCCGCGTCCTCGTCGCCGTCGTGGCGGATGACCGCCTCGTACATCTGCTTTTCCTCGCGCAGCGGCAGCTCTTCGTCGTCGTAGTTCGTGACGAGCTCGTTCAGTGCGCGGTCTAGCTCCTTCAACGCGGTCTGCTGGTCTATGGGGGTCTCGAAGAGCGTCTGGAAGTCCTGCGCGACGACGTGGTGCTGGCGAGCGCCCTCGAGGACCTGCTCCAGCTGGGGCCAGGTGGGGCTGTACTCGCGAAGGTAGGGGTAGGCGTCGGAGTCCACCTGGACCTCGGGACGCTTGTTGTAGGTCTGGAACCGCCTCATCCAGCGGTTGACCTGCTTCTGGTGGAAGCCGTCCTGGTTCTCGAGGTAGTCCAGCCACAGTGCGAACTCGTCGCCGATGAGGTCCTTCGACTCCGCGGGGAACAGTCCCGCCGAGTAGGCGTCTATGACCACGATGGTGCTGCGGTGCAGACGTGAGGGGTCCTCATGCACCAGGTAGCGCTGCATCCACCTGGTGGAAGCCTCGTTGCGCTGCGAGCGGCGGTCGACGAGGCCGAAGTACAGCGAGGTCTTCTCGTCGTTGCGCTTGATGCCCTCACTTATGGCCTTCTGGGCGGTCTCCTGGTCGTCGTTGATCCAGGCGGCGGTTGCCACCAGGCAGGGCGCCAGCCAGTACCCAGGGCACTTCAGCTGAGCGTCCTCCACGACGTCGGTGATCTTTTGGCTGTGGACTATTCCGATGTCGGTGGCCTGCAGTATGCCCGTGGTGGTGTGACGCACCTCGTCGTAGTGGCCAAACTGCTTCTGGAGGTCCTGGTTCACGCG
>JAQXQO010000091.1 GCA_029101205.1 Coriobacteriales bacterium | reverse complement strand
GGGAGATGCAGCTAAATGGCCTGATCAGAGTGGATGGCCTGGTCAGAGCCACTAGCCTGGGGCAGACGGCGGGTTCATCGCGAAACGATGAGCACCCTCCGTCTTCCTTCCATGGGCCCCTGTCCGTGCGCTCAGTCCGTGCGCTCAGTCCGTGCGTTCTTCGTCCACGGGCCTATCGCCCACGCGCCCCTTGCTCACGCGGTCGCTAGATGGCGATACACGGCGTGAACGCGGGCGAGGTCTGCCAGGGGTACAAACTCGTTCGGCTTGTGAGCCACCTCCAGGCTGCCCGGTCCGTACGAGGCACAGTTGGGGTTATGACAGATACCTGCCACAACGGCGGAGTCGGTGTAGCCCGTGAACGTGGCCATTTCGGCGGGTGTGCCGCAGACGTCACGCGTGGCGTCCTTCACCGCCGCCACCAGCCCAGAATCGGGGTGAGAAGGAATGGCCGGCCTGTCACCAGTCACCTTGAGCTGCCCCTTTGTTCCCGCGACGGCGGATTCGGCGGCTGCGATGCCCATGCGCACGATGGCGATTGCATCGTCCGGGGTCGTTGGAGGCGCCAGCCTCATGTCAATCCAGACGGTGCATGAATCGGGCACCACGTAGGGGCGATACCCGCCGGTTATCTGCCCGAACGTCACGGTGGTGGCACCCAGCTCGTGGTCGGTGGGCAGGGCCGCAACCTCGTGGCGGATGCTGCAGATGGCTTCGGCCATGGCGGCGATGGCGTCCGCGCCCTTCCAGGGAGTGCTGGCGTGTGCGGTCATGCCCTGCATCGTGAGCTCGAACCACACGCGTCCCTTGTGTGCCATGCGCAAAAGCCCGTCGGTGGGCTCGGTGTCCAGAATCCATTGCGACGCGTTCAGCCAGCCGGCACGAATGGCAGCCTCGCTGCCGCGCATGAAGTCCTCTTCGTCGCATGTGCAGATGAGGCTGAATGACCTGCGTGGCTGCCTGCCGGTCCGTGCCAGCTGCAGCAAGGCATCGCGGAACGCCAACATGGCACAGGCCATGCCGCCCTTCATGTCGCAGGCTCCACGGCCATACAGCCGTCCGTTGTGGATGACGGCACCCAGCGCGGGCGTGTCCTCAGACCAGCCGTCGCCCAGGGTCACCGTGTCCAGGTGACTCAGCAGCACGAGCCCGGGTGCCTCGCCGGAGCCCTCAATGCGCGCGCGTACGCAACGCCTGCCTGGCAGGGCCTCCAGCTCGTCCACGCTGACGGGGCAGCTCGCAGCGCGAAGGTCGAATCCAAGCTCCGTCGCACGGCTGACCAGCCAGTCATGGACGTACTTCTCGATTTGTGCCTCGTATGCACCGGGGTCTGAGCTGTCGATGCGCACGAGTTGCGCGGTCAGCTCGATGGCCTCCTGGTCGGCGGGCGCCTGAGGGGGCAGGGGAGCGTCGATGGTCGTGGGGCGATCGTTGGGCTTGAGGTCGGCAGGGGCACCGGCCTTGCTCTGCGGGTTCAGCTGCGTGGAGCTCATCGCAATCCTCTACTCCCCCTTTGCGGACGCCTGGCGCGCCTCGTCCATGTAGCTGTACAGCGTGTACTTCGAGATGCCGAAATAGTTGCACACCTTCTGGCCCGACTTCGTAATCAGGAACGCGCCGGCGTCGTTCAAAAAGCCGATGGCCTTGACCTTGTCGTCCTTGGTCATGAGGGGCACGGGCTTGCCCACGATGCGTACGCTCTGCTCGATGAGCTCGTCCAGCAGGTCCGTCACGTTGTGCGGGATGGTCTCGGGATCGGGGCTGGGCGCATCCGCGAGAGCCGTGAAGCTGCGGAGTTCTTCTTGCATGGCCATAAACAGGGTGGTGTCGTAGTTTATGGCAAAGATGGCGCTGGGCGTGCCGTCCTCGTCGCGGAAAAAGACGGTGGTCGACTTTAGGACCTTGCCGTCCTCGGTCTTCGTGAGGTACGCCAGCTTGTCGTGGAGCTTGCTGGGGTCACTGCGCAGCGCCTTCAGCACTACGTTCGACGGGCCGTCTCCCACTTTGCGGCCGGATACCTGGCCGTTCTCGATGGCAACGATGGTGCTGTCGGGGTCGGGGGACCTGAGGTCGTGCACCACGACCTCGCAGTTGCTGCCAAACTGTGCCGCAACGCCCTTGGCCAGCCTTTTGAGGAAGTCTATCTGCTGTGCATGCATGGTGCGCTCCTGTCCGAAACCTGCGATGCACCTCCATTTTCACACGCTTGAAATCGCATGCATACAAATTTTTTTTGTCGGGCAAAATTTGTGTCAGTTGGGCGTGCGAGCCTATATGCGTGGCGGGAAAGAAGGGCGCGTGGCGGGCGGTAACGACCCATGGCGGGCAAGGGACGCAAATTGCCCACCATCCGGGCGATATGCGCGCGAAAGTATGACGCTTTATGCTGACGGTGCTGGTCAAGGCGCATTTGTCAAGAAGCGCATCGCCGTTGGCGCCGCAATCGGACCGATGGCCGACGCTCTTCGAAAGTGGGCTGCGAACCTGTCATGATAGGGGACAGAAAAAATGTTAGGTTATATAACTAATTTTCTGCCATCGTGGCACCTGGGCATGTCGGACGGCCCGAAGCGTCCGACCGGTGCGGCATGAGAGGGCCGTGCTCGAGTTGATTTTGGCCGTAGCTGATCTGCGGCGCGTGGCAAAGGGAGGATTCCTATGCTGCTAGTAGTGAACGGGCGCGTCGTGACGCGCGACCAGAACCAGCCGTACGTGGAGGACGGTGCCGTGGCCATCGACGGCCCCACCATCGTGGCCGTGGGGCCGCGCCAGGATCTGGAACGGAAGTATCCGGATGCCGAGCAGGTGGATGCCCGTGGCGGCATCGTGATGCCCGGTCTCATCAACTGCCACACGCACATATATTCCGGCCTGGCGCGCGGCCTGGCCATCAAGGGCTGCAACCCCACGAACTTCCTGGAGAACCTGGAGCAGCAGTGGTGGGCCATCGACCGAAAGCTGTACTTGGACGGAACCCGTGCCAGCGCGTATGCCACCATCCTGGACAGCCTGCGCAACGGCGTCACGACCATCTTTGATCACCACGCCTCGTACGCCGAGATACCCGGTTCGCTGTTTGCCATCAAGGACGTGGCCCACGAGCTGGGCATTCGCGCGAACCTGTGCTACGAGGTCTCCGACCGTGACGGGCAGGAGAAGTGCGACCAGGCCATCGCCGAGAACGCGGACTTCGCACGCTGGGCGGCGCAGCAAGACGACGGCATGATCGCCGCCATGTTTGGCGGGCACGCCACGTTCACCCTGTCCGATGCCACCATGGACAAGATGGCGCAGGCCAACAACGGCCTGACGGGCTTCCACATCCACGTGAGCGAGGGCATGAACGACGTGTACGACTCGCTGCAGAACCACTATGGCGTACGCCCGGTGGAGCGCCTGCTGAACCACGGGCTGCTGGGTCCCAACACCATGCTGGGCCACTGCATCCACGTGACCCCCGGCGAGATGGACATCATCAAGGAGACCGGCACCTGGCTGGTGAACAACCCCGAGTCCAACATGGGCAACGCCGTGGGTTGTGCGCCGGTGCTGGAGTTCTTCCGCCGTGGCATCCCCGTGTGCATGGGCACCGACGCCTACACGCACGACATGCTGGAGAGCCTGAAGGTGTTCCTGATAATCCAGCGCCACAACGCCGGTATGCCCAACGTGGGCTGGAACGAGGACATGACCATGCTGTTCCGCAACAACGCGGCCATGGCCACGAAGTACTTCAAGCGCGACCTGGGCGTGCTGCGCGAGGGCGCGGCCGCTGACCTGGCCATCTTTGACTACAAGCCCTTCACGCCCTTCGGCGCGGACAACGTGGACGGCCACATCCTGTTTGGCCTGGAGGGCAAGAACTGCCGCACGACCATCGTGAACGGTAAGGTGCTGTACAAGGACCGCGAGTTCGTGGCCTACGACGAGGATCGCATCAACGCCTGGACCATGGAGCAGGCCAAGCGACTGTGGGGCGACCTCAACGGGCGCACCTACTAGCAAGCACCTCAAGCGCCCCCGCCGCGACCAGGGCAGGGGCGCGCCTGCCGGGCCTGAAGCGCATTTGAAGAATTGATACTTGTGCGCTAGCGTTCGCGGGCTATCATTCAATGGTCTCCGGCACGCTCTCCGGGCCACCAACGAGCGCGAATGGGCCTTCTTGCACGGGTGGGGATCCGCCAGAAGGTCGCGCGCGGATTCCGCGGCGCCGCGCGCATGCAGTACCCGCGGGAAGCTTTCCGGAGAGGAAACCACTATGAGCGACATCATGCGCCCGATCTCCTTCGACCAGTTGATGAACTGGATCTTGAGCGAGTACCACGACTACAAGACCATCTTTGGCGAGGACAAGCTGGTCTTTCGCGGCGACGGCCACGCCCGCCCCATCTTTGGCGAGAAGGTCGAGACGCCCTTCGGACCCGCCGCCGGCCCCAACACGCAGCTGGCGCAGAACATCATTGCCGCCTACGTCACAGGCGCGCGCTTCTTTGAGCTGAAGACCGTGCAAAAGATGGACGGCGCCGAGCTGTCTGCGTGCGTGAACAAGCCCTGCATCCTGGCCTCCGACGAGGGCTACAACTGCGAGTGGTCCACCGAGCTGGAGGTGCCGCAGGCGCTGGCCGAGTACCTGAAGGCCTGGGTGGCCTGCAAGCTGCTGGCCCGCGAGTTCGGCTTTGGCGACCCCGACGGCTTCGTGTTCAACATGTCGGTGGGCTATGACCTGGAGGGCATCAAGACCCCGAAGGTCGACTCCTTCATCAACCAGATGATGGACGCGTCGAACACGCCTGCCTTCACCGAGGCCATAGCGTGGGCGAAGGCGAACCTGGACCGCTTCGAGCACGTGGACGAGGCCTTCGTGGACTCCATCACGCCGCACGTCTCGCGCTCCATCACCGAGTCGACGCTGCACGGCTGCCCGCCCGACGAGATTGAGCGCATCGCCACGTACCTCATCACCCAGAAGGGGCTGAACACCTACATCAAGTGCAACCCCACGCTGCTGGGCTACCGCACCGCGCGCGACCTGCTGGACTCCCTGGGCTTCGACTACATCGTGTTCGACGAGCACCACTTCGTGGAGGACCTGCAGTGGGCCGACGCCGTGCCCATGCTGCACCGCCTGCAGAAGCTGTGCGACGAGCGTGGCCTGGAGTTCGGCGTGAAGCTGACGAACACCTTCCCCGTGGACGTCACCCGCTCCGAGCTGCCCAGCACCGAGATGTACATGTCGGGCCGCTCGCTGTACCCGCTGACGATCACCCTGGCGCAGCGCATCAGCCACGAGTTCGACGGCCAGCTGCGCATCTCGTACTCCGGCGGCGCTGACGCCACGAACATCGCCGGCTTGGTGGGCGCGGGCATCTGGCCCGTCACCATGGCCACGAACCTGCTGAAGCCCGGTGGCTATGGCAGGCAGCAGCAGATAGCCCAGGTGCTGCAGGGCATCGACGACCAGCCGTTCCATGGCGTCGACCTGCAGAAGGTGGACGCCCTGGTGGCGGCCATCCCCACGGACCCGCGCCTGCGCCACTCCGTCAAGCCCACGCCCAACCGCCACATCCAGAAGGCCCTGCCGCTGCTGGACTGCTTCGAGGCGCCGTGCCGCGAGCAGTGTCCCATCGGCCAGGACATCCCCGCCTACCTCATGGCGTGCCAGTCCGGCGACTACGCCGAGGCCCTGCGCATCATCCTGGAGCGCAACGCCCTGCCGTTCATGACCGGAACGCTGTGCCCGCACACCTGTGGCATCTCGTGCATGCGCAACTACTACGAGGAGCACGTGCACATCCGCGAGTACAAGCTCCTGGCCGCCCAGAAGGGCTTTGACCAGGTCATCGGCACGCTGGGCGCCCGCGGCCAGCAGGAGGGCAAGCGCGTGGCAATCATCGGCGGCGGCCCCGCCGGCCTTTCGACCGCGGCGTTCCTCTCGCGCGCGGGCGTGGACGTGACGGTGTTCGAGCGCACCCAGAAGCTGGGCGGCGTGCCCCGTCACGTGATTCCGGGCTTCCGCATCAGCGACGAAGACCTAGACCGCGACGTGCGCCTGTGCCAGGCGTATGGCGCGAAGTTCCAGACGGGCGTTGAGGTCTCCAGTGCCGACCAGCTGTTTGACCAGGGCTTCACCGACGTGGTCGTGGCCGCGGGCGCCTGGGCCAAGGGCATGGAGGTCCTGCCTGCGGATCGCGTGCAGGGCGGATCCGTCACGCTGGACGCCCTGGAGTTCCTGCGCGCGGCCAAGTCCGACCCCGCGTCGCTGCACCTGGGCACCGACGTGGTCGTGGTGGGCGGCGGCAACACCGCCATGGACGTGGCCCGTGCGGCCAAGCGTCTGGGTGGCGTGAACAACGTGCGCCTGGTGTATCGCCGCACGAGGCGCTACATGCCCGCCGACGAGGAGGAGCTCACCATGGCCGTGGAGGACGGCGTGGAGTTCATGGAGCTTCTGGCCCCGTCAAAGCTGTCTGACGACGTCCTGACCTGTGACGTCATGCAGCTGGGCGCGCCTGACGAGTCGGGCCGTCGCCGCCCGGAGCCCACGGGCCAGACCGTGGACGTGCCTGCCACCGCCGTCATCAGCGCGGTGGGCGAGCGCATCCAGCAGGACGTCTACCAGGCCTCGGGCGTCGAGGTCGACCGCAAGGGCCGTCCCGTGGTGGACGACCAGCTGCAGACCAGCCGCCCGCACGTGTACGCGGTGGGAGACGCCCGCCGAGGCCCCGCCACCATCGTGAAGGCCGAGGCCGACGCACAGACGGTCACGACCGCCATCTGCGGCTTTGCGTTCGACGGCCAGACGCCGAAGAACGTCGGCAGCGACTACGCGGGCGTGCTGGCGAAGCGCTCCCACCTGTGCTCTTCTTGCTCGCAGGCGGAGGGTACCCGCTGCCTGGGCTGCGCCACGGTGTGCGAGACGTGCGTCGAGGTGTGCCCCAACCGCGCCAACGTGGCCATCCAAGTGCCCGGCATGCGCCAGCGTCAGATAGTGCACGTGGACGGCATGTGCAACGAGTGCGGCAACTGCGCCGTGTTCTGCCCGTACGAGGGCCGTCCATACCAGGACAAGCTGACGTTGTTTTGGAGCCGTGGGGACTTCGACAACTCTCACAACGAGGGCTTCCTGCCCGTGGAGGGCGGCTTCCTGGTGCGCCTGGACGGCAACGTGGGCACCTACGACGTGGACGACGAGGCCTGCGGATTGCCGCAGGGAGTCAGGCGAACCATCGTCGCGGTGCGCGACTCGTACGGCTACCTGCTGAGGTAGCGCGCACGTCAGGGACTTTAACGGCCGACGGGCGGCGCGTGCGCCCGTCGGCCTCATGGCGAGGAGGCACTATGGCTATCAGGCGCCCAAGGAAGGTTGCCGTGATTCACTGCGCCGGGGGCAGCCCCCTGCGCGACGGCGTCGTGCGTGAAGACCTCCCGCACGACTGCAACGAAATACTGACCCTGCACCCCGACGGCATCACGCTGTGTGCGTTCGGGTGCCTGGGCGGTGGCACCTGCGCCGCCGCATGCAGGCGCGACGCCATCGTGGTGGAGGGCGGCGTGGCCCGCGTGCTGCGCGGACGCTGCGTGGGCTGCGGGCTGTGCGCCAAGGCATGCCCGCACCATCTCATCACGCTGGAACCTGCGGAGAACACCATCCAGGTGCGCTGCAGCAACCAGAGCAAGGCGCCCCAGGCGCGTAAGGAGTGCAAGAACAGCTGCATAGGCTGCGGCATCTGCGAGCGCAGCTGCCCGGCGGGCGCCATCCGCGTGATCGACGGGCGTGCGCAGATAGACGCCGAACAGTGCCTGGCCTGTGGCATGTGCGCCACGAAGTGTCCGCGTGGGGCCATTCACGACGGCCGTGGCATATTCACGGTGGAGTAGGTGAGCAGAGATGTCAGAGGAATATCGCTTTGTAGTGAACGGCGTGGAGCGCGTCACCACGCAGAACAAGCCGCTTCTGCGCTATCTGCGCGACGACCTCAACCTGACGTCGGTCAAGGACGGGTGCAGCGAGGGTGCGTGCGGCACCTGCACCGTCATGGTGGACGGCATGCCCGTAAAGAGCTGCGTGCTGTCCACGAAGCTGACGCAGGGCCGCACCGTGACCACGGTGGAGGGCCTGACGGATGCCGAGAAGGAAGCCTTCGTGTACGCCTTCGGTGCCGTGGGCGCCGTGCAGTGTGGCTTCTGCATCCCCGGCATGGTCATGAGCGGCGCCTGCCTGGTGCGCGAGAACCCCGACCCCACCGAGGACGAGGTCAAGCACGCCATCCGCGGCAACGTGTGCCGCTGCACGGGCTACAAGAAGATCATCGAGGGCATTCGCCTGGCGGCCGCCGTGCTGCGCGGCGACCAGCAGATAGACCGCGACCTGGAGCGTGGCGACGACTACGGCGTGGGCAAGCGCGCCTTCCGCGTGGACGTGCGCCGCAAGGTGCTGGGCTACGGCAAGTACCCCGATGACTCCACCGGGCTGGACTTCCCCGACATGTGCTACGGGTCCGCGGTGCGCTCGAAGTACCCGCGCGCCCGCGTTCTGAGCATCGACACGTCGCGCGCCGAGGCCCTGCCCGGCGTGGTGGGCGTGCTGACCGCGAAGGACGTGCCCGTGAACCAGGTGGGTCACCTGATCCAGGACTGGGACGTCTTCATCGCCGAGGGCGACACCACGCGCTGTGTGGGCGACGCCCTGTGCCTGGTCGTTGCCGAGAGCATGGACGTGCTGCAGAAGGCAAAGAAGCTCGTGAAGGTGAAGTACGAGCCCCTGGAGCCCGTTCGCAGCATAGACGAGGCCAAGGCCCCGGGCGCGCCCATCATCCACAAGGGCTTCAACGCATTCGGCCACTACGTGGAGCTGCACGACAACGTGTGCCAGAGCCGCCACGTGACGCGCGGTGACGCAAAGAAGGCGCTGGAGAGCTCCGCCTACGTCGTGAAGCAGACCTTCCGTACGCCCTTCACGGAGCACGCATTCCTGGAGCCCGAGTGTGCCGTGGCCTTCCCGTACAAGGACGGCGTAAAGATCATCAGCACCGACCAGGGCGCCTACGACACGCGCAAGGAGGTCGCCCACATGTTTGGCTGGGACAAGACCCCCGAGCGCGTGGTGGTGCAGACCGCCCTGGTGGGCGGCGGCTTCGGCGGCAAGGAGGACGTCACGGTGCAGCACCTGGCTGCGCTGGCCGCCTACAAGTTCGGCCGCACGGTCAAGTGCAAGATGACGCGCCAGGAGTCCATCAACTTCCACCCCAAGCGCCACGCCATGGTGGGCACCTTCACCCTGGGCTGTGACAAGGACGGCAAGTTCACGGGCCTGGACTGCGAGATCAACTTCGATACCGGCGACTATGCGAGCCTCTGCGGCCCGGTGCTCGAGCGCGCCTGCACCCACGCAGTTGGCCCCTACACCTACCAGAACACCGACATCCGCGGCTATGGGTACTACACCAACAACCCGCCCGCCGGTGCCTTCCGCGGCTTTGGCGTCTGCCAGAGCGAGTTTGCCCTCGAGTGCCTTATCGACCTCCTCGCCGAC
>JAQXQO010000090.1 GCA_029101205.1 Coriobacteriales bacterium | reverse complement strand
GGCCCAGCCGCAGACCTCCGCGGCGCAGGCTGGCGTGGCCACGGCAGCCACGGCCCCCTCGCCTGCCGAGGCCCCGATGCCGCAGGCCACCAGCGCCTCCGCGCCCACCGTGCCCGCCCCGGCGCAGCCTTCCGCGGCCACCGACCAGCCCTTCCAGCTGAACCCCACTCCCCGCGTGCCGCCGCGCAGGAAGAACCCGCTGGTCCAGCCAATGACCGACGCCGACCTGAAGTACACGTTCGACCGCTTCGTCGAGGGCCCGCAGAATCGCTTTGCCCTGAACGCAGCCAAGCAGGTGGCCAACGGCCAGGGCATGGGCTTCAACCCGCTGTTCATCTATGGAAAGAGCGGCCTGGGAAAGACCCACCTGCTCAAGGCCATCTGGAACTACATCGACCAGAACGACCCCACGCGCACCTGCGTCTACCGCATGGCCACGGACTTCATAGACGACTACACCAAGGCCATGAAGAACGCCCGCACCGGCGCGGCGCAGGCCCTGACCGACAACTACCACGACGTGGACGTGCTGATCATCGACGACGTCCAGAGCCTGGGCAGGGCCGCGGGCACCATCGGGTTCTTCTTCGACACGTTCAACTACCTCGTGTCCCACGGCAAGCAGATCGTCATGGCCGCCGACCGCACCCCATCCGAGCTGGGCATGGGCGGCAACAACTTCGACGAGCGCGTCACGAGCCGCCTGGACTCGGGCTTCACCATCGGCGTGCAGGTGCCCGACTACGAGATGAAGCTGCAGCTGGTGGACGCGTTCTGCGAGCACATGCGCATCGACTCCATCAACGAGCACATCCCCGGCATGGACGTCGAGATACCCGAGGACCTGCGCAAGCTGATGGCCGAGCGCGCCGGCACGAACATCCGCACCATCGAGGGCTTCGTGCGTTCCTGCCTGATGTACGCGTCGCAGAAGGCCTCGATGGGCCAGCAGCTGACGGCCGAGGACGTGCGCTCCCTGGCAAAGCAGAAGTGGCCCACCGGCCAGAAGGTCATCACCGTGGAGCAGATCCAGAAGGCCGTGGAGGACGAGTACGGCGTCGCCCACGCCGACCTGGTGGGGAGCAAGAGGAACAAGGAGCTCATGGAGCCGCGCCACGTGGCCATCTGGCTGACACGCGAGCTGACCGACGACACCCTTGCCGACATAGGCAAGAAGTTCGGCGGCCGCACGCACGCCACCATCAAGCACAGCATCGGGGTTGTCGACGAGATGTCGAAAACCAACCGGGTCCTGCACGACCGAATCGAGCGGATCCGCGACGCCATCGGCGAGTAGCCCCGAACAGGCGCGAGGGGCTTGCGCGGCCCGTCGAAAACTCGGACGATATCGTTACGAAGGGTGGCGACAACCCGGCGCCGCGTGTAGAAGCAATTTCCCGCGCGCTCGCCGGTGTGGAAACGGAAGAAAGAAAGTCGATTCGCCAGGAGGAAAGATTTGGCCGTCTACCTGCGCCTCAATGCAGTTGTTCACATTTGAACACGGCCTATTATTACTCCTGTATTTATTTAAATAAAAAGAACTAAGTAATAAGGAAGGGCATGCCATGAAGTTCACCGTTAGCCAGTCGGCTCTGGAGAGGGCACTGTCCGTCGTCCAGAAGGGCATGGGCACCAACTCCACGCTGCCCATCCTGTCGGGCATCTATGTGAGGGCGCAGCAGGGCTCCCTGGAGTTCCAGACCACGAACCTCAACATCTCGGTGCGCCACCGCATTCCGGCCGACGTCCAGGAGGACGGCGCCACCGTGGTATCGGGAAAGATCCTCTCGAGCATCGTAAAGACGCTGCCCGATGCCGCCGTGTCCGTGGAGTCCGACGAGCGCGGCTGCGAGATCTCCTGCGCGAAGTCGCGCTTCCGCCTGAACACCCTGGACCCCCAGGACTTCCCCGAGTTTCCCGAGTACCAGCTGTCGCGCTCCATCGAGCTGCCCAGCGAGCTCCTGACAAAGATGGTGGACCGCGTGTACAAGGTCACCAGCAAGGACGCCTCGCGCCCCATGCTGGCCGGCATCCTGCTGACGGTCGAGAACAACGTCATCCGCCTGGTGGCCACCGACTCCTACCGCCTGGCCGTGTGCGACTCCAACACCGAGACGTCCAGCACCGACGAGGCCTTCTCGGCCATCGTGCCGGGCGCCACCTTCCACGACGTCCTGGCCACGCCCTCCATGACCGAGAAGATCCTGGTGGGCATCACGCAGAACGAGCAGGGCCAGGACGGCTCGCAGGTGGTGTTCCAGTTCGGCGAGACCACCTACGTCACGCGAAAGATCGAGGGCACCTTCCCTAACTACAAGCCCCTGCTGCCGAAGGGCTGCAGCTGCTCGGTCAGCCTGGACTGCTCCGAGCTGGCGGCGGCACTGAAGCGCGTCAGCGTGGTGGCGCTGGCCAACCCGTCCGTGCGCTTCGACGTGGACGCCGACGGGGGCATGGTCACGCTGTCGGCCAGCTCTCCCGACCAGGGCGAGTCCACCGAGCAGCTGGAGGCCGAGGTCCAGGGCGAGTCCGTGTCCATCGCGCTGAACTACCACTACGTGTTCGACTGCGTGAACGCGGCCTCTGGCCAGGAGGACATCACGCTGGAGCTGCAGGGACCCATGCAGCCCGCCATCTTCAAGTCCTTCTCGACCATCAACTACCTGTACCTGCTGATGCCCGTAAGGATGTAGCGTTGGGCCTCCTGGTAAAGAGCCTGGGCATGCTGTGCTACCGCAACTTCCAGGCGAAGGACGTCGTGTTCGGCGACGGGATGACCATCCTGTGCGGCCGCAATGCCACGGGAAAGACCAACACCGTCGAGGCGCTGCAGCTGCTGACGGCGGGCGCCTCGTTCAGGCACCCGCGCGCCGCCGACCTCATAGCCGAGGGGCAGGAGCAGGCGCGCATCTCGGCGCGCCTGGAGGGCGACGGCCGCGTCATCGACGTGGCCTGCGACGTCACGCCGACGAAACGCTCCTTCGTGCGTAACGGCAAGAAGTGCCGCCCGGCCGACCTGTCGGCCACGCTGATGAGCGTGCTGTTCTGCCCGGACGACCTGTGGTTCGTGAAGCGCGGTGCCCGCTACCGCCGAGACGAGCTGGACGCGTTCGGCACCCAGGCCAACGCGGGGTACCGCCGCGTGTGCCAGGCGTACGCGCGCTCCGTCGAGCAGCGCAACCGCCTTCTGAAGTCCCCCAGCCCGGACCTGGGGCTTCTGGACGCGTGGGACGCGTCAGTGGCGCTGGGCGGCGCCACGCTGCTCGTGGCGCGCGTGCACCTGTTTGAGCGGCTGCGCCGGCACCTGGTGCAGGTGTACGAGCGCGTGGGCGAGGGGGAGCGCGTGGACTGCACCTACGAGTGCAGCCTGGGCGTGGACGTGGCCGGCATGGACCGCGACCAGGTGCGCGAGGTGTTCGCCGACCGCCTAGCCCAGAGCCGCGAGACCGACCTGCGCCGCCAGCAGACCACGGTGGGCCCGCAGCGCGACGACCTGCGCTTCACCATAGACGGCCGCGAGGCCCGCACGTTCGGCAGCCAGGGCCAGCAGCGCTCCATCGTGCTGGCGTGGAAGATGGCCGAGGTGGCCTGCTCGGCCGAGGTGCTGGGTAGCCAGCCACTGCTGCTGCTGGACGACGTCATGAGCGAGCTGGACGCCCAGCGGCGCGACGCCGTGACGCGCTTCGTGCAGGACGGCATCCAGACCGTGGTCACCACCACGAACCTGGGCTACTTTCCCGACGACCTTTTGGCGCGCTCGGAGGTGGTGAGGTTCGGTGAGTAGGGACGACGAGCGGGCTCGGATAGCGCGGCTGGCCCGGCAGAAGGCCCGGCGCGAGGTGGCCCAGCGCACGGGCCGGCCTCAGCTGGACCAGGAGTTCGAGCGCGCACGCGCGGCATCCAACTCCATGCGCTCGGCCTCCAGCGCCGGCGACCTGGTGCGCTCGGTCGTGGGGCAGCGCGACGGCGCGAAGCTGAGCCTGAACCAGCAGGCGGCGCGCGCCTGGTACAGCTGCAACGGCGACACCGAGCGCCGCCACACCACGGGCGTCTACCTGCGTCGCGGCCGCGGCGCCAACAGCGCGCCCGTCTTGGGCGTCTACGTGGACTCCCATGCCTACCTGAACGACTTCTCGGCCCAGAAGGACCTGTATCTCTCGCGCCTGGCGTACTTCGGATTTCAGGTGTCGGGCATCGAGTTTCGCCTGTCGAAGGCCTCCTACGTGGCGCGCCGCGTCGAGCGCACACAGAAGCCGCAGCCCAAGCCCTGGCCGCAGCTGGACCAGCAGGAGGAGGAGCGCGTGCGGCAGCTGTGCTCCATGCTGTCGCCCAGCGTGCCCGACAGCCTGAAGGCCGCCATTTCTCGCGCCGTCAGGATGTCATTCAGACGCCAAAAGGGCCAGGCTGGCCAAAATTGAAAATCTGGCCTCAAACTGGCTGGAAATGCCCCACGAGTGCATTTCGTGTTGTTGCGATGCCCCGAATTTCCTTGGGCCGGCGCTGTACGGCACGCGTAGTAGAATGTAACGTGTTCGAGTCCGCCGCAGCGTCAGGGCCCAGGCTGGCCCTTCTTGGCGGCTTTTCTCGAAAGAGAGGAAATACGTGGCAAAGAAAAACGAGGAGTCCTACGACGTCAGCAGCATCAAGGTCCTTGAGGGCCTTGAGCCTGTGCGCAAGCGCCCCGGCATGTACATCGGCTCGACTAGCTCCACGGGCCTGCACCACCTGGTGTGGGAGATTGTGGACAACTCGGTCGACGAGGCCATGGCCGGCTTCTGCACGAAGATAAAGGTCACGGTGCACCCCGACAACTCCATCAGCGTGGAGGACAACGGGCGCGGCATCCCCGTGGGCATGCACCCGCAGAAGAAGATCCCCACCCTCGAGGTGGTCCTGACCGTGCTGCACGCCGGCGGAAAGTTCGACAATGGCGCCTACAAGGTGTCCGGTGGCCTGCACGGAGTGGGCGTCTCGGTCGTGAACGCCCTGTCAAAGAAGCTGATCGCCCGCGTGAAGCGCGACGGCGGCATCTACGAGATGGAGTTCGCCCGCGGCAAGACCGTCAAGAAGATGCAGAAGGTCGGCACGACCAAGGCCACCGGCACCACCATCTGGTTCTGGCCTGACGACATGATCTTCGAGAACACCGTGTACGACTATGACACGCTGCACGACCGCCTGCAGGAGACCGCCTTCCTGAACAAGGGCCTCAAGATCACGCTGACCGACGAGCGCGAGCTGACCCCGCGCACCGACGAGTTCTGCTACAACGGCGGCATCGTGGACTTCGTGAAGTTCCTGAACAACGGCAAGGAGATCCTGCCCGGCCTGTCGAAGCCCATCTACATCGAGGACAAGACCAGCCCCGACGTGCCCGTGGCGCGCAAGGGCGAGGTCGAGGTCTCGCTGCAGTGGAACACCACCTACTCCGAGCAGGTGCTGTCCTTCGCCAACGACATCTACACCGACGAGGGCGGCATGCATTTGGAGGGCTTCCGCACGGCCCTGACCAAGACCGTGAACGACTACGCCCGCTCGCACAAGCTACTGAAGGAGAAGGACGCCAACCTGACGGGCGACGACGTCCGCGAGGGCCTGACGGCGGTCATCAGCGTAAAGCTGCCCGACCCGCAGTTCGAGGGCCAGACCAAGGCAAAGCTGGGCAACTCCTACATGCGCACCCTGACGAACAAGATCGTGAGCAACGGCCTGTCGGAGTACCTGGAGGAGCACCCCAACCAGGCGCGCGAGATCTTCAAGAAGGCCAACCAGGCCGCCCGCGGCCGCATGGCCGCCCAGAAGGCACGCCAGGCCACGCGCCGCAAGGGCCTGCTGGAGAGCGCCGCCCTGCCCGGCAAGCTGGCCGACTGCTCGGTGCGCGACGCCGAGATGACCGAGCTCTTCATCGTCGAGGGCGACTCCGCAGGCGGCTCGGCAAAGATGGCACGCGACCGCTCCATCCAGGCCGTCCTGCCGCTGCGCGGAAAGATCCTGAACGTCGAGCGCGTCCAGGAGCACAGGGCCCTCTCGTCCGAGACCATCCAGTCTCTGATCACGGCCATCGGCACGGGCGTCGACCAGGAGTTCAACATCGAGAAGGCCCGCTACCACAAGATCGTCATCATGACCGATGCCGATGTCGACGGCGCCCACATCCGCATCCTGCTGCTGACGTTCTTCTACCGCTACATGAAGCCCATGATCGAGGCGGGCTACATCTACGTGGCGCAGCCGCCCCTGTACCAGCTGAAGCCCAAGGGCAAGAAGCACGGCAAGTACCTCTACACCGACGAGGAGCTGGAGCTGGAGGCCCGCAAGTTCTCCGACCCCACGAAGTACACCGTGCAGCGCTACAAGGGCTTGGGCGAGATGGACCCCGAGCAGCTGTGGACCACGACCATGGACCCGAAGAACCGCATCATGCTGCGCGTGACCATCGAGGACGGCATGGCTGCCGAGCGCGCCGTGGCCGACCTCATGGGCACCACGGTCGAGAAGCGCAAGGACTTCATCCAGACCCACGCCAAGGACGTGCGCTTCCTGGACATCTAGCCAGTGGGCGGGCTGCGGCCCGCCTGCGCTTCTTGACGACCTAGACGCCTAGAAAAGAGGTTTTACGTGGCAAACGACAACACCCATCGCCCCGGCGACGACGACCTGGACGACCAGCTGAACGGCCCGTCCGACGACGACGCCGACAACCTGGACGACGACGGGGACGACGAGGGCCTCGACGGCGAGGAGTCCGACGACTCGGACGACTTCGAC
The DNA here is from genome assembly GCA_029101205.1 of Coriobacteriales bacterium. GTDB lineage: Bacteria > Actinomycetota > Coriobacteriia > Coriobacteriales > Atopobiaceae > Olsenella_K. The sequence goes on along the minus strand of JAQXQO010000090.1, from coordinate 4,720 downwards.
GACGACCCGGACGGCTCGGACGACGAGTCGGACGAGCAGAACATGAACCTCGCCGGTGCGAACCTTTCGCACACGATCTCGGACGAGGCCGGCACGCGCCTGGACCTGACCGACATCCACGGCGGCGCGCTGAAGCCCACCGACATGGCCTCCGAGATGAAGGCATCCTTCCTGGAGTACTCCATGTCGGTCATCGTGGCCCGCGCACTGCCCGACGTGCGCGACGGCCTGAAGCCGGTGCACCGTCGCATCCTGTACGCCATGAACGAGGCGGGTATCACCCCGAACAAGCCGCACAAGAAGTCCGCCTGGACCGTGGGCGAAGTCATGGGCAAGTACCACCCCCATGGCGACTCGTCCATCTACGACGCCATGGTCCGCATGGCGCAGGACTTCTCGATGCGACTGCCCCTGATCGACGGACACGGAAACTTCGGCTCCATCGACGGCGACCCCCCGGCAGCCATGCGCTACACCGAGAGCCGCCTGACGCGCGCCGCAATGGAGATGCTGGCCGACCTGAACAAGGAGACGGTCGACCTGCAGCCCAACTACGACGAGTCGCTGAGCGAGCCCTCCGTGCTGCCCTCGCGCTTCCCCAACCTGCTGGTGAACGGCTCCAACGGCATCGCCGTCGGCATGGCCACCAACATCCCGCCCCACAACCTCAAGGAGGTCACCGAGGCGGTCTGCATGCTGATGGACAACCCCGACGCCACGCTGGACGAGCTCATGACCGTGCTGCCCGGCCCGGACTTCCCCACCGGCGGCATCATCATGGGCACCGACGGCATCCGCGAGGCCTACGAGACCGGCCGCGGCTCCATCACCGTGCGCAGCAAGGTGCACGTCGAGCAGCGCAAGAACGGCCGCCAGCGCCTGGTCATCACCGAGATCCCCTTTCAGGTCAACAAGGGCCTGCTGCAGGAGAAGATCGCGCAGCAGGTGAACGAGAAGAAGATCGACGGTATCTCGGACATGCGCGACGAGTCCAACCGCAAGGGCATGCGCATCGTCATCGACCTGAAGAGCGGCGCCGTGCCGCAGGTGGTCCTGAACAACCTGTACAAGCGCACGCAGCTGCAGACGAACTTCGGCGTCATCGACATCGCCCTCGTGGACGGCGTGCCGCGCACGCTGTCGCTGAAGGAGATGCTGCACTACTACATCCTGCACCAGATCGACGTCGTGACCCGTCGCACCAAGTACGACCTGGACAAGGCCCTGAAGCGCGTCCACATCCTGGAGGGCCTGCTGGTCGCCGTCGACAACATCGACGAGATCGTGCACATCATCCGCTCCTCGCGCGACGACGCCGAGGCCAAGTCGCGCATGCACGACCGCTTCGGCCTGGACGACGTCCAGGGAGAGGCCATCCTGCAGATGCGCCTGCGCCGCCTGACCGGCCTGGCCCGCGACGAGCTCGTGGGGCAGATCAAGGAGCTGCACGAGATGATCGACTACTACCGCGATCTTCTTGAGCATCCCGACAAGATGCGCGAGGTCATCAAGGACGAGCTGCGCCAGATCTCCGACAAGTTCGGCGACGCGCGCCGCACGAAGATCAACTCCGCCGCGGCCGAGGACCTCGACGTCGAGGACCTCATCGCCGAGGAGGACATGGTCGTCACGTTCACGCACGCCAGCTACGTGAAGCGCCTGCCCGTGGCCACCTACCGCCAGCAGCACCGCGGTGGCAAGGGCATGCGCGGCCTGTCGCTCAAGAACAACGACTTCGTCGAGGACCTCTTTGTCGCCAGCACGCACGACTACATCCTGTTCTTCACGAACAAGGGCAAGGTCTACCGTCTGAAGGTCCACGAGCTGCCCATCGGCTCGCGCACCGCGCGCGGCTCGGCGCTGGCCAACGTGCTGAACCTGCAGGAGGGCGAGCACCCCACGGCGGTCATGACCTGCCGCGACTTCCCCGCCGACGAATACCTGATGTTCGCCACGCGCGACGGCATGGTAAAGAAGACCGCCATGAGCGACTACGACGTGAACCGCCGCGACGGCCTGATTGCCATCAAGCTGAAGGCCGGCGACGAGCTGGTGAACGTGCGTCGCGTAAGGAAGGGCGAGCGCGTCATCCTGTGCACCACCGACGGCAAGGCCATCATGTTCGACGAGGCCGACGTGCGCCCCATGGGCCGCGACACCTCTGGCGTCCGCGGCATCACCCTGAAGGGCGACGCCAAGATGCTGGGCATGGAGATCACGAACGGCAACGGTGACCTGGTCGTCATCACCGAGAACGGCTACGGCAAGCGCACGCCCGTCTCGGAGTACCCGCTGCACAAGCGCGGAGGCCAGGGCGTCTACACCATCAACATGACGTCCAAGAAGGGCAAGCTGGTGGCCTGCCGCGTCGTGGGCCCGCAGCACGAGCTCATGATTGTGAGCGAGGAGGGCGTCATGCTGCGCGTGAAGGCCACGGACATCTCGAGCCTGGGCCGCGCCACGCAGGGGGTCAAGGTCATGAACCTGACTGACAACGACAAGGTCAGCGCCATGGCCCGCATGGTCGCGCACAAGAAGAAGGCCCCGAAGGCGGCCGCAAAGAACGAGGGCCAGGAGTCTTTGGACCTGGCTGCGGCCGGCGCCAAGGAGGCCGAGCCCGAGGAGGACAGCGTGGACATCGGCGGCGAGGAGGAGTTTGACGCCGACATGCTGGACGACGACGAGTAATTGTCGTAGACCGCCACAGAGCACCGCAGAAGGGCCCCAGAGCTTCTCTGGGGCCCTTGTTTGTGTGCGATGGCGTGGGCGCCTTCGCAATGTCCTTCTGCGCGACTAGGCCTCGGGATTGTGTCCACTTTCGGGGTCGTCCGAGCCGCCGTGGGCCGACAGGCTGAAGTCGTCGGGCGAGAGGTTCTCCACGAACTCGTGGAACTTATGGATCTCCTCCTGCTGCTCCTCCTCGCGCACGGCGCGGAAGTCGGGCATGCCCGCGGTGTCCAGGACTTCCTGCTCGGCAAAGATGGGGGCGTGCGTGCGCACCGCCAGCGCTATGGCGTCGGAGGGGCGGGCGTCCACCAGCACCTGCTCGCCATCGGGCTTCAGGAGGCGCAGCTGGGCGTAGAACGTGGTCCCGTGGACCTCGCTGATGCTGACGCCGGTCAGGCTGCCGTCCAGCGCGTCGATGACGCTGAGCATGAGGTCGTGCGTCATGGGCCGGTTGGACTGCTGGCCGTCCACGCCCATGCTGATGGCCGCCGATTCGACGGCGCCAATGCGAATGGGGAGCTTCGTAGAAGAATGGCCCCGCTTCCCGTGGGGCTTCAGGACCACGAGGGAGGAGGCCACGCCTCCGCCAACCACAACGGCCTGGATATCCATACGAACGAGCGACATACCGATACCTCCCACATACTGTTCGGGTGGATATCGTACCCATATTTCGATGGAAGAACAAAGAATTCCAAAGTTTGCCCGTGGCTGGCGCTCGGCCTCCACAAACGGGAATCGTGCGCCGTCCGGTTTCCCGAAAATATTTTCTGATTCCAAAGGGGACCTCGGGGTCCCCAAGGCTCTGAGCGAGGTCGGAAAGAGCTATCGGACGAAGAATTTTAGAATATAAATGTAAATCAAAAAGCAGTATTTAACAGCAATGTCGCAATACAATATGTGTATCTCGAAAAAAAGTTCCAATTCGTGTTTGACAAAGGGGGTCGACCCGCGTATATTATTTCCTCGCGGATGGGCCCGTAGCTCAGTTGGTTAGAGCGTCCGGCTGATAACCGGGAGGTCACAAGTTCGAACCTTGTCGGGCCCACCACTTTCTTCGACAATAGTCGCCCCAGCGTGAGCCGAGTCGCCGCTGGGGCGATTATTATTAAGAAGGCAGTTCCATCCGCGTTTCGGGGACATAGCTCAGCTGGGAGAGCGCGGGCTTTGCAAGCCTGAGGTCGTGGGTTCGAACCCCATTGTCTCCACCATGAATTCGCAAGCCGGAGGTCATCTGACCTTCGGCTTTTTTCATGCGCGCCGAATGGGTGACTATGTCACGGGCAGCCATGCATCCTTTGCTACTGCGCAGACTCAGCGGGGCTGCATCGCCAAACAGGGCCGTCGTGGGCCCACAGGGGGCATCGTGGGCCCCAGGAGCCCCTTAGGGCCCCTCAGGATCTCTCACAAGGCCTCTTGCCGTATATAAGTGCCCATGTATATAAGAGCTCCCCTTCGATAAGTGCGTCGTCGTCTTCGCGGGTGCTCACGTCGCACGTAATCTCGTCGGTGGTAAGCGCGGATTTTATGGCTGGGTCGCTCTGGTCCGTGAATGCGGACCGATCCTTGGAGAGCAAGGACTACGCAGCGAAGGTGATGAAGACCGTTTCCAACGAGACACGTCCAGGTGATTCGGCCTCGCTCAGGCTGGAGGTGCCTAAGGCGTGGGTGTGTCCGCGGTGTGGCGGTGTGAGCGTATCAACTGACGTAATACCGCGTGACACACCATGGCGGTGCGTTCGATAATGCATGTAACGGGTGCGCTTTCTTGATGTATTACCGCAGGTAAATAATATTTAATACATCAGCCGCACTGATGCGTTGCGACGTAGTACAGCAATTGTCACTGACATCACCAACGAACGCAGTAATACAGCCGTAGTACTGTATTACTGCGGTTTAAGTATGGTATTACGACGCGTGCTGCATGTGTAGCACGCCGGTGGGCTAGATTAATACGGTATTTCAAGCCAAGGAAAGAGCATTAATGCCA
>JAQXQO010000089.1 GCA_029101205.1 Coriobacteriales bacterium | reverse complement strand
CCTGGTAGGCACCCGCACCACCTGTGCCTCAAAGATGCTGGAGAACTACGACTCCAAGTTCACCGCCACCTGCGTGCAGCGCATGCTGGACGCAGGTGCCACCCCCATGGGCAAGGCAAACATGGACGAGTTCGCGTTCGGCTCGTCGACCGAGTCCTCGGCCTTCCACCGCACGAACAACCCGTGGGACACCACGTGCGTACCCGGCGGCTCCTCGGGCGGCTCGGCCGCGGCGGTCGCCGCGGGCGAGGTAACGCTGTCCCTGGGCTCCGACACGGGCGGATCCATCCGCCAGCCTGCCAGCTTCTGCGGCGTCGTGGGCATGAAGCCCACGTACGGTGCCGTCAGCCGTTACGGCGTCGTGGCCTTCGGCAGCTCCCTAGACCAGGTGGGCCCCTTCGGACGCAGCGTGTCCGACGTGGCCCTGGCCATGAACGCGCTGACCGCGGCCGGACGAGACCCCTACGACTCCACCAGCCAGGACTGCCCCGTGGACTTCCTCGAGCACCTGGAAGACCCCATCGAGGGCAAGACCGTGGGTATCGTGCCGCAGCTCATGGACGTGAAGGGCCTCTCGGACGAGGTCAAGACCGCCGTTCTGGGGGCGGCCGACGTGCTGCGCTCCCAGGGAGCCAACGTGGTGGAGGTGGACCTGCCCAACATCGCCAGCGCCATCTCGGCCTACTACGTCATCGCACCGTGCGAGGCGTTCAGCAACCTGGCCCGCTTTGACGGCGTGCGCTACGGCTACCAGGAGCCCGGCTGCACCACCCTGGCCGAGCAGACCTCAAAGAGCCGCGCCCACGGCTTTGGCGAGGAGGCCAAGCGTCGCCAGATGCTGGGTGCCTACCTTCTGTCCAGCGGCGTGTACGACCAGTACTACTACCCTGCACAGCAGGTGCGTACCCTGATCACGCAGGACTACCAGCGCGCATACCAGAAGTGCGACGTCATCCTGCTGCCTTCGGCGCCGCGCACGGCCTTCAAGTTCGGCGAGCTGTCCGACCCCACGCAGATGTATGCGTCCGACATGTTCACCATCTCGAACAACATCGTGGGCAACGGCGGCATCAGCGTGCCGCTGGGCCTGGGTCCCCAAAGCGGCATGCCCCTCTCGGCACAGCTGCAGGGCCCCGCGTTCAAGGACCGCAGCCTGCTGCAGTTCGCCCGCGCCATCGAGCGTGGCTACCAGGCGCAGGGCGCCGTCGCGCCTGACTTTGCCTCGAAGGGAGGCCAGCTGTAATGAAGAAGCTGCAGGAGGTGCTGAAGGACTGGGAGGCCGTCATCGGCCTGGAGGTCCATACCGAGCTGACCACGCTTCAGACAAAGATGTTCTGCAACTGCAAGCTGTCGCACGACGACGCGTCCAACACCAACGTGTGCCCGGTGTGCCTGGGCATGCCCGGCGCCCTTCCCGTGCCAAACAAGAAGGCCATCCAGTACATCGTGATGGCGGGCCTGGCCACGAACTGCCAGATCCAGAAGCGCTCGATGTTCTACCGCAAGCACTACTTCTATCCCGACATGGCAAAGAACTTCCAGACCACGCAGGGTCCCGTGGCGTTCTGCATGTATGGCCACCTGAACCTGGAGGTCGGCGGCGAGGGGGCCGCAGAGCGCCCCGACGACGTGACCACCGGCACCGACACCGTGGCAGCGCACGACGAGGCCCATCCCGTCACGGTTCACAAGGCCGATGACGGCTCGTATACCGTGCCCATCCGCATCCTGCGCATCCACATGGAGGAGGACGCGGCAAAGATGGTGCACGTCGGCGGTGAAGAAGGACGCATCGCCAGTGCGACCGAGTCGCTGATCGACTACAACCGCTGCGGCACGCCTCTGATCGAGCTCGTGACCGAGCCCGATCTGCGCACCCCCGAGGAGGCCCGCCTCTTTATGGAGAAGCTGCAGCAGACCTTCCGCACGCTGGGCATCAGCGACTGCTCGCTGGAGAGTGGCTCCATGCGTTGCGACGGAAACGTCAGCCTGCGCCGCCGCGGTACCACCAAGCTGGGGACCAAGACCGAGCTGAAGAACATCAACTCATTCAAGAGCCTGCATGACGGTCTGGAGTACGAGATCTGCCGTCAGGCCGAGGTGCTGGAGGAGGGCGGCATCATCTACCAGGAGACCCGCCACTGGGAGCCCAGCCGTCACCGCACGGTGGTCATGCGTGTGAAGGAGACCGCCGACGATTACCGCTTGTTCCCCGATCCAGACCTGGCACCGTTCAACCTCTCGGACCAGTTCATCGAGGACTGCCGCCAGCGCATTCCCGAGCTGCCCGACCACAAGCGCCAGCGCTACATGGACGACTACGGCATAAAGAAGGCCGACGCCGCCCAGATAGCGGGCGACCCCGCAACGGCCAGGTTCTTTGAGTCGGCGGTGGAGGGCGCAGACCAGAAGCACGCCGAGCGTATCGCCAACCTGGTGTGCAACGACCTGGCCGGCTACGTCAGCGCCAGCTCGAAGGACATCGAGTCGTGCGGTGTGACCCCGCAGCAGATTGCCGGCCTGGCTGACCTTCTGGTGAGCGATGCCATCACGGCAAAGCAGGGCCGCGAGGTGCTGGAGCTGTGTGCCCAGACGGGACAGGACCCCGCCGCCATCGTGGACCAGAAGGGCATGCGCCAGTCCAACGACACCGGTGCACTGGAACCCATCGTGGACGAGGTGCTGGGCTGCTGCACCGACCAGGTGCAGCAGTACCGCGACGGCAACCGCAAGGTTGTCGGCTTCCTGGTGGGCCAGTGCATGAAGTCCGCAAAGAAGCAGGGCGTTGCCGGAAACCCGAAGCTGTTCAATCAGATGCTGACGGCAAAGCTGCAGTAGTCGCGAGGTGCATGCGAGCATAGAAACAGCGGCGGCCATGGAGCGAATCCATGGCCGCCGCGTTGGTGCCG
>JAQXQO010000088.1 GCA_029101205.1 Coriobacteriales bacterium | reverse complement strand
GCCGCCACCTGGGCCGATCCGGTCTTCAGCTGCGTGAAGTCGCCCGACTTCGCGGCGAGGGCCGCCTTCAGCGCCGTCGCGCCACCAGCCACCTTGCTGGTGCCCTGGCTCTGCAGGGCGGAGACGCCGCTGCTGAGCTGGTCGGCGCCCGAGGACAGCGACGCGGCGCCATTCGCCGCCTTCTGCGTGCCCGTCACGGCCTGGGCCGTGCCCTGCGCCAGCTGACTGGCACCGGACGAAACCGCGCTCGTTCCCTCTCTCTACAACCTGCTGACTCCGCTGGACAGCTGGCTGGCGCCCGACGAGACGGCACTCGTACCCTCGCTCTGCAGCCTGCCAACGCCACTGGCCAGCTGGCTCGCACCGGAGGCCAAGGACGCCGCACCGGAGTCCGCCTGGCCCGCGCCGCTGTCCAGCTCGTCGGAGCCGGCTGACAGCTGGTCCGCGCCGGTCGACAGCTGCGACGCGCCCGACACGGCGCTGTCCGCACCGGTGGCTAGCTTGTACAGTCCGTCAGCCAGCGACTGGCCGCCCTGGTCCAGCTGGTCCACGCCATCCTGCAGCTTCGACGTGGCATCCGTCAGCTTCGAGGTGTCGTAGTCGCGCACGTTCACGTCGGCCGACAGCGGCATGGCGGCAATCTGCCAGCCCGAATAGGTGAAGTCGCTGGCCTTGCCCTTGATGTGCCAGTCACCGTTGTTGCCAGGGAGCAGCAGGTACGTGACCACGGTCTTGTTGCCCGAAGTAGCCACGGTGGCATCCGAGGCGTCTGTCAGGTCAAAGCTGTCGTTGTCGAACGTGCCCTGCGCCTGTAGCACGAAGCTCTTTGCGAAGTCGGCCTCAGGCGTGTTGTCGGACAGTCCGTCGATCTTCAGCTCGATGTCCAGGTCGCCGTCCTGGCCCGCAAGGTCGTCAGGCGAGACCTTCTGGCCGTTCAGGCGATATGTGACGTCGATGTCCCAGGGCAGCTGGGTCTTGGCGTCCAGGTCTCCCTGGTAGTAGAACGGCTGGCCGGCAAGGGTGTTCACGTTCACCTTGCCGCCCTGGTCGCTGAGGTCATCCGAGGTGGTCAGGTTCTCCACGCTCGTGTAGGTGCCCGGGTCGCTGATGGACTGGGCGCTGTCGGTGTCCCAGTAGTTCACCACGTAGATGCCGCTCTTGCCGCCCTGCGCGTCGGTCTTGGTGTAGACGACCTCCTTCTTTGCGGTCTGAGAAGTGCCGCTCTGTTCGGACTTGTCCGGCTGCGTGGTGGTGCCGTTGGCCTCCTCGGCCAGGGCCTGGGTGGTGCCGAAGGGGATGGACATGCTGATGCCCAGGATGGCGCTCATGGCGCCAGTCAGGATGCGGTGCCCGCGTAGACCCCTGCCAGTAGGATGTTCTTCTTGCCCTATCCTGTTCGCGCGCTTGCTCATATGTGGTCACTCCCGTTTGATGTGGTTACACGATTTATGCGTTCCGGCTACAGCTGCCGGGTGGTGTCGTCTGGCGACTTCAGCACCTGCGTCGCGTCGTTGGCGCCCAGCACGCGCGTCTTGTCCGGGGATGTGGCACCCGCAGACGCCGAGGCTTTCGACGTGGCACGCTGCGACGCGCCCTGCGGCGTATGCTGCGGTGCAGCAGCCTGAGTCGAGCCCTGAGGCGCAGCGCCCTGCAGCGTAGCGGCGACGGGCGCGGAGCCCTGCGCGAACTGCTGGCCGTTGCCGGACTTCGGGTCATAAAAGCCCAGGTGATAGCTGGTGTGGCGCACGATCCAGTCGCCACCCGTAAACAGCAGCGGCAGGATGAAGAAGATCTCGACGACCGAGATGAACGCACCACGCGCAATCAGCATGCCGACCTGGCTGATCATGGGGCTGGACACGCTGAAGTAGATACCCAGGCAGGCCACGATCAGGATGGAGCTGGACGTGATGATGGGCTGGGCCGTCTTCTCGACCGACTGGATGGAGGCCTGGGCCTTGGGCATGCGCCTGCGACGTGCCAGGTACTCCTCGGTGAATATGATGGCGTAGTCCACTGCGGCACCCAGCTGCACGGCGTCTATGACCAGGAACGCGACGAAGTTGACCGTCTGGCCCGTGAAGTAGGGCACGGCCTCGTTGATCCAGATGGAGACCTCGATGGCCAGCAGCAGTATGACGGGAATCGAGATGGACTTGAACATGATCAGCAGCACGGCGCCGATGGCCAGGATGGAGGCCAGCTTGACCGTGACGGAGTCCTGCGAGGTGACGGAGCGGATGTCGTAGTACGACACCGCGTTGCCCACCAGCCGGTAGTTGTCACCGTAGTGGCTGCTGCACAGCGAGCGCACGGTGTCCACCAGGTTGAATGCGCCCTTTGACTCGTCGGGGATGCCCGAGATCAGCACGATGCGGCTGTAACCGCCGTTCAGGAGCTGGCTGACCTCGCTCTTGTCGCCCAGGTTGGTGGGCATGGCCGAGCCGGCGATGGTGGAGTACGAGATGACCTGCTTTGTCGTGGGCAGAGCCTTCAGGTCGTCCACCAGCGCGTCCTCCTGGCTCCACTGGCCCTCGGGGACCATGATGGCCCAGGTCTGAGACTCGCCGAACGCATTATTTATGATGTCGCCGTCAATCTTTACCTGGGACGAGGGCGCCTCGTTGGCCGCGGAGCCGTAGGTGAAGCTGACGTTGTTCGAAGCCAGCAGGCAGGGAACGGCCAGCACGAGGGCAATGATGAACGCGGGGATGGCGCCCTTGTGGCAGAAGCGGGCCATCTTCGCGAAGCTCTTGATGAACGGCTGGTGCGAGGTCTTCGCGACGGCGTTGCGCATGCCGTACAGGATGCACGGCATCAACAGCGTGATCGAGAAGAACGAGCACACGATACCCTTTGCCAGGGCGATGCCCATGTCGGCGCCGATGAGGAACTGCATGGCCGCCAGCGAGAGGAAGCCAAAGAAGGTCACGGCGGCAGACGACAAGATCACGGGGAACGACTTGGTCATGGCCTTCACCATGGCATCGAACTGGTTGTCCGTATGCTCACGGAACCTTCCGAAGTTCGTCAGCAAGACGATGGAGTAGTCCATCGAGACTGCCAGCTGCAGCACCGAGGCCACCAGCTGCGTGATGGACGAGATGGTGCCACGGAAGATGTTGGTTCCCATGTTCAGGGTGATGGCGACGCCGATGGTCAGCAGCATCACGATGGGGTGCAGGTAGCTGGTGGTGGAAAGCAGCACAATCACGAACACGGTGACGACGGCGATGGTCATGATCTTGGCCATGTCGGTGTTGATGGTGGCCAGGTTGGCCGCATCGTCCACCGCGGAGCCGTCAATGGCCACCGTGTCCGCGCCCTGCAGGGACTTGGCCATGGAGCGAATCTGGTCAACTTGCGCCTGGCTGGTTCCGCTGGCAAGGACCACCTGGAAAAGGTAGCCGTTGCCGTCGTACCAGTTGGAGATCGTGTCCTGGTCCTGGACCTCCAGGGGCACGTCCATGTTTACCTCGTCTCCCAGCCACGTGACGGAGACGACGTCGTCCAGGTCCTTCAGGCTCTGATCAAAGCTGGAAGCCTCGGTCTTTGAGATGCCCGTCACGTACACGCGGGCGTTGGTGATGTCGTTGCCGTAGACGCGCTTCATCTCATCGAGGTCCTGGGACGACTTCGCGCTGGGCGGCAGGTAGTCGCTCATGTTTGCATCGATCTTCACCATGGGTATGCAGAGTGCGCAGATCACGGTGAGCACGATGAAGACGGTTGTCACCAACTTCCTGTGCTTGAGCACCCCTCTGAACAGCCCCTCCATCTGTGGGTCGCGCTCCTCTCTATCCGTCGCCGAGGCGGGTCGTCGTGTATTTCGACTTTTGTCTGTTTTTGTACATACGTCGTGTTCTATACACCTGTCGTTATCTACCCAGGTGCAAAACTGCTAAGCCAGCATTCAGGAGTTTGGCCACATACGGGCGTGAGTGTCGGGGGCGTACGCGGAGCGCATCTACTACGGAGCGCATCCGCCGCAGAGCGTATCCGCCGCGGACGCGGCGCACATGTCGCGGATACGTTGCAGCCCCAGATGCCATGGCCAGAGACCATAGGGCTCAAGTGGCTATTCGCGCTCGCCTGGATGCTCCATCCACGCCGGAGATAGTCGAACCACACGCACAGCTCCGGGGTTGCCGGGGACATACTCGCCCGGGTCTGGAGTTTGCCCCCGACCTGCCAGCCCGAATCTCCGGGTCTGGGCGTCCTACCCGACGGTATCTCCCGGTCTGGGCGTCCGGCCAGCCCGGATCTCCGGGTCTGGGCGGATCCTGCACGTTAGCGTCGCCAGGTCTGGGCGTCCAGCGCCCAGACCTGGAATTTTGTGGCCCCCGCACGCCCAGACCTGGGCTTTGAGGGCCATCCCGCGCGCCGATCTCCGGAAGTGGGTGCCCAGACCTGGGGATTCCAGACCCTCTGGGCGGTCCTGGAAAATCCCCAAGCCTTCTACCAGGCGCTTTGTGTGGCTGAAAGACATAAAGATCTCAATCTGCCAGATGTGGGCGCCCACTTCTGGAAATAACCCCCGGTTGGTGCCTGCTAACTCCGGGTCTGGGCGTCGCAATCGCCGGGTGTGGGCGAAAGGGGTGCTGGTATCGCCGGGTCTGGGCGGCGGGGGGCGGCGGCATTCCCGGGTCTGGGCGCCGGGCCCGTGGAATCTCCGGGTCTGGGCGCCGGCATCGCCAGGTCTGGGCGGATCCCGCACGCTAACATCTCCAGGTCGGGGCGTTTGCCGCCCCGACCTGGAGATAAGTGGCCCCCAGACGCCCCGGCCCGGGCTTTCCGGCGCCCCCGGCGGGCCCGCGAAAAGCGCCAGCCCCTCTGCCTGCGGCTTTGCGTGGCTGAAAGACATAAAGATTTCAATTTGCCAGGTCGGGGCGCCCCAATCCGGAGATACCACCCCCCTAGCCTCGGCTAACCCCGGGTTGGAGCGCGGGTATCGCCGGGTCGGGGCGTCTGGCCCGCGCATACTCCAGACGATATGTAGCGGGGCGGCTGGAAACCTCGCCTATGAAGCAGGCCCCGTCCGGGGCTGCGTGGGTTAGGCTCTGGCTATCTCAGGTCGGCTTACCACATTCACGGGAGGTCCCAGCCATGATCCATCGTACCAGCGTAGGTCTCGACGTGCATG
>JAQXQO010000087.1 GCA_029101205.1 Coriobacteriales bacterium | reverse complement strand
AGTCCACATGTGCCGCGCGGACCGCCTGCTCCACCTGCCCCCTGGTGGCCCCGGGCCTTCCGAACGCGATGTTCTCCGCTATGGTGCCCTGGAACAGCCAGGCGTCCTGCAGCACCATGCCGAACTGCTGGCGCAGCTGCGCCACCCGCAGCCGCCTGGTGTCCACGCCATCCAGAGTAATGCGACCGTCCCACACCTCGTAGAAGCGCATCAGCAGGTTCACCAGGGTGGTCTTGCCCGCGCCCGTGGCGCCCACGATGGCCACCTTCTGGCCGGACTCCACCGTCAGGTTGACGTCGTGCATGAGCTCGGCGTCGGGCGCGTAGCCAAAGCACACGTGCTCGAAGGCCACGCGTCCGCGTACCGGCAGGGGTAGCCGCGCGGGCTGCTCGGGGTCGGGCGGCACCTCCTCCTGGTCCAGCAGGGCAAACACCCGCTCCGCGGCCGCCAGGGCAGACTGCAGCATGTTCACCGTCAGCGACAGCTCGGTCAGGGGCTCCGAGGCTCCCATGACGTACTGGAAGAACGCCTGGAACCCGCCGACGCTCATGCGGCCCGCCAGCAGCATGCCGCCCGCCAGCAGGGCAATGACCACCTGGCCCAGGCGGCCCAGCAGGCGCACCGCGGGAGACACGGCGTTCGTCAGGAAGTCGGCGTGCGCGCTGGCGCGCGCCAGCTCGTCAGCCTGGTCGGACACCTCCTGCAGGCTGCGCCGCTCCAGACCGTAGGCCTTCACGACGACGCGACCCGTGTATGCCTCCTCCACCGTGCCGGTGAGCGCGCCCATGACCTCCTGGCGCTGGGCGGCCGCGCGCAGCGTGCGGGCCGACAGCACCTTCGTCAGCAGCAGCGCCAGCGCGGCAAAGGCCACGAACACCAGGGCCAGCACCCAGCCGTACACGAACATCATGGCCACGTTGCCCACCAGGGAGCACGCGGCTATGATGAGCTGCAGGAGGCCGCGCTGCATGACCTGCGACACCTGGTCCAGGTCGTTCGTAGCGCGGCTGATGAGGTCACCCGGCTGGTGCGCGTCCAGGAAACTCAGGGGCAGAAGCTGCAGCTTGCGCGTCAGCATCTGCCTCAACTGCAGGTTCAGGCGCTCCGCAAACGAAGCCATGACCAGGGCCTGCACGGCGTAGAACGCCCACGCCACGGTCCAGATGCCCAGGTACACGAGCATCTGCGTGCCGCCGTTGTCCAGACCGACCACGTAGGTGCCGCCGGCGTCCACCGTCCGCTGGATGTTGGTCCACACCACGTCCACCACGGTGGCGCTGTACGTGGCCGCGGCGATGCTGCCCACCACGTACAGGACGGCGCAGATGGCAGCCACCACCAGGCGCCAGTGCTGGCCGCGCGCCGCCCGCCACAGGCGACGCGCCGTCCCCAGCGCGTCCTGGGGGACGTCCCCCTGGCTGGACTCATCGACTTGCTGGTCGGCCGTCAAGCTGGCCGAGTCCTTCTTGCGCTCCTGGTGCTCGGAGCTCGGCTGTGCGCTACTCATCTGCGTCGCCTCCCCCCGTCTGGGACTCCACGATGTCTTGGTACGTCGGGCACGTCCGCATCAGCTGCTGGTGCGTGCCCCTGCCCACCACGCGCCCGTCGTCCAGGACCACTATCTGGTCGGCGTCGCAGATGGTGCTGACGCGCTGGGCGATGACCAGCACGGCCGCAGACCCCAGCTCGGACGCCAGGCGCCTGCGCAGCGCGGCGTCGGTCCTGTAATCCAAGGCCGAGAAGGAATCGTCGAACACGTACAGCTGCGCTCGGCGCACGAGCGCGCGTGCTATGGCCAGGCGCTGGCGCTGGCCGCCGCTGAAGTTCTTTCCGCCCTGCTCCACCTGCGACTTCAGGCCGTCGGGCAGGTCGCGCACGAAGTCGGCCTGCGCCACGTCGAGCGCGTGCCAAAGCGCCTCGTCCGTCGTCTGGGGGTCCGCGTCACGCAGGTTCTGGGCGATGGTGCCGCTGAACAGCCAGGCGGTCTGCGGCACGTAGGCCAGCCGCCCGCGCAGCTGTTCCTGGGGCACGTCCCTGACGTCTCGCCCGCACACCAGCAGCTGGCCCGAGGTCACGTCGTGGAAGCGCAGCAGCATCTTTGCCACGGTGGACTTGCCCGAGCCCGTGCCGCCGATGATGGCGCACGTCTGCCCGCGCCGGATGTCGAAGCTGACATCGTGCAGCGTGTCCTCGGACGCGTCGTCGTACCGGAAGCAGGCGTGCCTGAACGACGCGACCACGTCGTCGCCTTGCGCCGGGGCTGCGGCCGCAGGCTCCTGCCCGGGGGCCGCCATCGAAGCCGTCTGCCCTGCGGCGGCGCCCGCCACCTGCGGGTCCTTGATGCGCGGCTCTATGCCCAGCAGCTGGCAGGCGCGACGCAGACAGGCGATGGCGCGCGGCAGCTGGATGATGGCAAACTGCGCCATCATCATGAAGAAAAGAATCAGCATGGCGTACTGCACCAGCGCCGTGATGGAGCCTATCTGCATGGCATGCTCCCCAACGCGGTCGGCACCCACCCACATGACCCCGAACTCGACGAGGTTCATCAGGCAGAAGCAGCTGCAGTCGGTCACGGCGAACACCAGGTTCACGCGGATGGCGCTCTGGGCATAGTCCTCAAAGGTCTTGTCCAGCCGCTTTTTCTGCTGGTGCTCCCTTCCGAAGGCGCGAATCACGCGCACGCCGGTGATGGCCTCGCGCAGGCGTGCGTTCATTCGGTCCACCAGCTCCTGCATCCTCACGAAGATCGGCGCCGACTTGATTACGGCCACGGCGGAGATGGCCGCCATGGCCAGGGTGACCACCAGTAGCAGCCGGCCCATCACGGGGTCTATGTGGTAGGCCAGAACCATGGACACCACGCAGATCACCGGCAGCGGCGCCAGCATCAGGAAGCTGGTCACCAGCGACTGCTGCACCACGTTTGCATCTCCCAGCGTGCGCGTGATCATGGAGCCGGTGCCGATGCCCTGGAACTCCGATCCGTCCAGCTGCAGCGAGTTGCGATACACAGCCACTCTGAGGTCTCGGCCCACCCGTGCCGCCAGTCGCGTCGCCAGCCAGTACGAGGCGATGCAGGCCCCGGAGCCCACCAACGCCGCCACCAGCATGGCGGCGGCATGTCCCACCAGCACGTCGTTCGACGACCCCGCGATGGCCGCGTTCAGGAGTGCCGACAGCTCGGTCGGCACCAGCAACATGCCCGTTATGTCGGCACAGAGAAGCGCCAGGGTCCCTGCCACCATGCCTCCGTACGGCGCCAGCAGGCTGCCCAGTAGCTTCCACGGGCCCCGCGAGTCCAGCGTCTGCCGCACCTGTGCTTCTTGCTTCAAAAACTAAACCTCCTCAAGAATGTTGGTCCAGTCAGATGCCTTTGACCGTAGGACAGCACGTTATCAGTCTTTGAACAAATGAGTAGTGGAGAGGATCTTTGCGGCCTCCCGGCGGCTTGTGCGCATGACGCACCGAATGGGGGTGTCCCAGCGGCGCGCGAACCAAAGAGGCCGCCGCCCGGCCTTAGCCAGGCAGCGGCCCCGTCACGACGATGCCAGTTCTTCTTAGACCACCCGTATGTCGCGGATGGTGACGTCCCTTCCCGTGACCAGGTAGGTGTCGTATCCCCCGCAGTACGGGCAGGCCTTGCCGTACTGCGTGGTGCGGTATGTGCGCCTGCAGTCGCGGCAGTACGACACGCCCTGCACCACCACGATGTTCAGCTGGCACTCCTGCATGTACTGCGTGCGCTTGATGGCCCACTTGAAGCAGTCGCGGAAGTAGTCAGGCACCACCGTGCTGACCTCTCCCACCTCCAGGTCCAGGCCCACGACCTTGTGAGCGCCGTTCTCCTGGGCGGCCTTCTCGACCATGTCGATCACATGCACCACGATGCCCAGCTCATGCATCGGCGGAGTTCCCCGTGTTCGGATGCGTCCTGTTGAACTCCTTGTGCGTGCGGTTGTACTCGCGGCGCTTCTGGCGCATGATGCGCGCCTCGTCGGAGCCGGCGTTCGCCACGATCTTGAGGGCACGCTTGGCCTGGTAGGCCATGAGGCCGCCCACCTTGTCCTCGGCCTTGCGCATGTTTGTCATCTCGGGGTGGTCGCGGTACAGGTGGATGGCGTCGAACTGGCACCTGGTGGTGCAGATGCCGCAGCCGATGCACTTGTGCGGGTCCACGACGGAAGCGCCGCAGCTGAGGCAGCGCGACGTCTCCAGGTGCACCTGCTCGGGCGTCAGCGTCAGGTGCACGTCGCGGAAGCGGTCGGAGCCCTCCGGGCCCATGCCCTCCTCCTGGCGTCCGGCGGTGTCGTAGGAGCCTATGAGCAGGTCGTCCTTGTCGAACTCCTGGTAGTCGTGGCGGTCGCGGCCGATGGTCATGGACGCGTTCTCGTGCACGTAGCGGTGCAGGGACTCCGCGGCGTAGTGGCCCTCGGCGATGGCATCGATGACGAAGCGCGGGCCCGTGAGGACGTCGCCGCCCACGAAGATGTCGGGGTCTGCCGTCTGGTAGGTCAGGGCGTCTGCCTTGGGGTAGTTGCCGTGGTGGAACTCGACCTTGCGGCCGTCCAGCAGGTTGCCCCACTCGATGGCCTGGCCGATGGCGAACACGACGCGGTCGCACTCCACCGTGCGCGTCTGGTCCTCGTCGTACAGGGGGCTGAAGCGCCCCGTCTTGGGGTCGGTGACCTGCGTGCAGCGCTTGAACGTGATGCCGCGCACGCGGCCCTTCCCGTCGGTCAGGACCTCCTTGGGTCCCCAGCCGTTCTGCACGTCCACGCCGTCCTCCAAGGTCTCGGCGACCTCGGCGTTGGTGGCGGGCATCTCGTCTCGCTGCTCCAGCGACACCATGGTGACGGCCTTCGCGCCGCGCCTGGCCGCGTTGCGCGCGCAGTCCACGGCCACGTTGCCGCCGCCCACGACCACGACCCGGTCGGTCATGGCCGGGTTGTCGTGGGCCATGGAGTCCTGCAGGAAGTGCACGGCTATGTCGGTCCCCTGGGCGTCGTCGCCCGGCACGCCGGGACGCCTGCCGCCCTGGCAGCCCACGGCCACGTAGAACGCCTGGAAGCCCTGCTGCCTCAGCTGCTCCAGCGTGACGTCGCGCCCGACCTCGACGCCGCAGCGGATCTCGACGCCCAGCCGGCGGATGACGTCGATCTCTGCCTGCAGCACGTCCTTCTCGAGCTTGTACGTGGGGATGCCGTACATCATCATGCCGCCGGGCTGCTGGTGCTTCTCGAACACCACGGGGCTGTAGCCCAGAAGCGCCAGGTAGTAGGCGCAGGACAGGCCCGCAGGGCCGGCGCCGATGATGGCAATCTTCTGGTCGAAGTGCCCGGCGACGGAGGGGACGGCCTTGTGCGGCACGTAGGGGTGGCCGCTCTTCAGGTCGTAGTCGGCGACGAACTTCTTTACGGCGTCGATGCTGACGGGCTGGTCCACCGTGCCGCGCGTGCAGGCGTCCTCGCAGCGCTTGTTGCAGATGCGGCCGCACACCGCCGGGAAGGGGTTCATGGTCTTGATGAGGGCCAGGGCCTCCTCGTACTTGCCCTCCTTGGCCTTCTGCAGGTAGGCCTGCACGGGCACGTGGGCGGGGCAGGCGGCCTTGCACGGCGCCGAGCCCGTGGGCCAGGTGTTGTGCATGCGCGCGGTGTCGCGGTAGTTCTCGTCCCAGGCGTACTTGCCCCAGTGGATGGCGTCGGGCAGGATGGCGCGCGGGTAGTCGGGCTGGCTGCCGTCCTTGCGGCACAGCTTCTGGCCCAGCTTCACGGCGCCTGCGGGGCAGGACTCCACGCACAGGCCG
>JAQXQO010000086.1 GCA_029101205.1 Coriobacteriales bacterium | reverse complement strand
GTCGATCATGGCGTCATGGTCGAACATGTCCCAGGCCTCGTGGACCTCGCGCATGCGCGCGTGCGTCTCGGGCTTTCGGGGCATGAACAGCGTGCAGCAGTCGGGGGCATCTTGGGCGCTGATGTCATACGTCCCGATGCTCTGGGCACGATCCATGATCTCCTGCTTGTCGGAGCCGATGAGCGGGCGGAACACCGGCATCGATACCATCTCGTTCACCGCGGCGATGTTCTCCAGCGTCTGCGACGCCACCTGGCCCAGGGACTCGCCGGTCACGAGCGCCTTTGCGCCCTCCTGCTGGGCTATGCGCTCGGCAACGGCAAACATGACGCGCCTGTACATGATGACGCGCAGGCTCTGCGGCACTGCCAGGGAGATCTCCCTCTGGCGCTCTCCAAAGGGGACGACGTACATGCGACCCACGATGCCCGAGGGTGCCAAGGCGTCCACCAGGTCGCGGCACAGCCACTCGCTGGTGTCGCTGGTCATGGGCCTGCCCGAGAAGTGCACGGGTATCATGGTGGCCCCGCGCCTGCCGACCATCCACGTGGCCACCGGGGAGTCGAATCCGCTTGAGAAGAGCGACACGACCTTGCCGGCGGTGCCCACCGGAAGGCCTCCCACGCCGGGGCCCGTGTCGGTGTACACGTAGACGTGTCCCTGCATCACGTGCACGATGACGGTGACGTCGGGATGGTGCATCTCGACCTTGTGGTCGGGGAACTCGCGGCACAGCACGTCGCCCACCAGGGCGTTTATCTCGAGCGTGTGCTTGGGGTAGGCGGTGGCGGACCTGCGGGCGTGAACCTTGAACGTGCCGAACTGTCCCGCCTCGCGCAGCGCGCGCACGGCAGCCTGGCAGAACTCGCCCTCGTCCAGGCCGCAGCGGTATGCCACCGAGACCCTGGCCACGCCGGGAACGCGGGAAATGGCATGCGCCAGCTCGTCTGTGGCGTTGCCGTCGTTCACCTCCACCAGGAGGTGTCCCGATATACGACAGACACGCTCCACGGGAAACTCCCGCAGAGCGCGATTGAGGTTGTTCACGAGCTGGTTCTCGAAGGTAGAGCGGTTCTTTCCCTTCAGGCCTATCTCGTGGTAGTGGACGAGGCAGACGCGTTCAGTCATGAATTCTGCTGCACCTGCACGTTCGCACCCTTGATGTCCTCGTCGAAGTCTTCCTTCACGAAGCTGAGGACGCCGGAGTCAATCTCCTCCATGGCCGTCGAGATGGGGTCCTCGCCGGACGCCACGGTGGTGATGTCATCGAAGTCCTGGATTGCGGTCACCCGGAGGTGCTGCCCACGCAGCATGTTGTTAATGTCGCACGCACGCTTGGACGCGATGGAGCACAGCAGGAACGGGTTGTGCTCGGTCTGTGCCAGCAGGTGGTCGATCTCGGGGTTAGTGATTGCCATTGTGTGTCGTACCTCCGTACGATTCGTACTTATCGAAGGCTTGGGCCAGCTCGTTTGTGGCCTGTTCGAGGTTGTCGTTCACTATGCGCACGTCGTAGCTAGGTGCCAGCTCGAGCTCGTGCTTGGCGTCGGCCAGGCGAATGCGAAGCGACTCCTCGGACTCGGTGCCGCGCCCGCGCAGGCGCTCTACCAACAACTCCCACGAAGGAGGCTCTATGAACACCAGCACGGCGTCCGGATAGATGCGGCGTACGTTGCGCGCGCCCTGGACGTCTATCTCCAGCACGACGGAGTGACCCTGCTGGAGGCAGCGGTCCACCTCGCTGCGAAGCGTGCCGTAGCGGTGGTCATGCACCTGGGCCCACTCGAGGAAGTCTCCGGCCTGCACGTGCGCCGTGAACTCCTCGTCCGTCATGAAGTGATAGGCCACGCCGTCCTTCTCGCCCGGACGAGGGCTCCTGGTGGTGGCGGAGACCGTCAGGCCCAGGTCGGGACGTAGCTGGCGCAACCGCGCCACGAGCGTTCCCTTGCCGACGCCGGCGGGACCCGACACCACGAAAAGTCTAGCTGTGCGTGCCACTACTTGTTCAGCACCTCAAGGAGCTGCTCGCGCTGACGAGCGCCTAGGCCCTTCACGCGACGAGTGGCGCTGATGCCTAGCTCGTCCATGATCTTTGCGGCCTTTGCCTTGCCGTAGCCAGGCAGGGACTCGATTAGCGCCGAGACCTTCATGCGGTTGGCAATGGGATCGTCGGAATCGAGGACCTCCTCCAGGGTGATCTTACCGCTCTTGATGTTGGAGCGAAGTTCGGCACGGGCGTGGCGTGCCGCAGCAGCCTTCTCGAGGGCGGCCTTACGCTGCTCGTCGGTAAGCTGAGGAAGTGGCATTGTAACTCCTAACGTTGGAAACGTGAGAATAGCAATTAGCTGGCAAACCGAGCTAACTCTATCGCAAATGGCGTAGCTATTGTCCTAGTTTGCCAATCTACCTGCAATTTTACAAGCGTTCGGACGATGACGCCAGGGGCGTAACACGTCGAATTCACACCTTACACCAAACTGCTTCGCTCGCACCATACCCAAAAAGCGGGGCGCGGCTCTGTAACCACGCCCAGCACCTGAAAATGATTTGTTCGCCTAGCGGGCGGACCCCGTCAGCTCGTTCACGATGGCATCGAACGCCGCCACCGGGTCTTCGGCCTTCGTGATGGGTCGGCCGATGACAAGCTTGGACGCGCCGGCCGCGATGGCAGCCGCCGGAGTGGCCACGCGCTTCTGGTCGCCGATGGCAGAGCCAGCGGGCCGCACGCCAGGCGTCACGATGAGCGCGTCGGGACCCAGCAGCTGGCGCATCTGCGCAGCCTCCTGCGGGGAGCACACGATGCCGTCGGAACCTGCCGACACGGCCAGGGACGCCAGCTTGGCGACCTCGTCCTTCACGGGCACCTCGATGCCGATCTCGTGCAGCGCGTCCTGGTCCATGCTGGTCAGAACCGAGATGGCAACGAGCTTCGTGCGGCTGTCTCGCTTCTGGGCGGCCTTCTGGACGCCCCTGCGGGCGCCCGCCACCATGGCCGAGGAGCCCAGGGCGTGGATGGACAGGATGTCCGCGCCGGCAAGGGACGCCGCCTCGGCGGCGCCCTCCACCTGGAACGGGATGACGTGCAGCTTCAGGTCCAGGAACACGTTGAAGCCCAGCTGGTGCATGCGGTCCACGATCTGGGGTCCGCAGGCGTAGTACAGGGTCATACCGACCTTGACCCAGCGGGCCCTTCCGCTGAGCTTCTGGCACAGCCGGACGGCGTCGTCGGCGCCCATGTCCAGTGCCACGATGATGGCGTCTTGCGCCTGCTCCACACTTAGCATTCGAACGCTCCTATAAGCTCGTTGACGTCAGATGCGCCCTGGCTGGCAACCCACTGGGTCAGCTCATCCAGGATCCTGGAAGCCGCGCCGGGCTCCACGAGGTTCTGCGTGCCCACCGAAACGGCGGTGGCGCCCGCCAGTATGAACTCGGCCGCGTCCTCGCCGGACGTCACGCCGCCCACGCCGTTGATGGGAATGCTGACGGCCTTCGCCGCCTCCCACACCATGCGGACCGCGATGGCGTGGATGCCGGGACCGGACACGCCAGCGGTCGGGCGCGAGACCTTGCTCCTGCGCGTGCGCACGTCTATGCACATGCCGGGAATCGTGTTTATGAGGGTGAGGGCATCGGCACCTTCTGCCTCGATGGCGCGGGCGATCTCGGCCACGTTGGTCGGGGCCATCTTTACCAGCAGCGGGCGCTTCGTCAGCCTGCGGCACGCACGGGTAACTTCGGCCGCCCCTTCGGGGGTGGACCCCATGGCGGCGCCGCCCTTGGCGATGTTGGGGCACGAGATGTTTATCTCGAACCCCGCGGCGAAGGGCGCCAGCTCCTCGTAGAGCTCCAGCGCGCGCTCGTATTCCTGCACCGAGTGACCCGCCACCTGGCAGATGACCTTGCAGCCGCGACGGTCCAGGTCGGACAGGTACTCGCCGTACTCGCGCACGAATTCGCGGACGCCGGGGTTCTGCAGGCCCACGGAGTTCATGATGCCCGAGGGCAGCTGGGCCAGCCTGGGTGCGGGGTTGCCGTCCCAGGGCTCGGCCGAGACGCCCTTGCAGGTGATGGCGCCCAGCCGAGACACGTCGTAGAAGCCCTCGAACTGCCAGCCGTTGCCAAAGGTGCCGGACGCGGTGCAGATGGGGTTCTTCATCTGTATGCCGCCCAGGTTCACGGACATGTTTGGAGTGCTCACCACGCCACCTCCCTCGAGTCGAACACGGGGCCATCCTTGCAGCACGACGCGTAGCCGCCGTTGCGCAGGGCCACGTTGCACGTGTTGCACGCACCGAACCCGCAGCCCATCATGCGCTCCAGGGACGTCTGGCAGGGCACGCCGGCCTGCTCGGCCAGGCGCGCCACGCCCGCCATCATGACGTTAGGGCCGCAGGTCATAACCTCGACGTAGTCGTGCGCCTCAAGCAGCTGCCTCATGGCGTCGGTCGTAAAGCCGCGCAGCCCCTCGGAGCCGTCATCGGTGGTCATGGCCACCTGGCCTCGGCCCAGCTGGCGCAGCTCGTCGATGCCCCACAGCCTCGAGGCAGTCTGGGCACCGACCACGGCGTCGAAGTCGTAGCCCATGCCTGCCAGCCAGCGACCCGCAGCGACCACTGGGGTCACGCCGATGCCGCCCGCAACCAGAAGGACCCTGCCCTTCTGGGTGGGCTCCCTCCAGCCGTGGCCACAAGGACCCAGCACGCTGGAGGACTGCAGCTCCCTCATGGCCGTCATGCGCCTTGTGGCGTCGCCCACCGTCGCATACACGAACTCGATGGTGCCCTCGCGACCGTCGGCGCTGGCAAAGCTCAGCGGAACTCGTAGCAGGTGCGCGTCGTTTCCGGGCACGCGGACGTTCACGAACTGTCCCGGCTCCAGAGCGGCAGCCAGCTTCGGTGCGGAGATCACCATGCGAAAGACCTGGTCGGCCACACGCTCGTTTGACACAACGACGAAGGGGTACTCGTGCACCCCAGACACGGGAACCATGCGAGCCCCCTATGCCACGACGCCGTCGACCAGCGTGTGCTTGCCCTCCACGAACACGTCCGTGGCGCAGCCGGTCAGGGTCATGCCCATGAAGGCGGAGTTCTTCGACTTGCTCTCGATGAAGTCGGGCGTCACCTTGATCTTTCGGTTGGGGTCAATCAGCGTCAGGTTCGCGCTGGATCCGGCCTCGACCTTCACGGGGTCCAGGTGCAGGATGTGGCGCGGGTTGATGGCCATGGTCCTCACCAGGGTGTCCCAGGACATCTTGCCCTTGTTTACCAGGTTCGTCAGCATCAGGGGCAGCGAGGTCTCCAGGCCGATGGTGCCAAAGGCCGCAATCTCGAACTCGCACTCCTTCTCGTGGGCGGCGTGCGGCGCGTGGTCGGTAACGACGCAGTCGATGCTGCCGTCGCAGATGCCCTCGCGCAGCGCGGCGGCGTCGGCGGCCGTGCGCAGGGGCGGGTTCATCTTTAGGTTGGTGTTGTACGACTCGGTGATGTTCTCCTCGGTCAGGAAGAGGTGATGCGGCGTGACCTCGCAGGTCACGGGCAGTCCCTCGGCCTTGGCGCGACGGATGATGTCCAGGCCGCGGGCGGTCGAGATGTGACACACGTGGAACTGGCAGCCCGTCAGGCGTGCCAGCTCGATGTCGCGCACAATCTCCAGCTCCTCGCCCAGGGCGGGCCAGCCGAACATGCCCAGCCTGGTGGAGGCACGGCCCTCGTTCACGACGCCGTGCGTGGTCAGGCTCTCGACCTCGCAGTGGGCCAGCACCGCGCGGTCGAACTGCGACACGTACTCCATGCACGTGCGCATCATGCCGGCGCTCTGCACGCCGTGGCCGTCGTCACTGAAGGCGCAGGCGCCCTCGACCAGCATGTCGCCGATCTCGGCCAGCTCCTCGCCCTTCTCGCCCTTGGTCAGGGCGCCGATGGGGTGCACGTAGACCAGGTTGGCGTGGCGGGCGCGGTCGATCTGGTAGCGCACGCCGGTGCCGGAGTCGGTGACGGGGTTGGTGTTGGGCATGGTGGCCACGTCGGAGAAGCCGCCCTTGGTTGCCGAGCGGGCACCGGTGTAGATGGTCTCCTTGTACTCGTAGCCGGGGTCGCGGAAGTGCACGTGCATGTCGAACAGGCCGGGGACCAGGTACTTGCCCGCGCCGTCGACCACCTGCGCGTCTCCCGCCTCGATGGAGGGTGCCACCTGGGCGATCTTCTTGCCCTCGATCAGCACGTCGCACACGCCGTCCAGACCCACCTGGGGGTCCACCACGTGAGCGCCCTTAAGCAGAAATGCCATAGTTCTCTCCTCCCAGAAGCAGGTACATGGCGGCCATGCGCACGGCGACACCGGCGTTGACCTGGTTCAGAATCCTGGCGCGCGGCCCGTCGGCGACCTCGGTGTTGATCTCCATGCCGCGGTTCATGGGGCCGGGGTGGCACACGATGGCGTCGGGACGCATCAGCTTGCTGCGACGCTCGTCCAGGCCGTAGAGGCGGTTGTACTCGCGCTTCGAGGGGATGACGGCCCCCTCCATGCGCTCCAGCTGCACGCGCAGCATGTAGACCACGTCCACCTCGGGCAGGACCGAGTCCAGGTCGGAGGTCTGCTGCACGCCGTACCAGCTGGGGTCGGACACCTGGAACGTCGGGGGTCCGACGAATATGACCTCTGCGCCCATGGTCTTCAGCGCGGGGGCCAACGAGCCCACGACGCGGCTGTGGTCCAGGTCGCCCACGATGGCGACCTTCAGGCCGTCCAGGTGGCCGAAGTTCTGGCGGATGGTGTACAGGTCCAGCAGCGCCTGCGTGGGGTGCTGGTGCTTGCCGTCGCCGGCGTTGATGACCACCGCGTCGGTGTTCTGCGTGATGAGGTACGGGGTGCCGGCCAGGCGCGCACGACACACGAACATGTCGACGTTCATGGCCGAGATGGTCTGGATCGTGTCGGCCAAGGACTCGCCCTTCACGACCGAGGAGGTGGAGCCGCTCATGTTCAGCGAGTCGGCCGAGAGGCGCTTCTCGGCCAGCTCGAACGAGCTCCTGGTGCGCGTGGAGGGCTCCAGGAACAGGTTCACGATGGTGCGTCCGCGCAGTGCGGGGACCTTCTTGATCGCGCGGCTGTTGACCTCTGCGAACGAGCGAGCCGTGTCCAGGATCTGCGTGATGTCGTCAGCCGTCAGGCTGGTCGTGTCGATGAGGTTTCGTACGCTGAGCATGCTACCTTGCCCCTCCCGCTGACTTTGCCGCTGCCTTCGCGGCCTTCTCGACCTTGGCGTCCCAGATCTCGACGGCGTTGTAGCCGTCGACGTCCTTCAGCTTTACGCGGACGCGCTCCTCGTGGGAGCTGGGCACGTTCTTGCCCACGTAGTCGGCGCGGATGGGCAGCTCGCGATGGCCGCGGTCCACCATGACGGCCAGCTGCACGGTCTTCGGGCGACCGAAGTCCATGAGGGCGTCCAGGGCGGATCGCACGGTGCGTCCGGTGAACAGCACGTCGTCCACCAGAACGATGTTCTCGTTGTCTCCCTTAAAGGGGATGTCCGTGGCATGCAGCACGGGCGAGACGGTCTTTCCGAAGTCGTCGCGGTAGAAGCTGATGTCCAGCTTTCCGACCTGCGGGCGGATGCCCTCGATGTCTTGAATCTCGCTGGCCAGGATCTCCGCCAGGGGCACACCCCTGCTGACGATGCCGACCAGTGCGATGTCCTTTGCGCCTTCGTTGCGCTCCAGAATCTCGTGGGCTATGCGCGTGAGGGCACGCCGCATGGCCGCGTCGTCCATGACGACCGCCTTGGGCTTGTATTCCATGGGACTCCCTTCAAAAAAGAATGCCCGACCGACACGCGGTACGAGCACTCAGCAAAAGCCCATGGCTACGCCGGCCATTGCGGCCAACGGTGTATGTAGCCTTGCGGGTATCTCGTACACGCTTAAAGGTCGTGCTTAGAATAGCGCGCCCACCGCACGAACACAACAAAATCCCCGGCGAACGAGAGCCCGGACGAAGACAGATCGTCGCCGTCACACCTTCCGCACATATGGCATGTCGCATGAGCTATGGCAAGAAGAACGCCCGCGCTTCTGGGGGATTCCGTGAGGCGCGGGCGCCATGAGGCGCTATGTAAACAGCCTCGGACCTCGGGCGCCGTGCTTGCGAAGCTTGGCCACCACCAGTACCGGTCGATTCTAGGCTGGTCGACCCTAGGCGTCTGCGGAGACGGCATCGTCCTTTTGGCCCTCGGCAGCTGCCTTGGAGCCAGACTGCTTGGCGTCAGTCGCGTCAGCGCCGACCGGCTGGGGCTCCTGGTCCATATGCAGGTACTTCCTCCAGAATGCCTGGCTAGTGAGATAGGGCCTGGCCTCGGAGTACTCGCGCCACAACTGGTCCTTGCGGTCCCAGAAGGCCTTGGTCAGCTCGGCATAGCGCTCGTTCAGCTGGCGCCAGCGGGCACGGTCCATGTGACGGATGCAGGCCTTCGTGCCCGTGGCGTCGTAGGCAACCAGCACCTTGCGAAACGCCGCCTTGCGCGCGGGATAGGCGCCACGGCAGTAGTACACGGGAGCGGGCTTGTCGCTCAGCAGCGCGTCGGGCAGCTCGTGGCGGTCGTGCGGCAGCTCCTCCAGAAGCTTCAGCGCGAATGGCCTGCCCTTCTGCTCGCCCAGGTAGCGCATGTCGGGCTTCGCCTGGCTGATGATAGACTGGTCCAGCTGGTCCAGGGGCACCAGCTTCTCCTTCTTCTGTGAGTTCGCCATCAAGATCTTCTCGCCCGAGGCATGCTCGATGAACGACGGCCCCTTCAGGAAGTCCGCCAGGCCGTCCAGCATGAGCTCGCACGTGCCGTAGTTCATGGAGCGCAGGTAGATGTGGAACGTCCTGTCGAAGCGCAAGAAGAAAGGGCGCGTGACGTCGATGCCGTCGCTGGCCTGCATGATGAGGAAGTTCCTTGTGTACTGGTAGGAGTCCACCGCGGCATTGAAGCGGCCCTCGAACTGCTCGTGCCACACGCAGATACCGTTCATGGTCATATAGGTGGGCTGGCAGCGGATGCCGAACTCGACATCGTCGCAGCGCACGAACACCGGAAGCGGCAGGCCGTGCTCCCTGATGGCGCTGGTGGGGATGCAGGAGTACCACCACGCGCCGTAAGCGTTGGGCACCTCCACGTTCACGGCCTCGTTCTGCGACAGCTCCTCGGGACGGTCCACCTTGAGCGCGTGCTTCAGGCTGCCGTAGATGCCGTCGCGCCTTACATGCGCCACATCCTCGAACAGCTCGTTGGGCTTGCCCGCGTTCAGCATGGCACCGTTGACGAAGGCGTCGCGGTAGCGGTCGTTTGCCAGGGACAGCAGGGCAAAGGTGCGCTTGAAGCTCTCGGGAAGCACATGGACGTCGTCGTCCATCAGCAGCACGTGCGTGGCCCCCGCATCCAGCGCCGCCAACATGCCGCGCGCGAAGCCGCCGGCACCGCCCACGTTGTCGTTCGGGATCACCGTGACGCCCGCGTCGGAGATCTGCTGCACGGGAAGCGTCCTGCCGTTGTCGACCACGTACATGTGGAAGTGGCTGGCCACGGGGTCGTCGCAGCCCAACACCTCGCGCTTGATGGCGTCGACGTTGTGGGTGATGTACTTCTCTTTCTTGAAGGTGGTGGTGTACAGCGCCAGCTCTATCTTGAGGACGGAGTTCTCGGGCCCCTGGGCGCTGTAGTGTCCGCCCTCGAGCAGCGTGGTGCCGGAAGACACCAGCCTGAAGCCCTGGACGGCGGAGTCGGTCTGCGGCAGAGGCACGGTCACGGTCTGCGGTGCATGGCTGGCGCTGACGCTGACCAGCGGGCGCTCTGCCACCTGCACAGCCTTGGCATTTGCCGGCAGCTCGGTTGCATACACCTGGCACTCGTCGCCTCGGAGGGTCAGGGTCAGCGATGCGAAGTGCACGCAGGTGTAGCGGCGCCACTTGCCAATGGAGAGCGCATTCAGAAATGACGTGAAGTCCACGGTTCCTCGCACCTGCAGGGCGCCGGCACTCTCGTCGTAGCGGGCCTCTCCCCCCTCGGCATGCCAGTACAGCCCGGGGTAGTCCTTCGCGAAGTCATCGGGCTTTGTCAGAACGTTGGCCAGCTTGTAGTCCCTCATTGCGCTACCTCTCGTGTGCTCGTTTGCCTGGCAGAAAGTGTACGGCATGCAAGGCCGCCTTGGGTCGCTCTACTCCTGACTTTGGCGTCTGCGAGCCAGCGCTACATTAGACGCCACAAAGCCCGGTCCGTTCACGCGCAGTCCCCAGGCAACCTCCTGCGCCAGGTGTGCTTGGTATGCCAGCGCACTGCCATGGACATCGTGTCCTGTCAGCTGTGCGTAGCGGTCTATGAGAGCGGGGCTGACGTCGTGTATGTGCGCCACGATGGTGGGGTCCATGCGGCGCAGCAGCGTAGCCGTAGCACGTTGCCCCTCTGGGGTGTCCAGCACTCCCTGTCCAATAGCCGCCTCTACGAACTTCAGTCCCACCACGTAGTTGGCCTTCAGAATGCCGGGGTCGTTGATGCCCAGCCTGTCCAGTATGTCCTGGCGCTCCATCCAGCGCGCGTAGCTGACCTTCGCGTTGCGGGCCGCGGTCGAGGTACCTGCGATGTCCTCGCGATAGCAGTAGTGGCAGGAGTCCGTGTACACGATGGACTCGGCCTGGCACAGCACGTCTACCAGGAAGGGGTTGTCCACCCAGCCGCCACCTGGCGCCTCCACCAGACGAATCCCCTTCCCCTGCAGAAACGCGCGCCGGTAGATGCCCGACCATATGGAGGGGTGGTACTGCAGAAGCTGCGGGGCCTCCACTATGCGGAAGGGCATGCGCCGCGGATGAATCCTGTCGTAGACGTACCCGCGATAGCGCCGCTCGGCAGGCGTGCCCGCCTGTACGACGCGCCAGTAGCAGCCCTTCACGACGTCGGGCAGCCCGTAGGCCAGAGCCAGGTCCATGAGGTCGTCGTACATGTGGGGAAGCTCGAAGTCGTCGGACTCCGCCACTGCCACGTACGTGCCGGTGGCAACCTCTAACCCGGCGTTGACCGCGGCTCCGTAGCCGGCGTTCTGGCGGTCGAGCACGATGACGCGAGAGTCCTTCTGGGCGCACTCGCGCATGATGTCCAGGGTGGAGTCGGTGGAGCCGTCGTTGACGCAGATGACCTCCAGCGACGAGCGGTCGCTGGAGAGCACGCAGCTCAGCATCTGGCCCAGGTACTTCTGGCCGTTGTAGCAGGGAACTATGACCGATACGTCCACGGGGACCATGGCTAGTCTCCCAGCGCCTTGTAAGCCGCGCAGACCTCATCGGTGGGCCCCAGCATCCGCTCGTGGCCTTTCTCGATCCACAGAACGCGGTCGCACATGCGCTCCACCAGCGTGATGTCGTGGGACACCAGCAGGACCGTGCAGTTGTTGGAGTCAACGAGCTCCTTTATGCGGCGCTCGCACTTCTCCTGAAATAGGAAGTCACCCACAGACAGCGTCTCGTCCACGATGAGGATGTCGGGCTCGGTGATGGTGGCGATGGCGAATGCGATGCGCGCGACCATACCGGAGGAGTAGTTCTTCAGCGGCATCTCCATGAAGTCGCGCAGCTCGGCGAAGTCCACGATCTCGTCGAACTTCGCGTCGATGAATTCCTTCGTGTAGCCCAGCAGGGCGCCGTTGAGGTAGATGTTCTCCTGCGCGGTCAGCTCCATGTCGAAGCCAGCGCCCAGCTCGATCAGAGGCGCGATGGCGCCATTCACCTTGACCGTGCCCTTTGAGGCCTCCAGCACGCCTGCGATGATCTTCAGCATGGTGGACTTGCCCGAGCCGTTGGTGCCCACCAGGCCAAATGCCTCACCCTTGTGCACCTGGAACGTGATGTCCTCCAGCGCGTGGAACTCCTTGAAGAAGAGCTCGTGCTTGGCCAGCTTGATGAAGTACTCCTTGAAGGAGTTCAGCTGCTCGGAGGCCATGTTGAAGATCATTTGGACGTGCTGCACGTCGATGGCTATGGGTGCGTCGTCCGCCGGGATGGGAGGACGCTGCATGAGGCCATCGTTTTGTTGTGACTTGGCTTTCTCTGCGGTTGCTGCCACTCGATGCTCCTAGGGACGAAGGTTAGATGTGCAGGATGAACTTGTGCTCGTTGCGGTGGAACACGACGTAGCCCAGCACCAGCGAGACGACTGCCCAGATGATGCACAGGGCAAAGGTCTTCCAACCGGGCATGACGCCGTCCACGAAGATGTTGCGCATGAAGTTGACGTAGTTGTACATGGGGTTGGCGTACATCAGCTTGCGCACGATGGTGTAGGGCACGGACTCGATCATGCTCTGGGGCCAGAAGATGGGCGTGGCGTACATCCATGCCAGGATGATGACGCTCCACAGGTGAATCATGTCACGGAAGAAGACCGCCAGCGTGCCCAGCAGCATGGCCATGCCAACGCAGAACACCGCCAGACATGCAAGGACCAGCGGCAGCAGGAACAGGTACGGCGTGGGGGCTACGCCCTCCCACACCATAACGATCAGGACGGCGATCAGCGAGAACGCAAAGTTTACGAGGGCAAACAGGACCTTCTCCAACGGAAACACGGTCTTGTTTACCTTGACCTTCTTTAGCAGGCCGGCGGCGTCGATGATGGACGTGACGCCGAAGTTCGTGGAGTCCGCAAACACGGTCCACGTGATGTTGCCGATGATGAGGTACAGCGGGTAGTGCTGAATCTCCGCGTAGCGCAAGAAGTACGAGAACACGAACGACATGACGATCATCATCAGAAGCGGGTTCAGAACGCTCCATACAACTCCCAGCACGCTGCGACGGTACTTCAGCTTGAAGTCCTTGCCCACGAGCTGCTGCAAAATGAACATCGTCTTTTGGTGCGGAGTGTTCCAGACCTGGATGCCGTCTTCGGTGATCTGGGCCTGGTTGGTGCTAGGGTTAGCGCTCACGCGGTTCACCTCGCTGGTCGAAACCTACAGTTAGCGCCTGATGTGGTGAAACGCAGATGCCAGCTAGGTGCCGCCAACAGCTGAGCCGTCCAACAGGCAAAACGTAACTCCATAATGCTAGCACAGCGAATTCCTGGGCCCTCGCGCGCTCCATCGCGAACGAAATCAATTTCACAATAGGGACACCCCCGCCACGCGGCGTTGTCACATGCGCCTCGCTGGCGTGGGCCACTTGCGCTTCGTCGGTGCCGCTGCATGTGACTCGCTGGCACCACATGTGACTCGCTGGCGACACACGCGTCTCCTTCGCCGCATGACAAGAGCAGGCACACCATACGCCAGGTGGTCCCGGCAAACATACTGGGTATCCGTCCAATCTATGTTGTTCGTACAGTCTATATTCGGCAATTCAACTATGCGGCAAGTTAACTATTCGGCAAGCTGACCCTCCCTCATTTGGTTCCTTGTGCCGCACACCAATCGCTTTGGGCTTGAGACGCATCGAGCACCCAATCGCCCAAAAAAGGCAAAAAGCCGCTTGCAATCTCCTGCTAGGTCCATATAATGAGTACCTGTGCTTCGGCGCACCAACATTCCCCGGTGGCGCAGTGGTAGCGCAGCTGACTGTTAATCAGCTTGTCGCAGGTTCGAACCCTGCCCGGGGAGCCAGAGATTTCAGACCCGCTTCGGCGGGTCTTTTTTTGTGCCAGATTTTGCCTCGCGCGGTTTTCTATTTCTCTTCTAACGCTTTCGGCTGTGCTCTTCTTTCCCACATAGTGGGCGCCCAATTCTCGCGTGTTGCCGGTATTGTTATTTCCAATCGATTCGGGTTTTCGAGAGGTCGATTGCCTGTCGACTCGAATTCACCGCAAGACAGCCCCCGTCCATTCGAGTGCCAACGATCTGGCTGGTCTTCAATCCGAACTCCCCATGAATCAGCTAGCTATCGACTCGGACTCTCGGTGGCACGTCACCACATGGTGCTGTACCGAACTTCACGACGCGGCCATTTTCCGACGCGCCCTACTTCGCGAGACGCCTGACTATTCGAAGCGCCTTACTGCACGATGCGCCTTACTGCACGATGCGCCTTACTTCCCTGAGCGCCCAATCCGGAGCGCCCAATTTCTTGAAAAGGCGAAAAAGTTCTTGCGCATCCCGCAAAATCGTGCATAATAGAAAACCGTTGCAGGAGCAACGACACTAATTCCCCGGTGGCGCAGTGGTAGCGCAGCTGACTGTTAATCAGCTTGTCGCAGGTTCGAACCCTGCCCGGGGAGCCAGGAACTTCAGGACCTCAACTTCGTTTGGGGTCCTTTTTCATTGCTCATAGCTCGCGTATCGACTGCGTGGCAATCCTCAAACGTTATGCAACGTGAGTGTCGAAATAACATGCCATTATGCCGTGCTGTTCTTTCGGCACGGTTCCCCAACCGTCCCCGATGCTTGGTTCAAGGTGTATGTACGCTCGCGGCTGCAACCCCTGCAGAAACTGCCCTGACAGGGTGCCGAGGTGTGGGTGCACACGCACACGCACCTCGAACCCCGGTAGCAGAGGTTCTGACGGGGTATTGACCTGCGAGTGCTTTCGCACTCGCACCGCACACCCCTGCGCTTCTTTCTCATACAGTACGTCGTGGCATGAGTAATCACGCTACCGGTCATGAAATGCCGCGCTGCCTGACAGGGTATGGTGCATGTCCAGATAGAGTTATGCAAGGTCGGCTAAGGGCAGCGGATAAAAAAGGGCGGACCCTACATGGGCCCGCCCTTATGGAGCTATTGCGAGAAGTGCAACCTGGTACTTAGGTAGCAACCTGTCTGTAACCTAACTAGCAACCTGCCACTTAGGTATCGACCTGGCACCTAACTAGCAGCCAGCCACCACGCTAGTCCTCGATGTAGTCCTTCAGCTTGCCAGAGCGGCTGGGGTGACGCAACTTGACGAGGGTCTTGCTCTCAATCTGACGGATGCGCTCGCGCGTTACGCCAAACTCGCGGCCGACCTCCTCCAGCGTGCGGGGATGACCGTCCTCCAGGCCAAAGCGGAACTTGATGACCTTACGCTCGCGGTCCGCCAGGCCATCCAGCACCTGGTCCAGCTGCTCGCGCAGCATGGAGTCGCTGGCAGCCTCGGGAGGAGCCACGGCCGTTGAGTCCTCGATGAAGTCGCCCAGCTGGGAGTCCTCTTCCTCGCCGATAGGCGTCTCCAACGAAACGGGCTCCTGGCTGATTTTCTGAATCTCGCGCACGCGGTCGGCGCTCATGCCCATCTCCTCGCCGATCTCTTCGGGGGTGGGATCTCGGCCGAGGTCCTGCAGCAGCTGACGCTGCACGCGGACCAGCTTGTTTATGGTCTCGACCATGTGCACCGGAATGCGGATGGTGCGGGCCTGGTCGGCGATGGCGCGCGTGATGGCCTGGCGTATCCACCAGGTGGCATACGTGGAGAACTTGAAGCCCTTCGTGTAGTCGAACTTCTCGACGGCACGGATGAGGCCCAGATTGCCCTCCTGGATCAGGTCCAGGAACAGCATGCCACGGCCGACATAGCGCTTCGCGATGGAGACGACCAGACGCAAGTTCGCGCTGATAAGCTGCTGCTTTGCGTCCAGGCCCACCTGCTCGATGCGCATGAGGCGGCGCTGCTCGGCACGGGTGAGCTCGATGTCGCCGTTCTCGGCGGCCTCCAGCTTCTCGGTGGCCTCGTTTCCGGCCTCGATCTTCATGGCCAGGTGTACTTCCTCGGAGGCGGTCAGCAGGTCGACCTTGCCGATCTCCTTCAGGTACATGCGCACGGGATCGCCGGTCAGAAGCACCGTGGAGCTGTCGGAGCGGCGGGCCTTCATACGGCTGGAGCGACGCTTGCTGGACTTCGACCGAGAAGTCTGGGTAGAGCGCAGCGCCTCCTTCACGGCCTTGGCCTCGCTTACGGCCTCGGAATCCTCGTCGTCGTCGGAATCCTCGTCGTCGCCGGAGAAATCGTCGTCGACGTCGTCCTCCTCGTCGGCGTCATCCGAATCGTCGCCGGAGCTCAGGATGTCGACGCCCTTGGAGCGCACTGCGTCATACACGTCGGAGAGCTCGTCGCTGTCGACATCTATGTCCGCCAGGGCTGCCTGGATGTCGTCCTCGGTCAGGCTGCCGCCCGACTTGCGGGACTTCTTTACCAGGCCCTCGACGGCCTTGTCAAGCTCACTCGAAAGCTTTATGTTCTTGGTCTTCGTGGCTGCCACAGGTATCCTTTCTACGCACAAGCTCTGGAATTTTACCCGTTTTTATCCCCCGTCAACACCAGAAAGTTGCTTCGACAGCTCATTTGCATGTCTTTGCAGCTGCGTTGCCTCCTCGAACAGCCGCTCCGCCTCGTCGCCGGGCACGCTGGAGCCGCCGCGCAGGCGCGAGCGTATCTCGCGGATGCGCCGCTTTGTTGAGAAGAGCTCCACGGTCTGCAGCACGAAGTCGACCTTCTGCTGCTGCGTCATGCCAGGCGTCGACACGAGCCTGCCCGATGCCAGCACCTTGGGCGCCAGGGGCTCCACCTCGGTGGCAGCCTGTACGGCATCTGCCGGGGACGTGCCCTCCGGGGTGGCCAGGATGGCCCAGGCCATGGCCTCGTGCCTGGAGTCTGTCCAGGAGATCTGCGCTATGCGATCCGCATAGGGTCGCAGTGAGTCAGGATCCGTGGCCAGCATGCTCAGAAGCTCGCGCTCCGCAGCCACCTGCTGGCGCTCCTCTCCCGACAGAGCCTCCAGCGAAACGAACCCGCGCGGCTCCCCCGCTGCGGCAGCGCCGTCGGCAGAGGTCTGCTGCTGCACGGGAGTCCCGCCTTCGAAGTCAGGCACGTAGTCCGCGGGGGCATCCTCGTAGTACGAGTCCTCGGCTTCGGGATAGGCCTCCAGGTAGGTGGGTACGCCCATCTGCTGCGGATGGGCAGCCGCACCGCCGAAGCCGCGCTGCCAGGACGATCCCGAGCGTTCCGCCGAGCCACCCTGCCACGACGGCTGGCGCCGTGAGCCGGGTCTGGCGCCAGACTGGTAGCCCGAGCCCGCCCTGGGGCGTGGGTACCCACCGCCCACGCGCGATGCCTGGACGATGGAGCCCTCGGGCTCCGCAGACTTCACGGGCTTCGACCTGATGACGCGCTTGGTCTCCTCCACGTCCATGCCAAGGGCGTCGGCCAGCTGCGTGGCATAGGCATCCAGAAGGTACGAGTTCTTCAGAGGCGCCAGGAGCTCTGCCAGGTCGTTCAGGGCGGCGACGCGCCTGCCGGGAGACGACAGGTCGAATCCCGCCAGCCTCTTGCGAAAGACGAAGTCCATCAGCGGCTCAGCCGTGTCCAGGATGGGCTGCAACTCCGAGTGGTCATGCGAGGCCAGGAACTCGGCGGGGTCCTGGTTGTTCGGCAGAACGACGCAGCGCAGGTCCGCCTCGGTCTTGTCGATGAACTGGATGGCACGCTCGGCCGCCTTCTGCCCGGCGGCGTCGCCGTCGAACATACAGATGATCTTTCGGGCGAACCGTGACAAGGTCCTGACGTGGTCCAGCGAGAAGGACGTGCCCAGGGCCGCCACCGCGTTCGTATAGCCCGCCTCGTGCAGCGAGATGACGTCGGTGTAGCCCTCCGACACGATGGCCACGCCCTTCGCCGCGATGGACTCCTTTGCGCGGTCGAAGGCAAAGAGGTGCTTGCCCTTGTGGAATACCGCCGTCTCCTTCGTGTTCAGGTACTTGGGCTTCGCGTCGGTGAGCACGCGCCCGCCGAAGGCAATGGTGCGTCCCTGCTCGTCGTGTATGGGAAACATGACACGGTCGTAGAAGCGGTCCTGCGGGCGCCCCGAGCGCTCGACGGCCAGGTCGGCCGCCAGCATCTCGGCGTTCGAGAAGCCCAGCTGGCGCAGGTGCGCCACCAGCGTCCCACGTCCGGGGGCATATCCCAGGTGCCAACGCTTGCAGATGGCAGAGCCAAACCCGCGCCCCGCCAGGTACTTCCTGCCCGAGTCCGGCCCTTCTCCACGCCCACGCATCAGCATGAGCGAGTAGAAGGCCTCGGCCTGAGTCAGGCACTCTATGATGCGGTTGCGACGGGGTCCCTTGCGAGCGCTGCCCCGCTCCTCGGTCAGCTCGATGCCCGCGCGGTCCGCCAGGTAGCGGATGGCGTCGGGAAAGTCCAGGTTCTCGCGCTTCATGACGTAGTCGTAGACGTCGCCGCCGGCACCGCACCCGAAGCATTTCCAGAGGCCGGTGGAGGCGTTTACGTGGAACGAGGGGGACTTCTCGTGATGGAAGGGACAGCAGCCCCAGAAGTCGTTGGAGCCACGCTGCTTCAGCTGGACGGTCTCGCCCACCAGGGCAATGATGTCCGTGGCCTGGCGAACCCGCTCCCTGTCGTCGTCACTGATCAACGGACACCTCCAGCCTAGCGTCACCTAGGTTGTCTTTTACCCAACAAATGTTCTGCATTACAGCAGACTCCAGCTGTTCCAGCGAGTCGAACTTTCGGGAGGCGCGCAGCCAGCGCACGAAGACCACCTGCACCTCCCTGCCATACAGGTCGCCGTCGAATCCCAGCAGGTTCGCCTCCAGGAAGGCGGGCCTGGGCTGGCTGAAGCTGGGAGGCGCACCGACGTTCGTCGCCGCGGGCCAGGCATGCCCGTCACACGCCACGTAGCAGGCGTAGACGCCCTCCTGGGGCAGGCAGTCGCGTATGTCACAGACCACGTTTGCGGTGGGGAAGCCGAACGAGGTTCCCTCTCCCCTGCCGTGCTGCACGGTGCCGCGCACGAAGTGGCAACGGCTCAGCAGCCGGTTTGCCAGGCCCAGGCGCCCCTCGTGCAGAAGTCCGCGTATCCGTGTGGCGGACACCACCTGTCCGTCGTTCTGCAGAAGATCGTGCGCCACCACGGCGAACCCCAGCCGGGAGCCCAGCTGGGCCAAGTTCGAGGGCGTTCCGAGCCCGCCCGCGCCGAACCTGAAGTTCGCGCCCACGTGGATTGCCACGGGGTGCACCAGACCGCTTAGCTGCAGGCGCAGGAAGTCCTCGTAGTCGGTGGCGGCCTCATCCTTTGTGAACGCGAAGCTGAGCACGAAGTCCACGCCCAGGCTCACAAGGCCACGTGCCCTGTCCTGGCAGTCCAGCAGCCTGGAGCCGGGAATGACGCCCTCCAGGACCTCTGCCGGGTCCGGCTGGAAGGTCACCGCGACGCAGGCCACGCCGCGTCGGCGCGCGTCATCGACGGCCGCGCTCACCAGGTCACGATGGCCCAGGTGCAGCCCGTCGAAGGCGCCCATGACGCAGACGACACGACGCCCGGCGACTTCGTCGGGTGCCGCCGCCGAATAGCATCGCACGCCGTCCGCCACCTGCTCATCACTCACCTCGGCACCCGCGAAGGTGGCCAGGGCCACAACTTTGCCGCCGGCCTTTGGCAGCTGGCTCAAGTCTATCTGCGGCAAGGACCACTCCTCATGCTGCGCCAGCGAGGCGCCCCTGACCTGAGGCGCCTCGCTGGAGTTCCGCTGGATGGTATTCGCTTTGTTTTCTATGCCTTCGAGCAAGGAGACACCCCCTGGATGCCCACTGGAAAGTTCACGCTGCTGCGCAGATGTCCGCCGTCGACCTCCCAGACCCCCCACAGCCTGGAGTCCGAGAAGAGCGCCACCTTCTGACCCTGTGGAAGCTGTCCCTCCAAGGGACGTAGCAGCAGGTGCGACCGAGACCTGGCATCCACGCCGAACACGCTGCCCAGGGCAATCCTTCTGCCCATGGCGGCGTCCTCGCGCTCGTTCGGGGAGACCTCGCGCACGGGCAGTCCCAGGACCCGCAGCGGGTCGATGGCGTGCTGCACGGCAAACTGCGCTCCGGCCTCCTGGAGCTGATTCAGCTGTATGCAGTCGCCCAGGGTCACCGTGCCGGAGACCGTCCTGCGCAGCTGCTCCAGATGGGCGGCGCTGCCCAGCTGACGGCCCAGGTCGCGCGCGATGCTGCGCACGTAGGTACCCTTGCTCACGGTGATGGCCACATGCCACAGAACTTGCGTGCCCGGAAGGCACCCCTCGCCGGCGCTCTCTACCGCCAGGAGCGCGGCCTCGTACACGTGGATGGGCCGGGGCGGCAGCTCCACCTTCCGGCCGGCGCGCGCACGGGCATACGACCTGACTCCGTCTACCGATATGGCCGAGTACGCC
>JAQXQO010000085.1 GCA_029101205.1 Coriobacteriales bacterium | reverse complement strand
CACGGGAGTAGTGCCCACGACGTCGGCTACCATGGGGCCAGACAGGCTCCCCGGCCTTGTCAGCGTCATGGTACCGTCCCTGGACTCCGAGACGCTGGTGCTGCAGCTGGACTCGGCCGGATTCGAGGTGTCGGCTGCCAGCGCCTGCGCGTCGGGGTCGCTGGACGCCAGCCACGTGCTTCTGGCCATGGGGGTGCCGCGCGACAGCGCCCTGGGGTCGCTTAGGATTTCGTTCGACGAACGCGTGAGCCAGGGGGACCTGGACGCGTTCGCGCAGGCTCTTCTGGAAATAGTGTCGCGCCTCGGAAAGGGGCGCCGTTAGCGGCCCATGGCCGCGTTTGGAGGTTCGTATGAAGGAGTCCGAGGCTCTGGTGATGCTTCAGGACGTCGACCTGAAGCTGATGCGCGAACGCCATGCCCTGAAGCAGATGCCGCAGGTGCCAAAGATCGAGGCCGTCCGTGCCGCAAAGAAGAAGCTGGCGTCGGACTACAAGAAGATCCTGGGCCAGCTGAAGGACTGCCAGATGGACATCGAGGACAACGAGTCCGACCACGTCCGCATGGAGGACATAACGAAGGACGTCCACGAGCAGATCGAGGACGGTCGCGCCAGCTACCGCACGACGCGCGACCTGGACCTGCAGCTGTCCGCCCTGGCAAAGCGCATCGAAAAGCTGGAGTTCACGCACAAGGAGCTGGAGCGCAACCTGGCGAAGCTGCAGCAGGCCCAGAAGAACGCGCTCGACCTGGACCACAAGCTGACGCAGCAGGGCGAGGCCCTCATCGAGGCCTACCGCAACGACTCCTCCTCCATACGCTCCGACATCGACGACCTGGAGCAGCAGCGCGAGCACGCCATTCGCAACCTGCAGCCCCAGACCTACGAGCGCTACCAGGCGGCCCAGAAGCGCTTCGGCGGCCTGGCCGTCGAGACCCTGAAGGGCAACACGCCCTCCATCTGCAGGGTGGCGCTGCAGGCCAGCTCGTTCGACGACATCCGCCGTGGCCCCGAGATCACGGAGTGCCCGTACTGCCACCGCATGCTGGTGACCGACGGGATGTTCGACGATGCGGAGGAGTAGCCAGGACGCGCGGCGCGACCCGAGGGTCCTTCTGTGTGTGACCGGTGGCATCGCGGTGTACAAGGCCGTCGAGGTCATGAGGTCGCTCCAGAAGGCTGGCTGTGACGTGCGCGTGTGCATGACCGCCGAGGCCGAGCGCTTCGTGGCGCCCCTGACCTTCGAGGCGCTGTGCGGACACCCCGTGGCAGACGACGTCTTCGACGACCGCGAGTCCTACATCCCGCACATAGACCTGGCCGAGTGGGCAGACGTCGCGTGCGTCGTGCCCGCCACCGCCAACGTCGTGGCGAAGCTGGCCTTTGGGCTGGCTGACGACATGATGTCAACGACCCTTTTGGCGCTGCCCGCGGGAACGCCGCTTCTGGTGGCCCCAGCCATGAACGTGCACATGTGGCTAAATCCCGCCACGCAGCACAACGTGCAGACGCTGCGCGGCCGTGGCGTGCGCCTGGTCATGCCCGTCAGCGGGCGTCTGGCCTGCGGCGACGTGGGCCAAGGCAAACTTGCCAGCGTGGATGCCATAGCCCAGGCAGCGCTCTTCTCGCTGTTGTCGAAGGAGCGCGGGAGCGACCTGGCGGGAAGGCACGTCCTGGTGACCGCCGGGCCCACGCACGAGGCCATAGACCCCGTGCGCTACATCGCGAACGAGTCCTCGGGAAAGATGGGCTTCTGCCTGGCTGCGGCCGCCGCCGCCAGGGGTGCGGAGGTCACGCTGGTGACCGGCCCAACGACGCTGGGCGACCCCGCCGGCGTGGACGTGGTGCACGTGACCAGCGCATCCCAGATGCACGATGCCAGCGCTGCAGCCTTCCAGGAGGCGGATGCCGCCGTGTGCGCGGCGGCCGTGGCCGACTACACGCCCGCCAAGCCCGCGGACCACAAGCTAAAGAAGGCCTTCGAGCCCATGGACCGCATCGACCTGGAGCCGACCGCAGACATACTGGCCGAGCTCAGCGCCAGCCGCGGCGACCGCGTGGTGGTGGGTTTCGCCGCCGAGACGAACGACCTCGCCAAAAACGCCCGCGCAAAGCTGGAGCGCAAGGGCTGCGACCTCATCGTGGCCAACCTGGTGGGCGGCCCCGACTCCGCGTTCGGGTCCGACACCGACCAGGTCAGCATAGTCAGCGCGGGAGGCTCGGACGACCTGCCTCGCATGCCGAAGCCGCAGGTGGCGCACGCCATCTGGGACGCGGTCGTGAGGCTGTGGAACCAGAGGGAGGCACGTCGTTGAGCGACGAGGAATCCGTAAGCCAGGACGAGACCGGCCTAGAGGGCGATCCCAAGGCCGACACCGGCCAGGAGGGCCATGCCATCACGGTGGGCTGCCACCTGTCGACCTCGAAGGGCTACGAGGCCATGGGAAAGACGGCCCTCTCCATAGGGGCGAACACGTTTGCGTTCTTTACCAGGAACCCGCGTGGCGGCAGCGCGAAGGCGCTGGACCCGGACGACGCGGCGGCCCTCGTAAGGCTGTGCCAGGAGCACAGGTTCGGCAAGCTGGTGGCGCACGCCCCCTACACCATGAACCTGTGCTCCGCGAAGCCCGACGTCGTGGAATTCGCGCGCCAGGCCTTCGCCGGTGACATCGAGCGCATGGAGTCCCTGCCGGGCAACTACCTGAACTTCCACCCCGGCAGCCACGTGAAGCAGGGCGTGGACGAGGGCATCAGGCTGATTGTCGAGGGCCTGAACCAGGTGCTGGTTCCCGGCCAGAAGACCATCGTGCTCTTGGAGACCATGGCGGGCAAGGGCACCGAGGTCGGCCGCAGCTTCGAGGAGCTGGAGCGCATCCTGGAGGGCGTCCAGCACGACGAGCTTTTGGGCGTGTGCCTGGACACCTGCCACGTGAACGACGCCGGCTACGACGTGGCGCACCACCTGGACGACGTGCTGGACGAGTTCGACCGCGTCATAGGTCTGGACCGCCTGCGCGCTCTGCACGTGAACGACTCGAAGAACCCGCTGGGCGCGCACAAGGACCGGCACGAGAAGCTGGGCCAGGGCACGCTGGGCCTGGCCTGCTTCCAGGCCATCGTCACGAACCCCAGGACCCTCCAGCTCCCCATGATCCTCGAGACACCCAACGAGCTGTCGGGATATGCGCGCGAGATAGCGGCGCTGCGCGCCCTGGCGGCGGGCGAGTCCCTGGAGCATG
Organism: Coriobacteriales bacterium; assembly: GCA_029101205.1. Classification (GTDB taxonomy): domain Bacteria; phylum Actinomycetota; class Coriobacteriia; order Coriobacteriales; family Atopobiaceae; genus Olsenella_K. The sequence continues at coordinate 1,891 of JAQXQO010000085.1, read as the reverse complement.
CGCAGACGCTGCTGCAGACTGGCGCAGATGGCAAGAAGACCGCTACGAGCTAGCTATTCTGGGCGATATATCATAGGTAATTTTCCGAAGGGAGACCTTACGGGGTGGGCATTCTAATAGGCTGCGAGCACCTGAGCCACGAGTGGCCGGGCAAGCGCGTTCTGTCCGACCAGACCATCGGTATAAACGAGGGTGAGCGCATAGGCGTCGTGGGAAAGAACGGCGACGGCAAGTCGACGCTGCTGGACCTCATAGCCAAGCGCATCCAGCCCGACTCGGGCACCGTCACCTATCGCAACGGCATCACGGTGGGCATGCTGGGCCAGCAGGACCAGCTGGACGACGACAGCACGGTGGAGCGCGCCGTGGTGGGGGACACCCCCGAGTACGTGTGGGCATCCGACCCCAAGGTGCGCCAGATCCTGGACGAGCTTCTGGGCGACGTGGACTGGCATGCCACGGTGGGCACCCTATCGGGCGGCCAGCGCCGCCGCTGCGACCTGGCGCGCCTGCTGGTGGGCACCTGGGACGTCATCCTGATGGACGAGCCCACGAACCACCTGGACATGCACGCCATCACCTGGCTGGCCAACCACCTGAAGCACCGCTGGCCCGACGGCACGGGGGCGCTGCTGGTAGTGACGCACGACCGCTGGTTCTTGGACGAGGTGTGCGAGCACATGTGGGAGGTACACGACGGGGAGATAGAGCCCTTCGAGGGCGGCTACTCCGCCTACATCCAGCAGCGCGTCGAGCGCCAGCGCCAGGCCGCTGTCATGGAGGAGCGTCGGCAGAACATGCTGCGCAAGGAGCTCAACTGGCTGGCGCACGGCGCGAAGGCCCGCTCCAGCAAGCCGAAGTTCCGCGTGGACGCCGCCCTTGCCATGCTGCAGGACGACCCCCCTCTGCGTAACACCCTGGAGCTCAAGCGCATGGCCGTCAGTCGCCTGGGCAAGAAGGTCATGGAGCTGAAGAACGTCAGCGTCAGCTATCCAACCGCCGACGGCGGCACAAAGAAGGTCCTGGACGACATCTCGTGGATCGTGGGACCGGGCGACCGCGTGGGCATCCTGGGCGAGAACGGCGCAGGCAAGTCCACGCTGCTGCGGGTGATGACGGGCAAGCAGACCCCCACTAGCGGATACGTGAAGATAGGCAAGTCTGTGAAGTTCGGGTGGCTGTCCCAGCACCTGGACAAGCTGAGCCAGAAGGACGACTGGCGTGTGCAGGACATCCTGGCGCGCTGCAAGCACAGCTACTACGTGGACGGAAAGCCCCAGAGCCCCGAGCAGATGCTGGAGCGCCTGGGCTTCGACCGCAGCGAGTTCGCCACCTACGTCGCGGACCTCTCGGGCGGCCAGCGCCGCCGTCTGGCCCTGCTGCTGGTGCTCCTGGAGGAGCCCAACGTCCTGGTGCTGGACGAGCCCGGCAACGACCTGGACACCGACATGCTGGCCGTGGTCGAGGACCTGCTGGACACCTGGCCGGGCACGCTGGTCATGGTGAGCCACGACCGCTTCCTGATGGAGCGCGTGACCGACGACCAGTACGCCCTCATGGACGGCAAGCTGGTGCACGTGCCCGGCGGCGTGGACGAGTACCTGCAGAAGCTGGACCAGAACCGTCGCGCCCGCTCGGCGCACCCCAAGGCGCCCGGCACCACGGGCGGCCAGGCGAAGGATACCGACGACTCGGACGATGCGCAGAAGCCCGCCCTCACGAACCAGGAGCGCCGCGAGCTAAAGAAGCGCTTCGACGCCGTGGACCGCAAGCTGCAGAAGATCCAGGACGAGCCGGACCGCCTGCGCCAGGAGCTGACCACCATAGCCCCGACCGACTATGAGGCCCTCATGGCCAAGCAGGCCGAGATCACGCAGGCGCAGAAGGACAT
>JAQXQO010000084.1 GCA_029101205.1 Coriobacteriales bacterium | reverse complement strand
AGTCCGCCTGCTTGACAAAACTATGGGAACACCCCCCACACACAAGGGCGGCGACGTGCGCCTCTATTGCCTGGCGGGTCACGTCATCGGGATTGGTGACACCGGACTCCGCAAGCGTCGAGAGGTAACGAAAAAGGTCGCGGCCATAGGCCGCGACCGTGTTGGGCGATGCGTTCCTCTCGATGGAGAGGTAGTTGAGGCACTCGCGCTGGGCGCGCGAGAGGTCCATCATGACCATGGCCCGTCGACCAATCCTAGTGGTCGGGGTTCACCTCGTGGCGGTCAAGCCCCTCGTGGCGTGCGATGGAGGCGCGCACGAACTCGCGGAACAGCGGGGCGGGCTTCGTCGGGCGGCTCTTGAACTCGGGGTGAGCCTGCGACGCCACGAACCAGGGGTGCACGGACTCGGGGAGCTCGATCATCTCGACCAGGCGATCGTCGGGCGACAGACCGCCGATGACCATACCGGCATCCGTCAGCTGCTTCCTGAAGGCGTTGTTCACCTCGTAACGGTGACGGTGACGCTCGTAGACCAGGTCCTCACCGTAGGCCTCGTGGGCCAGCGGGCCCAGGACCTTGCACGGGTAGGCGCCCAGACGCATGGTGCCACCCTTGTCGTCGATGTCCTTCTGGTCGGGCATGATGTCGATGACGGGGTACTCGCAGGAGGGGGCGAACTCGGTGGAGTTGGCACCGGGCATGCCGGCGACGTTGCGCGCAAACTCGGACACGGCCACCTGCAGGCCCAGGCAGACACCCAGGTACGGGATGTTCTCGGTGCGGGCCTTGTGGGCGGCCAGGATCTTGCCCTCGACGCCGCGCTGACCAAAGCCACCGGGCACCAGGATGCCGTCCGCGCCGTCCAGGACCTCGTCCACGTTCTCCTCGGTGAGCTCCTCGCCGTCGACCAGCGAGATGTTGACGTGGCGGCCATAGAACACACCGGAGTGGTGCAGGGCCTCGATGACCGAGAGGTACGCATCGGGCAGCTGCGTATACTTGCCGACGACCTTGATCTCGGTGACGTCCTGCTTTGCGTTGGCGCGGTGCATGGCGTCGGTGAAGGCGTTCCACTCGCTCATGTCCAGCTGGCGAGGCTCCAGGCCCAGCTTCTGGCAGACCTTCAGGTCGAAGCCCTGCTTGGCCAGGTGCATGGGGACGTCGTAGATGGACGGGCAGTCGGAGTTCTCGAACACGCAATCCTCGTCCACGTCGCAGAAGTGAGCGATCTTCGCGCGGATGGAGGCGTCGACCTCGTGGTCGCTACGGCACACGATGAAGTCGGGCTGGATGCCCATGGAGCGCAGCTCCTTCACGGAGTGCTGCGTGGGCTTGGTCTTTACCTCGTGGGCGGCCGCGATGTAGGGCACCAGGCTGACGTGGATGACCAGCGTGTTGCCATGGCCCTTCTCCTTGCGGAACTGGCGGATGGCCTCGACGAAGGACTGTCCCTCGATGTCGCCGATGGTGCCGCCCAGCTCGGTGATGACGACGTCGGCCTGCGTCTGCTCCTCGATGCGGAGGAAGCGGTTCTTTATCTCGTTCGTGACGTGGGGAATCACCTGCACGGTGCCACCCAGGAAGTCTCCGGCGCGCTCGCGACGGATGAGCGACTGGTAGATGAGGCCCGTGGTGAAGTTGGACTGGCTGGTGAGGTTCTCGTCGATGAAGCGCTCGTAGTGGCCCAGGTCCAGGTCGGTCTCCTTGCCATCCTCGGTAACGAAGACCTCGCCGTGCTGGAACGGGCTCATGGTGCCAGGGTCAACGTTGAGGTAGGGATCGGCCTTCTGCATCATGACCTTGTAGCCACGGGACTTCAACAGACGTCCCAGCGATGCCGCCGTGATGCCCTTTCCCAAAGAAGAAACTACGCCGCCAGTGACAAAGATGTGCTTGGTCATATGCTGCCTTCCCGTAGGGGCTTACCTTCTCTACGGGTCTTCATGATAACCCGCAACGCAAGGTCAAGCCCTGACATTTTGCCCATACACAACCAGCCCACTATGCTGAGGCGGCATGGGCCGCCTGCGCCGCCTCCAGCATCTCGCGCGCGTGGGCCAAAGACGCCTGGGACTCGTCTCCCGAGAGCATGCGGGCGATCTCGGCCACGCGCTCCTGGCCCTGGATCTGGCGCAGGCTGGACTCGGGCACGTCGCCCTGCGACTTGCTGACGAGGTAGTGCGTCTGCGCCATGACGGCCACCTGAGCCAGGTGGGTCACCACTATGACCTGGTGCGTGCGCGCCAGGTTGTCCAGGACCTTTGCCAACGCAACGGCGGTGGCGCCGCCCACGCCGGCGTCCACCTCGTCGAACACCAGGGTTTCCGTGGAGTCGGCCTCGCCCAGGACCACCTTGCAGGCCAGCATGACGCGCGATATCTCGCCACCCGACGCGATGCGACGCAGCGGGCGCGCGGTCAGGCCAGCGCCAGGGCGGTACATGATCTCGACCCGGCTGGGGCCCTCGGACGTCCACTGCTGGCGCGGCAGACGCTCCTGCGCTATCTGGATGGATGCCG
>JAQXQO010000083.1 GCA_029101205.1 Coriobacteriales bacterium | reverse complement strand
ACCACCGTGGTCTCCGGCGTCATCTTCATGCTGATAAAGATCGCCATGGTGGGCCTGGCACAGCAGCTGGCCGCCGCCATGCTGCCCGTGGTGTTCGCCACCGCCGCCTTCAACGCCATCCTGGTGCAGGCGCTGTACGTGCCCATCCGCAAGGCCCTGAAGCTGAACGACTAAGTCCCGTACCGACCGAAGCTCGTTCTTCTTGCCGTACTTCTTGTCCCCCTCGTACCTCTTGTCCTCAATAGCCGCGCCACAGCACCCAACCCAAAGGAGAAACACCATGTCCGCACAGACCGCTGAGCCCCGCACCGTAACCGCCCCCACCACCAAGGCAACCGACGTCTCGTCCCTGATCCTTCTGGCCGTGCTGCTGGCGGCGGGCTTCATCCTGAACCTGACCGTTGGCAACGCCTTGGGCATCGTGGGCATAAAGCCCCAGTTCATCATCGCCTCCTACGCCCTGGCCATCCTTCTGAAGCGCTCGAGCCTGGGCCAGGCCGCGCTGTTCGGCGTCATCTCGGCCGCCATCATCCAGCTGACCACGTCCATCCCCGGTCTGAACTTCCTGACCGAGGTCGTGGCCGCCCTGGTGATGGCAGCCATCGCAAAGCGCCAGATCAAGGTCGGCGGCAGGAACGTGACGCCGCTGGTCGCGGCCTTCGTGACCACCCTGGTGTCCGGCGCGCTGTTCGCCGTGCTGGGCACGCTGATCATGGGCGCCGCCCTGCCCACCGTGGTCGTGAAGCTGCCCATCGTCCTGGGCACCGCCGCCTTCAACGCCGTCGTGGTCCAGGCGCTGTACCTGCCCCTGAGCAAGGTCCTGCAGAAGTAGGTTCGCTAGTATGTTGGGGGTCGCCCGCTCGGGCGGCCCCCATTCGCTCACGAAAGGTTGTCCATGTCCCACAGCACTGCCAAGGCCATCATCGAGTTGAAGGACGTCTCGTTCTCGTATGACACGAACGAGCAGACGCCCGCCCTGAGCCACGTGTCCATGCGCGTGAACCAGGGAGACTTCCTGGGCATCATCGGCCCGTCCGGCGCAGGCAAGTCCACGCTGGCCGCCGTGATGTCGGGGGCCATCCCCCACCACTACCGCGGCACGCTGTACGGCGCCACGATGGTGGAGGGCAAGGACACCTGCGAGGTCACCCTGACGGACATCTCGCAGGTGGTCGGTAGCGTGCTTCAGGACATAGACACCCAGATGGTGGCGTCCGTCGTCGAGGACGAGATGCTGTTCGGCCTGGAGAACTTCGGCGTCGACCACGACCAGATCCCCGTGCGCATACGGCAGACGCTGGAGACCGTGGGCATAGCCGACCTGCGCGACCGCGAGATAGCCACGCTGTCCGGAGGCCAGAAGCAGAAGGTCGCCATCGCCGCCATCCTGGCCATGCGCCCACGCGTGCTGGTGTTGGACGAGCCCACCGCCGCGCTGGACCCCGCCTCGTCCAGGCTGGTGTTCGACACCCTGCGTCAGATCAACCGCCGGGAGGGCATCACGGTGGTGGTCATCGAGCAGAAGGTGGCCCTGCTGTGCGAGTACTGCAACCGCGTCGCGGTGCTGAATCAGGGCCGGCTGGTGCTGCAGGGCACCCCGCACGAGGTGTTCCAGCACCCCGACGAGCTGCGCCGCATTGGCGTGGACAGCCCTCGTGTGGCTCGCGTGTACAACAGCCTGGTCCAGAAGGGCATAGCCCCGGCCGGCAGCCCCTGCCTGAACGTGAGCGAGGCGGCCTCGCTGATCCACGACCTGGTGCAGAAGGCGGGCAAGAAGAACATCGGCGCTCACGACACCGACACCACGCCCGACGTCGTCACCAAGCCAGAAGCCGCACAGGCCCCCAGCGCGTCCGACGTCCGGCGGTTCCGCGCCGGCTCGCGACACGCCGTCCCCGCGCGCCCGCACGCCGAGGGCGCAGGGCCCGTGGTCTACCTGAAGGACGTGTGCTTCGCCTACCCCAACGGCGGCGCAACGGTGGACGACCTGTGCATGAGCGTGTACCCCGGCGAGGTCGTGGGCATCGTGGGCCAAAACGGCGCCGGCAAGACCACGCTGACGAAGCTGCTGAACGGACTGCTGCGCCCATCCAGCGGCCAGGTGCGCATAGCGGGCATCGACACGAAGGACGTCCCCACCAGCCGCATCGCCGCCCACTGCGCCACTCTGTTCCAGAACCCCGACTACCAGCTGTGCCGCGACACCGTGCTGGACGAGGTGGCCTTTGGCCTGGAGCTGCACGGCACCCCCACCGACCAGGCCCGCCAGCGCGCGCAAGTGGTGATCGACAGGTTCGGTCTGCCCGCCAAGGAAGCGCCCTTCTCGCTGTCACGCGGCCAGAGGCAGATGGTGGCCCTGGCCTCCATCGTGGTCATGGAGCCCGACGTCGTCCTTTTGGACGAGCCCACCAGCGGCCTGGACTACCGCGAGTGCATGACGGTCATGGACACGGTCAGCCAGATGGCCCAGCACGGCTGCGCCGTCATCATGGTGTGCCACGACATGGAGGTCGTCAGCGACTTCGCCGAGCGCATCGTGGTCATGGCGAACGGTCGCATCCTGGACCGCGGCCAGACCGACCAGACCTTCGCCAAGCAGGACCTCATGAGAAGGGCCAGCGTGGCCCCGCCCCAGATTATCCAGCTGTCGCTGGAGCTGGCACGCACGACCTCGCCCGACTTTGCCGGCATCAGCCAGGTTTCCGGCATCGTGGACCTGACCCAGGAGATGGTTTGCCATGACTAACGTGATCGACTACGTGCCCGGGAACACCCTCCTGCACAGGCTGAACCCCGTGACGAAGCTGGGCATAGCCACGGCCATCATCGTGGCGACGTTTTTGGCGGGCACCTATCCCATGCTGTTGGGCCTGCTGGCGCTGACGCTTCTGCTGGGCGTGTATGCGGGCGTGTTCTCTCGCCTGGTATCGCTGCTGAAGCTGCTGGTGCCCCTGGCCGTCATCATGCTGTTGCTGCAGACGGCGTTCGTGCGCGGGGGCGACGTGGTGTTTGCTTGGATGACCAGCGAGGGCCTGATCACGGGCAGCAAGGCCTGCCTCAGGCTTCTGGGCGTGGCGCTGCCGCTGATACTGATGCTGACCGTGACAAAGCTGAACGACCTGGCAAACGCCTGCGTCGAGGTGCTGCACGTGCCGTACCGCTACGCGTTCACGTTCACGACCGCCCTGCGCTTCGTGCCCGTGTTCAGCCAAGAGATGAACGCCATCGTGGAAGCCCAAACCGCCCGCGGTGTGGAATACGACACGAAGAACCCCCTGCGCAAGCTGCAGCTGATGCTGCCGCTGTGCGTGCCGCTGCTGGTGAGCTCGGTCGGAAAGACCGACGCCACGGCGCTGGCAGCCGAGCAGCGCGGCTTCTACCTGCGCACCCGCCAGAGCAGCTACAAGCGCTACCCCATGCAGGCGCGCGACAAGGGCGTGCTGCTGGCGTGCGTTGCGCTGGTGGTGGCGGGGGTGCTGCTGTAAGGGCTGCCCTAGGGCTGCCGTAAGGCTGCGGTAGGAGCAGCCGCGAAAAGCGCCGACCAGGATGCTCCCACCACGTCGGTATCGGCTGCCAACGAAACGCTCTGCCGGATAAGCAGACGGATAAAATCGGCCGGATACCATTGGGCGCCCCATCCTGAGGACGGGGCGCCCTTCTTGCGCTGATTTTTTATGGTCGGTTTTCGGCTGCGGCGCTTTGGACGTCAGGCTAGTCGGTCAGGACGCGGACGCCATTCTGCTGGAGCTCCTCGCGCTTCTGCGGGTCCAACTTGCTGTCGGTGACCACGCTGACGGGCTTGCCGCCAAAGTCCATGGGGACCACGCCGCGCTGGAAGAACTTCTCGCTCTCAGTGACCACGACCACTTCCTCGGCGCGGACGGCCATGTCGTGCACGGCCTGGGCGCGCAGCATGTCGGCGTTCGTGAACGAGCCGTTCGTGTAGCCATCGGTACCCACAAACAGGCGGTTCACCAGGAAAGAGTTGGCGCAGGTAGCCACCAGGGGGCCCACCATGGCCTGCGCGTCACGCTGGAACGAGCCGCCCAGAAGCACCACCTGGGCGTCGGGCATGCTGCGCACGTAGTTTGCTATGAACGCGCTGTTGGTGACCACCGTGATGTCACGGGGCTCCGTAAAGAGCGCACGCGCCAGCAGCGTGCAGCAGCTGCCGCTTTCGACCATAACCGTCTCGCCGTCGGACACCAGGGTGGAGGCGCGCTGGGCAATCTCCAGCTTTTCCTGGTAGTGATACGCCAGCCTACCCGCGATGTCGTTGCTGTTCTTCAGCGTGGCGTATCCGTGCTCGCGCGTGACGAGCCCGCGCTGTGCCAGGGAGTCCAGGTCCTTTCGAATCGTGACCTGCGACACGCCCAGCGTCTCGGCCAGGCTGGCCACGTCCACGCGATGCCTTCTTGTCAGGACTTCCAAGATGGAGTTGTCGCGACGACCCATGCGGCAGCCCTCCTTCCACAGCGGGCGGTGAACGAAAGAGGTTGTGAGCAGTATTCCACCAGGAGCGTCCCACCGGCACGAACGGGAGCCCGAAGGCGATATATGCAACGCAATGCTACGCAGTGAGTATACTTCGTTAGAGACACGGACATTCAGATAATAGAAAGATATGCCACGAAACGCCCCGTTGTTGTCCGTAATCGGAGAGCGGCTCAGAGTTTGCGGGGTGCCGGACGTGCCTGCCCGACACTTCGGATGCATGGTTTTGGGGGCACCAACGAAATATCCAGGCACACGAATGCGCGCCGGACCCTTTCGAACGCAGGGTTCGGCGCGACGTCTTTGGTGCAGCGGTCACGCCGCGGCGCTTGTTTGTGAGGCTTTTACTTGTGAGGCGCTTACTTGCGAGGCTTTCGATGCGTGAGGTGCCAGCCAGAGCAGTACGGGCACTCGTACACGTAGAGCCGCGGCGCACCCGGTCGCTTCGACGCGTGCTCGGCGGCCTTCTTTGCCTCGATGGAGGCGGCATAACGCTTCTTGCGCGCGCAGACGTGGAACTCGGCGGGGTCCTCAGACTCCAGGGGGCCGCGGGCGCCGTAGCCTGCTGCACCGCGATTCTTGCTCATTGGTGTCTGAACTCGATCTCGTTCGTCTGGGGATCCATCGAGTCGACGATGGCCAGCGAGTCCACGATATACCCCTCGTCGCGCAGGTGCTTGCCACCAGGCTGGAAGCCCTTCTCGACGGCTATGCCGATGCCCTCCACGGTGGCGCCGGCCACGCGGCAGATGTCCAGCAGGCCGTCCATGGCGCAGCCATTTGCCAGGAAGTCGTCCACGATGAGCACATGGTCGTTGGGGCCGAGGAACTTCTTTGAGACGATGACGTCGTAGACGCGGCCATGCGTGAACGACTTGATTTTCGTGCAGTAGACGTCGCCGTCCAGGTTGATGCTCTGGCTCTTCTTTGCAAAGACGGCGGGGACGCCGAACTCCGTGGCGACGACCGCCGCGATGCCGATGCCGCTGGCCTCGATGGTCAGGACCTTGTTTATGGGGGCATCCGCGAAGTCCTTGTGCCAGACCTTCGCCATGTCGCGGAACAGCTCCACGTCCATTTGGTGGTTGATGAACGAATCCACCTTCAGGACCTGGCTGCTCTTTACCACGCCATCGCGGCGAATGCGATCCTCAAGCTCCTTCATGCATGTCCTCCCCTGACATTGCGGCGGCTTGCGCCGACTGACCACGGCCTTGGCGGGTTATCTGCTCCGTGCGAGACTCGCGCCGGGTAGGTTTTGTGCCTGACCGAGCTCCCGCCCGGCACACCGGGTTGCCCTGGCAGCCCCGGCACACCCGGCAAGCCGGGTTCCCTGGCAGCCCCGACACACCCGGCAAGCATGGCAGCTGACAGGCTCTGCACCCTGCAGACTCCTTTGTGGGAACAAGGATATCTTTTTGCGCGGCACTTTGGGAGGATTACGCCAAACTGGCGCGAGCTTAGCCGCATGCGGCTCCTCGGGCCGCATGAAAGCGCATTCGTCCCAAACTAGCGCCCCCGTCCCAAACTGGCGCATTCGCCCCAAACTGGCGCATTCGCCCCAAACTAGCACGAAGCTTCGCTATCATAGCTACATGTTCAAACATCCAATGAGCCTCGCCTTCGGTGGGCAATGGTTTCTTTGGACTACGCCTTCTTGGACATCACTTTTTTGGACTTCGCTTTATTCGGCTTCACTTTCCAGCACGGAGGAGCACAACCATGACCGACAACCGCAAGATGGCATTGGGACTCATTCTGGGAATGCTCCTGTACTTTGGCACTAGTTTGGCAGTCGATGTGCTGCTGCCCAACGCGGACATCCTGCTGCGCACGGGCATCCTGATTGCCGTGCTGCTGGTGTTCGTGGGCATCCTTTGGGCGGTCGTGCGAAAGCACCAGTAACCGCTGCCCGTATTCGCCTGTCGCCCGCCACCGTCTGCTACCCGCCACCGCCTGGCGGCAACACCCCCATCGCCGCCATCTGCCACCGAGCACGCAGATGACGAGAGCCACACGCGCGGTGCGGGTCAAAGGTGTGGCCTCGGCCACGCACATCCAGACCGAGCCGTGCACTACGGCCACACCCGCGCAGGAGCAAGCCCCCCGCTCGCAACCATGTCCCCATCCTCCGGAAGTGTTCGGGCGAGATGTGTTCGAACACATCTAGGGTTGGCCGCCAAGCGCAAGCCTTTGGGCCCCTTTGGGCCGACTCAGCACCGATGTGTACGACGGTTGTCGAACACATCGGGGTCAGGTCGGGCCACATCCACCATGAGAAGGCCTCTGCCGCCACCCCGCACTCGATGTGTCCGATTCCGAACGTACACTTCTGGACAGAAGCGCTCCGAGCGACCTTTGGGGACCCAGTCCACCCATCACCCTCCGGATGTGTACGAACACTTCCGGAGTAGATTGGCCACACGGACACTCGGAGGCCAGTTGAGGCGATTCGGGCCGGATGTGTTTGATGCCAATCACGCACATCGAGCGCAGGCCCTCTGCAGAGCCCGGGAATCAAGCACTTCAGACGCATGGGAGAACCCTTCCCCATACATATCCGGAGCAGCCGGGGCACCATCTCCGCCCAGGCCGTACACTTCGAGCAGATCTAGAACCAGAGGGCTAGATGGCACTGGTAGCTATGGGGTGCCCAAGGCCATAGCCTCGAAGTGTTCGGTCGGACAGGCTGGACGGGGACCGGACGAGCCGAACGGGGTCGAACGTGTTCGATTCCGGTTGGGATCCCTACGCCCAGGGCATCCAACCGCGGTCCGCCGTATCATGAACAGACGGACGGGCTGACGCAACGCCGGCCCACCCATCAATTTTGCAAACGCAGCATGTCGAAACCGGGGGCGCAAGCTCCAGGAACCACCAAGGAGCACGCATGAGCATCCCCGAAGCTTCAAACGTAACTGGCCAGGCAGCCACGCAGGACCCGGCCGAGCAGGGCCCCGCCGCGGTCGACGAGGGCCCCAACGGCCCCGGTTCCCTGGGCCGGCTGGGCCCCGACTGGTCCGAGGTCGACCCCCACATCCCCACCGACGAGTCGCTGGAGACCTTCCTTGGCTGGGTCGAGTCGCGCGGCATGCAGCTGTGGGACCACCAGGAGGAGGCCCTGCTGGATATAGCCGCCGGCGACAACGTGATCTTGGGCACGCCCACAGGCAGCGGAAAGAGCATGGTCGCCCTGGGCATGTGCTTCATGGCTCTATGCGCAGGCGAGCGCAGCTACTACACCGCGCCCATAAAGGCCCTGGTCAGCGAGAAGTTCTTCAACCTGGTGAACCTTCTGGGCCCCGACAACGTGGGCATGATCACGGGTGACGTGGTCATAAACCCCGAGGCCCCGGTGGTGTGCTGCACGGCCGAGATCCTGGCCCAGGACGCCCTGCGCTTCGGTGAGGACGCCGACATCGGCTACGTGGCCATGGACGAGTTCCACTTCTACGCCGACCGCGACCGCGGCTGGGCGTGGCAGGTGCCCCTGCTGACCCTGCCGCACGCTCAGTTCCTCCTGATGAGCGCCACCCTGGGCGACACGACGCAGATTGCCCACACGCTGGAGCTGCACACCGGCAAGTCCGTGGACACCATAGCCGACGCACCCCGTCCCGTGCCCCTGCACTACCAGTTCGTCGACACGGCACTGGAGGGCACGGTCGAGCTGGCGCTAAAGAACGGCGACGCACCCATATATGTGGTCCACTTTGCCCAGGACGCCGCGCTGAAGAGCGCGCAGTCCCTGGCCAGCTATGGCGTCTCGACGCGCGAGCAGCGCGACGCCATAAAGGAGGCCATCAAGGGCACGCGCTTCTCGACCACGTTCGGAAAGGTCCTGAAGCGGCTGCTGCTGTCGGGAGTGGGCGTGCACCACGCCGGTATGCTGCCCCGCTATCGCCTGCTGGTGGAGAAGCTGGCGCAGCAGGGCCTCTTGCCCGTGATCTGTGGCACCGACACCTTGGGTGTGGGCATCAACGTGCCCATACACACCGTGCTTCTGACGCAGCTGACGAAATTCGACGGCCGCCGCATGCGCCGCCTGAACGCTCGAGAGTTCCACCAGATAGCGGGCCGCGCCGGTCGAGCCGGCTTCGACACGGAGGGCATGGTCATCGCCGAGGCGACCGAGTACGACATCGACAAGGCGCGCGCCCTGCGCAAGGCCGGCGGCGACCCAAAGAAGGCCCGCAGCATAAAGGTAAAGAAGCCCCGCGAGGGATTCGTCGGCTGGAACAAGGACACGTTCGAGCGTCTGATTAACGCCACGCCCGAGACGCTGCAGCCTCACCTGCGCATCACGCACTCCATGGTGCTGGCCGAGATCGAGCAAGGCGGCGACGCCTGGGCCCGCGTACACAAGCTCGTGGACGACTCCAACCAGACGCCCGAGCAGAAAGTTCGCCTGAACACGCGCGTGGACGAGGTCTTTGCGACCTTGCTGGACGCGGGCGTGGTCCAGAAGTCCACCGACCAGGACGGCAACGACTCCTACGAGGTGACCGTCGACCTGCCGGACGACTTCGCGCTGGACCAGCCCCTCTCGCCCTTCCTGCTGGCGGCGTTGGAACTTTTGGACCCCGAAAGCGACACGTATGCGCTGGACCTCATCAGCATGGTGGAGTCCACGCTGGAGGACCCGAACCAGATTCTGCGCGCGCAGGAGCGCCAGGCACGCGACCGCGCCTGGGAGGAGATGCGCGCCGAGGGCATCGACTTCGAGGAGCGCAAGGCCCGCCTGGAGGACGTCACGTACCCGAAGCCTCTGGAGGAGCTGCTGCTGGCCGCCTTCGACCGCTACTGTGAGAAGGTGCCCTGGGCGGCCGACTACCAGCTGAGTCCAAAGAGCGTGCTGCGCGACATGATCGAGACGGCCAGCGACTTCAAGGGCTACACCGCCCGCTACAACATCGCCCGCAGCGAGGGCCTGCTGCTGCGCTACCTCAGCGACGCGTATCGCGTCTTGGGCCGCACCATTCCCTTGGACAAGAGGAACGACCAGCTCGACGACATCATCGCCTGGCTGCGCCTGGTGGTGCGCACGGTGGACTCCAGCCTGGTGGACGAGTGGGAGAACGCCTCGACGGACGACGGCGCGGGTGCCGAGGTGGCCGCGCCCGAGCTGGGCGAGGTCGTCGTGCGCGACCGGCGCGCCGTTACGCTGCTGGTGCGCAACGCCCTGTTTGCCCGCGTGGACCTGGCCGCACGCGGCAAGGTGGACCAGCTGGGCCAGATGGACGCCGACTGGGGCTGGCGCATGCCGCGCTGGAAGGCCATACTCGACAGCTACTACCAGGTGCACGACGAGATCCTGCTGGACGCGGATGCCCGCAGCACGAAGTTCCTGGTCATCGACGACTCGGACGAGCAAAGCGACCACGTCTGGCACGTGCACCAGATCTTCCACGACGCGGATGGCGACTCCGACTTTGGCATCATGGCCGACGTGCTGCTGGACCAGACCCAGGAGCAGGGCGAGGCGGTGTTCGACAACTACCGGGTCGGCTTCATCGAGGACCTGTTGGACCAAGGGCGGGACGAGTGAGAAGGGCTGACTTGGGCCAGCTGGGCTCCTCTGCCCAGCCAATCTCTGCGAACCGGACCCGTCCTTCTTCCCCAGCTTCGCTCGAAGAGATGTGTGGCGGCGCGCACATCATCGCGGTCATCGGCAGCGGCGGCAAGACGACGTTCATCGAGACGCTGGCACGGCAGCTGCGCCGGAGCCATCCGAGCTCCGTTGTGGCCATCTCGACCACCACCCGACAGTGGCCGCCGAGCCAGTTGCCCCTGGTTGCCAACCAGACCGCGGACGGGGCGATGAGCCGACTGGCTCGGTTGGGCGTCGCGTACGTAGCGGACACCTGTCCGGCGAGGGGCACGGGAGCAGCTCCGAGCTCGGGTGCCGCTCCGGCCACGGGCGCCGCCGACTCACCAACCGCCGCGCCCCTTCAGAACCAAATCGCATCGAACACATCGGCAGTGAAGCTCTGCGAACCGTCCTGGGGCATCGACAGGTTGGCGTCGGATGTGGTCGCCGGCGGAGGATACCTGCTCATCGAGGCCGATGGATCGCGCGGGCTACCTCTGAAGGCTCACGCCGATTGGGAGCCGGTAGTGCCACCTTCGACGCAACGATGCATCCTCATGGTCGGAGCAGCGGGATTCGGTCGGCCGGTCGGGGTCGCGGCACACCGTCCCGAGCTATTTTGCAGTCGAGCGGGTTGCTCACTCGAAAGCGCAGCATCCCCCGAGCGCGTTGCGGACGAGATCGCTTCCGAAATCGAGTGCGGTGCGCTGCACTTCGACGTGGCGTTCGTGAATCAGGTCGATTCCGGACGAGACGAGGCTTCGCTCGCCCCGCAAGCACCTCAGACACATCTCACCCCAGCCCAGCCGTGCCCAACAAAGCCTCGGCCGTGCCCAGCTCAGGATCGGCCGCGCCCCGCCCAGGTTCACCCGCGCTCAACCCCGGCGGAAGTGTTCGCTTTCACCACCGAACTACGCAAAAAGGGCATCTCTGCCCCCGTCTGGTTCGGAAGTGCGCGAACAGGAGTCGCGATGTTGGTTGCCGTCGAATAGAGCGCACGGACACTGGCATACACTTCGGCCCAACAATCCAGCCGCTTCGGCGCCAAGCACGGCGTCAAGTACGGCTCGTTTGCTCCCGCGGCCTTCTCGACCGCCTCGCAAGGCAGTCCGCCCCTCTCACGTCAGAAGTGTTCGAACACATCCGAGCTACAGCTCGCTAGCAACCCTCGTGAGCCCCGGTTATGTCTTTCTCACCTGAGGTGTTCGAACACATCGAATCAGAGAGGTCATATCCACTGCAATCTCAACACAGCTCAGCGGTACAGTTCCGAAGTGTACGAACACTTCTGGCTGTGGATGCTTTCAAGGGGTCAACTCGTAGACCAAGAGGCAACTTCCCCCGAAAGTGTTCGAACACTTCTGACGCTGGCCGTCGACGGCCATGCGAAAAGGGGCCAATACTCATGATGTCTTAGATGTGCACGAACACTTCCGGTGCAAGCGGCCGCTGAGAATCAAAGGCCAGAGCGGCATCCCGTTCAGGTCAGATGTGTTCGCTACGTAATGCGGCGCAGCTCTCTTACGACAGCGTGAGCGAGCTGCGCCGCCCAAACGGACTGGGCTCATCCCGCACAGTTGCTCGCCATTCGCATCTGAAGCTATCCTGAATATGGGATTTGGCCGCTGCGTTCGATATCTCACATCCCCTTCACGGAGGGGTACAGCGAACGGTATCTATTCGCCCGCAAACGGTATGCGAACGTGTGTTTTACATTTTTTTCTTAACGGAATCCAAGGTCGGAAGTGCCCATTGCACCACCCATTACCTGCGCTTTTGCTACTGTCACCTCTCCCGGATGCCAGTTTGCTTCAAGAACATTAGTTCTGGTTTTCGGGCATCATGGCTCCATGGATACGGTGATCTCACATACAACCGCTCTTTGGACCCTCGCGAAGCTGGCCTCGCGAGGTGAGCTAGACCGCCTGCGGAATCAAAGCCGCGGGGGTACGAGCCCCGCCGCAGGTCCAAGCCCTGCTGCAGGTCAATCGTCCAAAGCGGATACTGCAGACAATGCCTTGGAAGCATGCGCATCTGCCCAACTTGTTAAGTCCGACGCCTTGCCGTGGCTCACGAAAAAGTTGGGATGCGAACCCGCGGACCTGGGACGCGTTGACGTCGTGGTGAGCAAGCGATCTGAGCGGCGGCAGTCGCGCCAGGTGCATGCACACGCTTGGTCTGCAGGAATCTCGAACGACCAGGTAATCAAGCTAAGCAATCATCTATACGTTTGCTCCCCGGAGTCGGTGTTTCTGCAGATGGCGGATTGCCTGCCTCTGCTGGATCTCGTTCGGCTGGGACACCAGATGTGCGGCAAATATTCCCTGGCAGATGGTGCGGGTGGCTTCGTGAAGCACCCCGCGATTACCACCATCGCACAGCTGGAAACATACCTTGCAGGCATACCCAAAGGCACCCGTGGAATAAAAAAGGCCCGCAGGGCACTGCGACTGATGCATGACAACTCTTGGTCACCCATGGAGACGGTCACCGCGATGCTGCTGGCGATGCCCAGGCGCATGGGCGGTTTTGGCCTGCCATCGCCGCGGCTAAACCGCAGGATTGAGCTTGACCAGAGTTCCTCGCAAGTTGGCGGACAGGAGAACGTATACGTAGACCTGCTATGGCCTGATGCGAAGTTCGGAATCGAATACAACGGTGAGGCATATCACCGCAACACCAGTCGAGACCTCCGGCGTGAGCTCACGTTGCGAAAGGCGCAGCTCGACATCGTTACGCTGGGAATTCAGCAGGTTCGCGACCAAGTGCAGTTTCGCGAGGTGGTTTCGCAGGCGGCCGAACATCTGGGCGTAAAGCTCCGTCACGCAACACCACTCATCGCAAAGAAACGCACCAAGCTACTAGCGGCTCTATTGCCACACGGGACGGTCCAGCGCAACGGAAGTGTTTGCTTCCCCAAGCCCCCTTGGTCGCTGCCTGCAAAGATTGCCCAATCCTGGACGTGAACGACTAGGCAAGATTGGCTTATGTGACGTGTCCACCGCCGCGTCCTTGCGGTCGGCAACCGCTCGCAAGGGACGATGTTGTCATTAATGCGTCCATCGTCACTTGCGGCAGGTTCATCGTCACTCGCGAAGCGTCCATCTTCACTTACCTCTCCGTGAGCCATCCGGGTCGCCGCCAGGAGTCTCTCCGACACCAAGCCGAACGACCATCGAACTGATCGAGCGGCAATGCCAACGCGCGGCAGCCCGTCCCAGCGGGGATACCACTCATGTCGATATGCGGTGCCTCGTGCAAACGCCAATCAAACACAACAGGTCGAGCGGGTAGCAATCACACACAACAGTCTTGGACATTACCGCAGCACTCTCTATGGCCGCGCAGCGAAGCCTTCGGGCGCATACCTGGCCATACACATCCGGCACCAATGAAGGCACGCCCGACATCCCCAGAATCGCGCCACCTGCAACGGGCGGAAGTGTGTGAAAGCAATCGCGCACATCGAGCACATCTTGGCCCCGATGGCCAGAAACCGCCAATCCGCAATCGAAGTGTATGGGAGCCGTCAAACATATCAGACGTGAGAAGTGCCAGGAGGCCTTGTGGATACAATCCAGGTCGGAAGTGTACGACTCCCATCAAACACCTCCGACAAAAGCGTGCTGATGACACACATCTCGGACTTGCGGTACGACGAAATCGCGCACCTCCCTCCTGGGCAGGTGATGTACTGGTGAGGTAATTGGGTATCTTCGGCCTGACAACGCCGTAGGTTGGGTCAGTCTGGCGGCCGGGTCTGGTGGATGGGCTGTGCCTGGCAGACAGCCGAGCCAGTCGGACGGGCATGCCTGGCGGGCGGCCCAAGTCTACCGGGCAGATGGAGGGGCGGACAGAGGAATCAGACGAGGCGGCGGTTTGCCAAGCGAAACCCCCGTGATTATTACCGCTTGCCAGCAAAAAACAAACCACTCATCGACGCTGCTGCATGAAATTCTGAACCTCCGTAACAGTTTTGCAACACATACGTCGATCATGCTTAACTTTGCAGTCCCGTTTGGGTAACTCGTCGTTTTCTTGCCGATAGCACGACCCTCTTAACATCAAGTACATGCAAACGGCTGGTAAGGGGGTCTATATGGCCGACATGATTGAAATAAAAAATCTAAACAAGTACTTCGGCGACCTGCATGTGCTTAAGGACGTGAACCTCTCGGTCAAGGAGGGCGAGAAGCTGGTACTCATCGGGCCGTCCGGCTCGGGCAAGTCCACGCTGATTCGCTCGATCAACTGGCTGGAAGAGCCCTCTTCCGGCGAGGTTCGCATCGATGGTCAGCTCATGACCAGAAAGAACCACAGCGCCATCACCCGAAAGTACACGTCGATGGTGTTTCAACAGTTCAACCTGTATCCAAACATGACCGTCATGGGCAACCTCACGCTGGCCCCCATCAAGCTGCAAAAGAAGAGCCGCGAGCAGGCCGAAGCGGAGGCCATGAAGAATCTGGAGCGTGTCGGCCTGGCGCACAAGGCAAACGAGTTTCCGCAGAACCTTTCGGGTGGCCAGCAGCAGCGCGTCGCCATCGCCCGCGCGCTCTGCACGAAGCAGCCCATCATGCTGCTGGACGAGCCCACCAGCGCACTGGACCCCGAGATGGTCAGCGAGGTCCTGAACGTAATGGTCGAGCTGGCGCACGAGAACATCACGATGATCTGCGTCACGCACGAGATGGGTTTCGCGCGCCAGGTGGCAGACCGCGTCGTCTTTATGGACGACGGCCAGATTCTGGAGACCGGCACGCCCGAGCACTTCTTCGAGCACCCCGAGAACCCGCGCTGCAAGGAGTTCCTCAGCAAGATTCTTCGCTAGGGGCTGGCCCGTCAACCTGGGCTTTCGCCAGGGACTACCCCACCGACCAGGGCTTGCGTTAGAGACTAGCCATCGGCCTGGCCCTTCGCTCGGGATGCGGGTCCAGCAGCCTGGCTCCTCGCTCGGCGCGCAGACCCTTAGACCTGGGGATCCGTCCAGAATCCGCCCAAGGCGCAGCCACACCAATCCCGTTCCATCCACCCCAAGAAGCACAACCACTCCCAACATCACAACCACAGGAGGTACACCATGTCCAACATCACCCGCAGGTCCTTCGTCAGCTTCGCGTTCAGCTCCGCCGCCCTCGCCAGCCTGGCCCTAACCGGCTGCGATGACTCCGACGACGACACCACGTCCAGCAGCTCCAGCTCCGGCAGCTCTGACTCCGAGAACACCGTGACCTCCGATCCCGGCGTCCAGTCCATCAAGGACCGCGGCACGCTGAAGTGCGGCATCAAGACCGACGTCCCCGGCTTTGGCTACGACGACCCCAACACCGGCACCTATGACGGCCTCGAGGTCGACCTGTGCTACCAGATTGCCGCAAAGATCTTCGACGTCAGCGCCGACGAGGCGAAGTCCGGCAACAAGGTCGACTTCACCGGCGTCACCGCAAAGACTCGTGGCCCCCTGCTGGACTCCGGAGAGCTGGACCTGGTGGCAGCCACCTACACCATCACCGACGAGCGCAAGCAGTCCTGGAACTTCTCGGACCCGTATTACACGGACTCGCTGGGCATGCTGGTGCTGAAGTCCTCCGGCATGAAGACGTTGGACGACCTGGAGGGCAAGGTTATCGGCGTTGCACAGGGTGCCACGACGAAAGACGCTCTGAAGCAAATGCTCCAGGACCAGGGCAAGGGCGGCTTGAACGTGACCTTCCAGGAGTTCCCGGACTACCCCACCCTGTCGGCCGCTCTTTCGTCGCAGACCATCGACGTGTTCTCGGTCGACCGCTCCATCCTGCACGGCTACGAGGACGACACGAACGAGCTGCTGTGCCCCGACATCGTGTTCGGCCAGCAGCAGTACGGCGTCGCCACGAACCTGCACGCCACCGAGCTGACCGACCTCGTGAACGGCGTCATCGACGACCTCGAGTCCTCTGGCAAGCTGAACGAGCTCATCAGCGCCAACGGCCTCGACGCCTAGCGCCCTAGAACCACATCCGCGGGGCCGTCCGACTCAACACCCGGACGGCCCCATCCATCTATTGAAGGGGGCATCGCATGCTCGGCGGGCTTCTGATGACAAAGCGCTGGGTCAAGACCCTGGCAGAGAGCGACCTTCTGTGGCAGGGGTTCTTCTTTACCTTGCGGGTTGCGCTGGCGGGACTGGCCGTGGCGCTCGTGCTTGGCACGATACTGGGCGTGTTCTCAACCACGCGCTCGAAGGTTCTGCGGGCCATCGCCCGCGTGTACGTGGAGATCTACCAGAACACCCCCGTGGTCGTGCAGGTGTTCTTTATGTACACGGCCGGCCCGCGCGTTCTGATGGCGATCCAGGGCACTTCCTCGCCCGTCCGCATAGCGCCGTTCGTCCTGGGCGTCGTGGGCGTGGGCATGTACCACGCAGCCTACGTGGCCGAGGTCATCCGCACCGGCATCCAGGCCATCCCGCGCGGCCAGATGGAAGGCGCCATGTCGCAGGGCTTCAGCCGCGTGCAGGCATACCGCTACGTCATCCTGCCGCAGACGTTCAAGATCATCCTGCCTCCCCTGGCCAACCAGGCCCTGAACCTGGTAAAGAACACGTCCGTCCTGGCCCTGATTGCCGGCGGCGACCTGATGTACCAGGCCGACGTCATCGTGTCCGACACAGGCTACCTGCAGGGATACGTCCTTTGCTGCGTCATGTACTTCATCATCTGCTTCCCCCTGGCCATGCTAATCACCTGGCTCGAGAAGCGCAGCAAGCGCCTGCCCAAGGTGCGCCACGCGGTGCAGATTCCCGCCAGCGCCACCGGCGCGCAGAAGGAGGCGTAGCGCATGGACATCTTTACCCCCGCAAACGTCAGCTTCATGCTGACCGGCCTGTTGAACACCGTCATCATCTCGGCCGCCTCCATCCTTCTGTCCATCGTCTTTGGCACCATCCTGGCACTCATAAAGACGTACGCCCGCGGCCCCTGGCGCTGGGCCAGCTGGCTCGTAAGCGCCTACATCGAGCTGTTCCGCTGCACGCCTAACCTGCTGTGGATCCTCATCTTCCGCTTTACCATGAAGGGCAACGAGCTCCTGATCTCCATCCTGGTGTTCACGGTGTTCACCTCGGCGGTCATGGCAGAGATCGTCCGCGGCGGCCTGAACGCGATTCCGAAGGGCCAGTTCGAGGCGGCGCAGTCGCAAAGCTTCGGGTTCTTCCAGACCATGTGGTTCATCGTGCTGCCGCAGACGTTCAAGATGATCGTCCCCGCCCTGTTCAGCCAGTGCACCACAGTCATCAAGGACACCTCGTACCTGCGCGGCATCGACGTGCACGAGTTCATGCGCAACTCCTCGGTGGTCATGGGACAGGCAGCCTCGCTGACGCAGATCCTACTGCTGTACGGCTTTGTGCTGCTGACCTACTTCGTGCTGAACTTCGCGATTTCGCTGGTGGTTCGCTCGTACCAGCGCAAGCTCGTGGCGGCGTAGCGCAATGGCAAAGGAGACCGGAATGGCAGACACAAGCAAGTTTGGCGGTGCGTCCACCGGCGCGGCGCCCGCAGGGGAATCCAGCCTCTCAGGCGCACCCAACCCAGCATCCAGCCCAGCATCCAGCCCAGCACCCAACCCAGCATCCAGCCCGACGCCCAACCCCGCAGGCGCGCCCAACCCCGTGGTCATCTCGATCGCGCGCGACTACGGCGCAGAGGGTCACGAGATTGGCGTCCTTCTTGAGAAGCACCTGGGCATCCCCCTGTACGACAACGAGCTCCTGGTGCGCTCGGCCCTGAACTCGGGCGTCGACGTGGGCCAGCTGGCAAGCTTCGACGAGAAGAACACGTCGGGCCCGCTGACCTTCTTGCCCGACGTGACCGACCAGCGCACCACGTCCGAGCGGTTCTTCCAGGCGATGCGTCAGACCATCCTGGACCTGGGCATGTCGCGCACCTGCATCATCGAGGGGCGCCTCTCGGACTACATCCTGCGCGACAACCCCAACCTCATCCGCGTGCTCATAACCGCTCCGCTGGAGGAGCGCGTGCGCATCGTCAGCCAGAAGCGCGGCATCAGCAACATCGAGGGCAAGTTCATCGTGCGCAGCAAGCAGAAGGAGCGCGAGAAGTTCTACACGCGCTTCTCGGGCGGCAAGTGGGACATGCACATGGGCAAGGACCTGGTGGTGGACCGCTCGGTCTGGGGCCGCGAGGGCTGCTGCGACATCATCAGCGCAGCGTACACGTACCGCTGCCAGCACCGGCGCGGATAGGTAGGGCGCCGCAGGTACGTCCAACGCCCAAACGCCGAAAACCGGTCAGACAAGAAAAACAAGCGGGGGCGGCACCCTTTCGAGTGCCGCCCCGCTGCTTTGTGCATAGCCGCTGTCCGGTCAGCTTCTGCAGCGTTCCGCAACAGCCCGCAACAGCCTCAAGTTTCCGGAGCTACGCGTTTCCGCAGTGGTCCCCAGCTTCCGCAATGGCCTCTACGAGCTGGGGCGCATTAAGGCAGCTTCCTTGGCCAGCCCTACGCCACCGAAGAGCTACAGCACCGACGACGCCACAAAGAGGTTCGCGCCCATGCAGATGAGCTCGACGCCGATGAGGAAGCCGATGGCCACGATGAGTCCCTGCGGATCGATAAAGCTCCAGATGCCAACGACCAGCATGAGGATGCCCATCGCGAGGACCCAGCCCCAGTTGGCACCGATGACATTGGTATTCAGCGCCCCGTGCATACGCTGCAACGAGATGGCGCGCGAGATGTTCAGGATGCCGCCAATGAACACCCACGCGGCGGTCAGATACACGATCATCAGGCTGGCTGCCACGCCCATGGCGTTGCTGGCGCACAGCAGGATGCCAAAGCACAGGCTGATGATGGAGGCAGCCAGGCTCCAGCCATCGGCAAAGCCCAGCTTGCGGCGCGAGCCGTACGTGCTCAGGCGGGCGATGGAGTTCACGATCATAACGAAGCCGACCACCCAGCCCAACGACAGGGTCGTAAGGCCCGGGTTCATGCAACAGTACAATCCGCTGATGACCATGAGTGCCCCAAGCACCATGTTCAGAATCTTGTAGCCCTCCATGACTGCCTCCTTGCGATGGCCGCCCGAGAATCTTCGCCCGGCAGCTTGACCGTACCACCTTTATACCCTCTGCAGTGCGCAAACATAGAGCCCGCCCACCCATGCGGCCAATATGGCCGCTCAGGTGCGCACGTCCGGCCCAAAGCAGAGCCGGCGGCTCCTCCGGGTCGGGGCCGGCCCGTTTTCTCCCCTCCGCCCTACACCCGGCCGGACCCCCTTGCTCAGTGTCTGGTCCAGCATCCCTCGCCCCCAAAGCCGGCCGGACCCCCGCTCCAAAGCCGGTCCGGCACCCCTCGTCCCAAAGCCGGCCGGACCCCCTCGCTCCAAAGCCGATCCGGCACCCCTCCGACCCGACGTGTTCGGACACATCCGTCAATTTTAGACACAAGCCCGTACCCGAGCGGCTTGAGGTCGGATGTGTTCGACCGGCATCAAGCACATCCGGAACGGACGTCAATCCAACGGCCTCGGCGGCCTTAGCTCCTCCTATCACAGCCGAAATGTTCGAACACTTCGGGAAGCCAGCTGGCCAATACCCCTGGCACCATCCCATAACACCGGAAGTGTTCGAGCAATCTCGAACACTTCCGGCCTGAGGCGTCCGGGTTGGCTCTTTTCGCCCGGCCAGAGTCATCCCAATCCCGATGTGCGCGATTGGGTTCGTACACATCTAGTCCAGCTTGGCCCGTACGGCCACCAGTGATTGCCTTGGCTCAGCCTAGTTCAGATGCGTTCGCACACTTCGGGAACTAGGCGGTACTCGATGGCAGTATTCGGCCGCAGCAAACGCCTGAGGCGAGATGTGTTCGCACACTTCGTAAGCCAGGCTATGCCCGAGGTCTGAGGATGGCCGTGGGACATCTTCACCCAGATGTGTTCGCACACTTCTGGGCCAGTTGACCTCATCGGCAGCGCGGCCGCATTGCCGTTTGCCCGACGCCTTGGGTTCCAGCCAAGGGCGCTGGACCAGGGCCTTGGCACTTGGGGCAACGAACCGCCAGACATTGCGCTTAGGCACGGCATGAAAATGCCCGTGGGGCATGAACGTGCCAGCAGGGCAAGAAGCACTGTCCCGCCGGCCCCTTGGTTGCCTTACGAAGACTGCGTCCTCCACGAGGCAGTAGCCAGGCCAGCTATCAGGTCAATCTCCTCGTCTGCCGCGGCAACGTACACGCCCGATCATAATGAACGCGGCCGAAATCAGCGCAATGGTTCCAGACCTCCGGTCCTACTCCACGTCGTTCTCGTCGAATCGGTCTCCGCATTCGGGGCAAAACTTGGGCAGATGGGTCTGGTCCTGGGGCACCCAGCCGCACTTGTCGCAGCGATAGCGAGGCTGGGCCTTTGACCTGGGCGTCCCGCACTCCTGGCAGAGCTTCCCGCGATTCTTTGTTCCGCAAGAAGGGCAGGTCCACTCGCCACCGACTGTCGAGAAAATTTGGGCCGAGGGGGCCGGCCTGGGCTGAGGGGCCGGCCTGGGCGGAGGGGGCCGGTCTGGGCGGAGGGGCCGTTCTGGGCCGCGAGGTCGACCCCTCCATCGAGTTCGCCGCCCCTTTCCCTTGGACCTCTCGGCCAGCGACTCGGCCAAGGGGTCTTCCCATGAAAAAGCCCTTCTTGCCTGCAAAAGCATGGCAAGAAGGGCGAAGTTGTCGAAGCGCAATGTTGCCAGGGAGGACGAGTCGATGCCCCCGCGTAGTCGAATCCCGCTCCAGCCAGAAGCGACCCTTGGCCGCGGTTGAACCTAGTACAGCTTTGCGCCGGCGGGGATGGCGTCGTCCAGCATGACCAGGTGCAGGTGCTCCTGGCCGTCCTGCTGGTAGACGGCGGACAGCAGCATGCCGCACGAGTCGATGCCCATCATCTTGCGCGGCGGGATGTTCACGATGGCCAGCACGGTCTTGCCCACCAGCTCCTCGGGCTCGTAGTACTTGTGGATGCCCGACAGGATGGTGCGATGTGTGCCGGAGCCGTCGTCCAGCGTGAACTGCAGCAGCTTCTTGCTCTTCTTGACGGCGGTGCACTCCAGGACCTTGCACACGCGCATGTCGGACTTCGAGAAGGTGTCAAAGTCTATGGCCTCGGCCACCGGCTCAATCTGGGGGCCGGCGGGCTCGACGGCCCCCTGCTGGTCGACGGCTTGGTCGTCAGCGGCCTGGTCGTCAGCGGCCTGCGCGGTAGCGGCCGCAGGCGTCTCCACCTGCGCGTCGTTGGTCGGCTGCGCCTGGTCGGCCTGCGTTGCCGCGGCCTGGTTGTTGAGCTCCTCTGCCATGGATGGTCTCCTTTGCATCGTGATTCGTCTGGATACGCAGACCATTCTAGAGCCCAAGACCCCCGGCCGGACACTCGCCCGAAAGGCTATCCGCGCGACACGGGCTGCGCAGCGCAGTCGGCGGGACCCCCGCGCAGGATGCGCAGGCCGTGGGCTATGGGCCCGATGACGGCGCTGACGTTCTCGACCGCGGCCTTGGGGCTGCCCGGCAGGTTCACCACCAGCGTGCGGCCCAGGATGCCGCAGGCCTCGCGCGACAGGCAGCCATGCGGCGTGATGGCCATGGAGGCGGCTCGCATGGCCTCGGGGATGCCGGGTGCCATGCGCTCGCAGATGGCGGTGGTGGCCTCGGGCGTCACGTCGCGGGGCGAGAAGCCCGTGCCGCCCGTGGTCAGCACCAGCGCCGCGTCGGCCTCCGCCGCCTGCGCTATGGCGTACTGAATGCGCTGCAGGTCATCGGGCACGACGGTCGTGTGAACCACCTGATAGCCCTCCCGCTCCAAAAGCTCCACCAGCGCAGGCCCCGAAGCGTCCTGCCGCTCTCCCCTGGAGCAGCGGTCGCTCACGGTGATGACCACCGCCGAGAAGTGCTCGCGCTCTTCGGGCGCACCCTCGTGCGCCACGCGCTCGTGCGACTCGGCTTCCGTAGCGGAGGGCGCCTGTGGCCCTACCTGCCTGAGGTGCCTGGGTACCGGCTTGCTTCCATTCTGCTGTGTCATGGCAACTCCAACCTACGCGCAAAGGACGGTGTGCCCCCAGTCTACTTCCCGAAGGGGCACACGGGAAACGTGCAGGGCTTGCAGCCCAGGCACAGTCCGCCCTCGCCCAGCTGGACGAAGTCGTCGTGGCGCAGCCGCACGCGAGCCGCCAAGCGGGGCAGCACCAGGTCGAACACCGTGGCGGCGTTGTACATCACGCAGCCCGGCAGCCCTACCACCGGCGTGGCCGACGTCAGGTTGTGCCCGGCACAGGGCTTGCCCTCGATGGAGGCATCCTCTCCCGCAACAGCCGCGTCCTGGTCGTAGTAGCCCACCAGCAGCATGGCTCCCGGCAGCACCGGTGCGCCATAGGTCACGATGCGCGCCCCAGAGCGCTTGATGGCGCCCGGCGTGTTGTCGTCGGGGTCCACGCTCATGCCACCCGTGCACACCACGAAGTCCACGCCCGCGGCGCGCGCCTGGGCGATGGCCGACACCAGGGCGTCCATGTCGTCGCCGGGCGTGGCCTTCCACGTGACCTCGATGCCGAACTGCGCCAGCTTGCGCTGGACCACCGGCGTGAACTTGTCGACGATGAGACCCTTCGCCACTTCGGAGCCGGTGGCTATGATGGCCGCCGTGCGCAGGCGGTAGGGCTGCACGCTCAGCAGCTGCCCGTGGTGGCTCACGTCGGCGGCATCCTCCGCCTGGCGCACCGTGTCCTCGCTGACCACCAGCGGGATCACGCGCGTGCCCGCCAGGGGGTCGCCCTTGCTCACGCCGAAGTTGCCCTTGCGCGTAGCCACCATGACCTGGTCCACCGAGTTCACGGCGTTCAGACGGGCGGTGTCCACCAGCAGCACGCCATCGAGCGCCGCGTTGATGCCTATCTTTCCCTCGCGCGGGTCGCCGGAGGCCACGCAGCCCTCGCCCAGGCACAGCGCGGCCATGCGACGGGCCGCGTCGTCCTCGTGCAGCATGCCCTCCTGGAGCTCCCACACGTACAGGTGCTCCTTGCCCATGCTCAGAAGCACCGGCACGTCCTCGGGCTGGACCACGTGCCCCTTGCGGAAGCGTGGCCCCTTGTAGCGCTGCTGTGGCTTTCCGTCTGCGTCGGTGCCGCCCGGCAGTATCTGGGTCATGTCATGGCAGAGCACCTGGCCTATGGCGTCCTGCGTTCGTACCAGCTTCACGAGTTCCTCTTTTCCGTCCAGGCGACCAGCTCGTCGCCCGCCTTCACGATGCCGCCACGCACGACGACGCAGAAGATGCCATCCGTGGGCATGACGCACATGCCCGTCAGGCGCCTGATCTCGCAGTCGTTGTGGCACTTCTTGCCTATCTGCGTGACCACCAGGGTGGCCGTGCCCACGTCGATGACGGTGCCCACGGGCAGAGAGCGCAGGTCTACGCCCTGGGTCAAGACGTTCTCGGCGAAGTCGCCGGCGGACAGCCGGATGCCCTTCTGGCGCATGCGGTCCACCGCCTCGTTTCCCAAGAGGCTGACCTGGCGGTGCCAGTTGCCGGCGTGCGCGTCGTCCTGGATGCCCTGGCCCACCACCAGCCTCAGCTGGTCGACCGGGTGTTTCCTCGTTCCCTTCGCGGTCGATATGCACGTGGCCAGCACGGACCCTCGCGCCACGGGCTCCAGCCCGTCGGCAAAGTGGCGGCCCACCTGCTCTTCTCGCACGAAGTGGCCGGACTTGCCGCCGTCCTTCTGCAGCAGGCGCACGCGGTCCACCACCATGTCGCGCTGCACGGCCTTGCACATGTCGTATATGGTGAGGCCGGCCACGCTAACGGCCGTGAGGGCCTCCATCTCGACGCCGGTCTTTCCCGTGCAGCGCGTCGTGGCCTGGATGGCAATGCCGTCGGGCTCGTACTCGAAGCTGACGTCCACGCCGGTCAGCTGGATGGGGTGGCACATGGGCACCAGCTCCCAGCAGCGCTTTGCCGCCATGATGCCTGCCACCTGCGCCACCGCCAGCACGTCTCCCTTGCGCACGCCGCCGGTGCGCACCAGCTCCAGGGTCTGGGGGGCCATCAGCACCTTGCCGGCCGCCACCGCCACGCGCTCCGTGTCGTCCTTCGCGCTGACGTCCACCATGCGCGCACGGCCCTGCTGGTTTATGTGAGTAAGCTCCATGCCTACCCTCCAATCTCGTTCATGTTTCGTCCGGCGTCGCTGGCACGGCCGCCCTGCATGCGGTGGCCCTTGGGCTTGGCCAGGATGCCCCTGCGGATGGCATCTAGCAGCTGCTGCCCCGACAGGCCGCGCAGGTCCACCGACGCCGCGGAATGCAGGCAGGGGCGCAGGTGCCCGTCGGCACTGATGCGGATGCGGTCGCACTGGCCGCAGAACTGGTGCGTCATGGGTCGGATGAGCCCCACGCTGCCGCGCCAGCCCGGCGCGCGGTACACCTCGGACACGCCCTCGCCGCCCACGGGCTCCAGCTCGGGCACGGCCGCCAGCACCTCGTCTGCGCTCACGAAGCGCGACGCAGGCCAAGAAGCGCATTCGCCCATGCGCATGAGCTCGATGAAGCGCACGGTGAGGTCGTGGTCGCGCGCCAGCTGCGCCAGAGGACGCAGCTGGTCGTCGTTCAGGCCTCCCACCAGCACGCAGTTGATCTTCGTGTGCGCAAAGCCGGCGCGACGGGCAGCCTCCAGCCCGGCCAGGGCGTCCTCCAGCCTGCCGCAGCGCGTGATGCGCGCGTAGCGCTGGGGGTCCAGCGTGTCCAGGCTGACGTTCAGGCGGGTAAGACCCGCATCGCGCAGGTCGGCCGCCACGGGAGCCAGCAGCGTGGCGTTCGTGGTCATGCACACCTCGTCTATGCCGGGCACGGTGGCCACCATGCGCACCAGGTCCACGACGCCACGCCGGACCAGCGGCTCGCCGCCCGTCAGGCGCACCTTGCGCACGCCCAGGCTGGCGGCGGCCGCCACGATGTCGCGCATCTGCTCGAACGAGAGTATCTGGTCGTGCCGCATCATGGGCACGCCGTCGGCCGGCATGCAGTACAGGCAGCGGCAGTTGCATCGGTCGGTCACCGAGAGGCGCAGGTAGCGCACTTCTCGCCCAAATTCGTCACGCACGGCCTACGCCTCCACAGAAGAGCTCAGCGGCATGACCTGGCTTGGGTCGATGCCCAACGTGATTTGGGACGGCTGGCCCAGCGCGGCCCACTCGTCCTTCTGGCACTCGTAGCGCAAGAGCCCTCCTCCCGGCGTCTTGGCCATAACGATGGTGGAGAACGTAGAGTCTATAACGCGGTCCACCTGGCATGCAATGCAATTTAGGCCATCGTGGGCGCCCGGGCTCACCTGGAAGTAGTGGGCACGGATGCCCACGTGGGTCAGCCCCTCGGGGCGGGGCAGCGTCGTGCGCAGCGCGACGCCCCAGTCCGTGCAGTCCAACGTCCCGTCGGGAAGCGCGTTGGCGCGGCTGACGTTCTTGCACCCGCTGATGAGCGCCGCGGCCAGCGAGGCGGGGCGCGCGAACAGCTGGTGCACCTCGACCTTGGGGTCGGAGCGCCCACGGTCCAGCACGCACACCGTGTCGCACATGCGATACACCTCGTCGCGGTTGTGCGACACGTAGACCGCACCGCCCGGGAAGCCGCGCAGCACGTCAGACAGCTCCAGCTCCAGCTGCCAGCGCAGGTAGCCGTCAAGTGCCGAGAAGGGCTCGTCCAACAGAATCAGCTCGGGGTCGCTGGCCAGAATCCTGGCCATGGCGCAGCGCTGCTGCTGGCCGCCCGAGAGCTCTGAGGGACGCTGGCGCTCCAGCCCATCCAGGCGCAAGGCGTGAATCTGGCACTGGGCGCGCTCCTGGCGTTCCTGCTTCGTGGCACCCGAGGCACCTGCCAGGACGTTCTGCAGCACGGTCATGTTCGGGAACAGCGCGTAGCTCTGAAAGAGGTAGCCCACCCGGCGCTGCTGCGGCGGCAGGTCCACGTGGGCGGCACTGTCGTACAACGTGCGACCGCCCAGCACGATGCGCCCCTGGTCGGGGTGCTCGATGCCGGCGATGCACTTCAGGGTCATGGACTTGCCACAGCCTGAGGGGCCCAGCAGGGCCATGATCTCGTCGGGCCTGTCGATGCGGCAGTGCACGTCCAGGATAAAGTCCCTCAGCAACCTTGTTATGTCCACCGAAAGCGTCGACACGCCGCCACCCCCTTCGTGCGCGCCGCGCGCTGGCGTCC
>JAQXQO010000082.1 GCA_029101205.1 Coriobacteriales bacterium | reverse complement strand
TCATCCGCACGCTGCCGTCGGGGCGCACGCGCAGGTTGGCGTTTCTGACCCTGGAGCGCACCACGACCACGCGGACGCCCCCTATGTCCAGCACGTAGTCGTAGGTGTCGCGTGGAGAGCGTCCGGAGGCCACCTTATGCGCGCTGCTTATCACGGTATAACCTATCCTTTCTATTCCGCAGGTAGCTGGCCTGTCTTTGCTGCGGTGAGACAATTTGGTAACCAGCATGCAGCCCAAATACGCTATCGTTTCTATGTCTGTGAAGAGAGGACAGCCTATGGCAAGCTCATACGGTCAGGATGCCAGCAAGTCAGCCTTGCGCGCCGAGTACCTGACCCTCTGCAAGAATCTGCCGCGCCACTTTACGACGCGCGTCGACAAGTCCGTCTGCACCATGCTTCGCATGCTCGACCTTTACCGCACCGCCAGCCTGATTCTGGCGTACGTATCGTTTCACGAGGAAATCGACACCCTGCCCATCATACGCAATGCCTTCCACGACGGGAAGCGCGTGGCGCTGCCCGTGCTGGGCCCCCACGACACCAAGCTGAGGTTCTACGAGATCACGTCCACCTACGAGGTGCAGCGTGGCGGCCGGGGCCTCCTGCGCCCGCCCACGCCCGATGCCCAGCCGCTGGGCCTGGAGGATTTCCTGGGGTCCGTGTGCCTGGTGCCCGGGCTGGTGTTCGATGCCGAAGGGTACCGGGTGGGCTACGGTGCGGGCTATTACGACGAGTTCCTGCAGTTCTATCCCGGAAACAAGGTGGGGCTGGTGCGCTCGGTCCAGGTCAGCAGCAACCCGCTGCCCCACAACGACCACGACCTGCCAGTAGACGTGCTGGTAACCGAGGGCAGCGTGTGGCGCTGCCGCCAGATGCCAGCCATGATGAGGGGCTAGGCGGGGACGGCGCAGGGCGGCGTCCGTGCCGTCCCGAGTGCGCAGGCGTCCATTAGGAGATGCGAATACATGACAGAAGCTCGCTGCCTGTGGCAGATGGGGTCGGCGCGCGCCGTCGACGCCGGCCTGACCATGGCGTGCGTCAGCGTGGGGGAGGCCCTGCGCCACGGCGACGTGGGGTTCGCGCGCCAGGAGGGCACCACCGACCCCGCGGTCTTCGTGAACGGCGTGTGCTACCGCATAGGTCCCAGCTGCCAGGCCGTGGCCGCCGGTCCGAAGGAGGGGCTGTGCCTGTGCCTGGTGGCGCCCTTCGACCATTATGCCCCCGTGTTCCTGGAATCCGGCGTCGACTCCCTAGACGGCCTGGGAACCATTCTGGACCAGCGTCCCGAGGTGGCCAAGAAGCGCAACCACCCGCAGCTCATGGTGGGTGCGGGCACGCTGGGACGCGCCGTGCTCAGCGGTCCGAGGGCCCCGCAGGCCGTGGACGATCAGCTGAGCGACGCCGCGCTGGGAAAGACCGTGGTGCAGGTGTCTGACGTCAGCGGGACCATAGTGGGCCGCAGGATTCCCAGCTGCCTCGTGCCGGACGAGTCGGGGCAGTGGTGCTACACGTTCGTGGGCGAGGACCACAGGCTCATGGGCAGGCTCCTGGGTGCCAGCCATATCAGCCTGGCCTGCCAGATAGACGTGTACGACGGCATCACGCTGTGCCTGCCCAACCAGCGCGCCTACGACGAGATGGACCTAGACGGCAGGGCTCGCATCTGACCTTTGCGGCGGGTGCGAGCCCGTGGTTTCAGATCTGGTGCTATGAGCTAATCCGCGCCCGCCTACTCGGCTTCGGGGTCGGCCTTCGGCTGCACCCCCAGGAGCTTTGCCAGGTCCAAGATGGCCTTGCGATACCCCTCGATGCCCATGCCGATGACCGTCTCGAAGCAGGCGGCGCGCACGTAGGAGACCTGCCTGAACGCCTCGCGCTTGTTCAGCTGCGAGATGTGCACCTCCACGGCGGGAATGTTGACGGCCTTCAGGGCGTCCAGGATGGCCACGGACGTGTGGGTGTAGGCGCCAGGGTTTATAACGATGCCGTCGTACATGCCGTATGCGTCCTGGATCTGGTCCACGAGGTCACCCTCGTGGTTGCTCTGGAAGCAGGTGCACTTGCTGAAGCCGGCCTCCTCGGCGGCGCGGTGGCACAGCGCCAGCAGGGCCGAGAAGCTGTTGTGCCCGTAGATGTCGGGCTCGCGGATGCCCAGCATGTTGATGTTGGGCCCGTTTATCACCAGGACCCTGGGGCCGTGGATTCGCATGGCCGTGGGCGTGCGCGTCTGGTCCAGAAGGTTCGCCAGCTGGTTCAGGTCGTCGTCCGCGGGATGGGGGACTGCCTTGCGCACGGGGGTCACCTTGACCGTGGGCCGCTTCTGCGACGGGCGCGAGAAGGGTGCGGTCCTTGTGGGCTCCTCGGGGGCCTGCCGGCCCGATTGCTGGGGGTCGGCATCCTCGGGGGCGGCGGCTTGGCTAGCCTCCTGCGTGGCCTCGGTGGGGCATGGGGCTTCGGCAGGGGAGGCCGAGGTCTCGTCATCGTCGGAGGACTCGGCGGCGGGCTCGTTATTGACCAGCTGGTCCAGGGCCTCGTACACGCCCTCGATGGTCCTGGGGCCAAACACTATCTCGATGCCGTCGCTTCCGCGGCCCACGGTGCCCAGGACCTCGGGAATCCGGTCCAGGTCGTCGCGGCTGGCAAGTTCGCGGTCGGCCAGCGTCAGGCGCAGCCGCGTCATGCAGACGTCGCTGTCGGTCACGTTTTCCCTTCCCCCGACCGCGTCCAGGACTGCCTGCGCTATCGACTTATTTCCCATGGGGTGTGCTCTCCCTAGCTGGCTCTTCCGGTCCAAGTTACATCCATACCCTACGGCAGCTGCCTTGCGGGTCCTCCGCGAATTCGGCCTGTCGGCGGTATTTCCTGCGAGCGTTACTCGTTCCACGCTCGTTCCGAATGATTCTACACTGCTACCAACCCAGGTGCTGGGCTATGGCTCGGGCGTCCCCCGCAGGTGAGCCCGTGCAGGGCTGCACATAGTCGGCCCATGACCGGTACAGGGGCATGCGCTCGCGCGCCAGCCGCTCCACGCCCTTGTCTTGCGATATGGGCCTCCCGTCGCTTGACAGCTGGTCGATGGGCCTGTCCAGCATCACGATGAGGCCGTTCTGGTGCAGCAGGTCGTAGTTGCGCGGCTGCGTCACCACGCCTCCCCCGCAGGATATGACCAGGCCGGACCGGGCGCCGTACATGGACACGACCTCGGTCTCGAGCTCGCGGAAGCGCTTCTCGCCCTGCTGGCGGATGCACTTCTCGGCCGTCATGCCGTGATGGACCTTGAACGCCTCGTCCAGGTCGATGAACGGGCGGCCCAGCGTGTGCGCCAGGCGCTTTCCGGTGGAGGTCTTTCCCGAGCCGGGCATGCCGATGAGCACGACGTTGGTCGTCTGCGACAGGATGTCGCGTACCACGTCGGCTATGCAGTCGCGCTCGAGCTTCTGGTCCTGGAACAGCTCGCTGGAGTAGAGGGCCTGCGCCACCAGCATGGGAAGGCCGCTGCAGTAGGGGATGCCCAGCTTTTCGGCGTTCAGGCAGATGCCCGTGCGCGTGGGGTTGTACACGACGTCCAGGACGCCCGCCAGCTTGGGCAGCTGTCGCATCTGGTTCAGGCGGAGGGGCGAGGCGGGGCACTTGGGGTACATGCCCACGGGCGTCGTGTTCACCACCAGGACGGCGTCGGAGTGGCGCTGGGTCAGGGTCTCGTAGGTGTCGTCGCCCTTGCGCGAGATGACCGACGTGCGCGCCCCGCGCTCGGCCAGCGCCGCCTGCACGGCGTGGCTGGCGCCGCCCGAACCCAGCACCAGAACGGGTGCGTCGTGCAGCAGCTGACCGGCCTGCGCTACCAGGCTCTGCCGGCAGAAGTCGTCCAGCATCCAGCCGAAGCCCAGAACGTCGGTGTTCTCGGCATAGATGGTCCCGTCGTCTCGACGGACCAGCGTGTTTGCCACTCCCAGCCTGCGCACGCGCTCGGAGCACTCGTCTGCCAGGTGTGCGGCCTGTGCCTTGTAGGGGATGGTCACGTTCAGCCCGCGCCATCCGCCGCCGCGCACGAAGTCGGCCACCTGGTCGGGCGCCAGGTCGTGCAGGCGGTAGGGTATGCTGCCCAGCCGGTCGTGGATCTGCGGCGACCAGCTGTGGCCCAGGGGGTGTCCTATGAGGCCGAACGGCGCGCGCTCGTCGCGGGTGCCGTCCTTGGCTTTGTCCTTGCGGCTGTCCTCCGCCATGCTAGATCACCTCGGAGTAGCTGCCGAGGTAGCGGAACTCCTCGCACACGTCGGTCAGGGAGTTCATGAGGGTCTTGAACTCGGGCGAGGCGGCGGGGCACTCCACGTCGAAGTAGAACATGAAGTCGAACTCGCGGTCGGGGATGGGGCGGCTCTCCAGCTTTACCAGGTTGATGTCCAGGGCGGCGAAGCGGGCCAGCACGCGGTACAAGGATCCGGGCTCGTGCTTCAGCACCACCATCA
The DNA here is from genome assembly GCA_029101205.1 of Coriobacteriales bacterium. Lineage (GTDB taxonomy): Bacteria > Actinomycetota > Coriobacteriia > Coriobacteriales > Atopobiaceae > Olsenella_K. The sequence goes on along the minus strand of JAQXQO010000082.1, from coordinate 5,005 downwards.
GCGTGGAGCGGTCGGCGCCCGGGTATATGGTGAGGTCCTTCGCGATGCAGGCGAAGCGGGTGTAGTTGTTCTGCTGGTCCTGCACGTTGCGCTGGGCAACCTCGAGGCCGTACAGCTCGGCGGCGGAGGCCGACGCCAGGGCCGCCACGTCCGAGCGGTCGCTGTCGGCGACCATCTGCGCCGCTATGGCCGTGTTCTCGGTCACGTGGACGCGCAGGTTGGGTATGGTGGCCAAGAAGTTCGAGCACTGGTTGATGGCCTGCTGGTGGCTGTAGACGATGTGCACGTCTGACTTCTGCGTGCCGGGCTTCACCAGCAGGTTGTGGTCGATTTTCAGCCTGCAGGTGCGCACGATGTGGAAGTCGTGCTGCATCATGAGGTCGTACACCCGGTTGACCGAGCCGGCGGTCGAGTTCTCGATGGGCAGCACGCCAAAGCGGCACACCCCGCGCTCCACGGCGTTGAACACGCCGTCCCACGTCTCGAAGTAGGCTATGTTCGCGCGGCGGAACAGCCGGTCGGTCGCCAGCTGGGAGTAGGCGCCCTCGACGCCCTGGCAGGCCACGAAGGCCTGCGGCGGGAACGCGTCGGGGGCCGAGCACACCGCCGCGTCGATGATCGTGGCCACGTCGCTCTGACGGCCCAGGCGGCGGTACTGCGCCTCGCGCGAGGCCTCCATCAGCACCGACTCGATGACGGCAGCATAGCTGGACAGCTCGGGGGACACCTCGGAGGAGGCCTTCGCGATGTTCGCGCGCTCGCGCGCGGCGTCGTACACGGGCTTGCCCGTGCCCCTCTTGTACTCGGCCACGTCGGCGGCGCACTGCATGCGCTCCTGGAACAGGTCGAATATCTGGCTGTCTATCTGGTCTATGCGGTGCCTGAGATCTGAAAGCTCTAGCATGTGTTTCCTTGCGACGTTGTGGTATGTGTTGCGCGAGCGTGGGCGAGGTGGCCGCGTCTACAGGTGGAAGGGCTCGCCCTCGGGGGGCCAGCTGAGCCAGGAGTCCAGCACGGCCAGAGCGCAGACGGCCTCGACCACGGGAACGGCGCGGCAGGCCACACACGGGTCGTGGCGTCCGTGCACCTCCAGGGTGGTGTCGGACATGGTGGTGAGGTCCACCGAGTCCTGCGGCCTGCTGATGGAGGACGTGGGCTTGATGGCCAGCCTGAACGCCAGGGGCGCACCCGTGGTGATGCCGCCCAGGATGCCTCCGGCGTTGTTGGTCTGCGGTGTGCAGGCGCCGTCGCGCATGCGGTAGGGGTCGTTGTTCTGGTGGCCGCGCAGGTGCGCCACGTCGAAGCCGGCGCCGAACTCGATGCCCTTCACGGCGGGTATGCCGAAGGCGGCGCGGGCGATGGTGTTCTCCATTCCGTCAAACATGGGCGAGCCCACGCCCGCCGGAAGGCCCGTGGCCACGCACTCCACCATGCCGCCGACCGAGTCCAGGTCGCGCCGGGCGTCGTCTATCTGCGCCAGCATGGCCTCGGACGCCTTGGGGTCGATGGTGGGCAGCACCTGCCCGGGTGCCTGGCCCACGGCGCTCATCTGGGCGGCCAGGTGCGCCAAGGACTCGGGCGAGTTGTCCAGCACGTCGAAGCGCTCGTCCACGGCGTCTCCCACCTGCGCCAGGTGCGCACGCACCGTGACGCCGCGCGCCTGCAGCATCTGCAGCGCGATGCCGCCCGCAAAGCACAGGGGCGCGGTCAGGCGTGCCGAGAAGTGCCCGCCGCCCGGGACGTCTTGGTTCCCGTGCCACTTTGCCCAGGCCGTGAAGTCGGCGTGGCCGGGGCGCGGCACCTTGACCAGGTTGGAGTAGTCGCCAGAGCGGGTGTTGGTGTTCTCCACGATGGCGGCCAGGGGAGCTCCGCAGGTGCGACCGTCGGGGTTCAGGCCGGACAGCACGCGGGGCTCGTCCGCCTCCTTGCGCGGCGTGGTCCATGCGCCCTGGCCGGGGGCACGGCGCGCCATGAACGCGCGCAGCTGGTCCATGTCGGGCTCGAAGCCGGAGGGCAGCCCCTCGACGGAGCATCCCACGGCGGCGGAGTGCGACTGTCCGAATACGCTGACGCGCAGCGTGGTACCAAAGCTGGATGGCATGGCTTACTCCTTTGTCAACTGCACGTGGCCGCCCAGGCGTGCGAAGTCGTCCCAGAACGCGGGGTAGGACTTGCGCACGCACTCGGCGCCGTGGATGGTGACGGGGCCGTCGGCCCCTGCCGCCAGGATGGCGGCCATCATGGCGATGCGGTGGTCGTTGTGGGCGTCCACCTCGGCAGAGTGCGCATGTCCGCCGTCTATCAGCAGGTCGTCGCCGTCCACCTGCACGCGGATGCCCATTGCGCCCAGCACCTGGCTGACGCTCTCCAGGCGGTCGGACTCCTTCAGGCGCAGCCTGCCCGCGTTGCGCAGGGCGGTCGTGCCCGGCGTCACGGCGGCGACGGCGGCCAGCGGCGGCACCAGGTCTGGGAAGTCGCTGACGTCCATGGCGGCCGCGTGGGGGACGTCCCTCGTGGCGCGCACGCTGGAGCCCTTGCGGGCTATGCGGACGCCCAGCGACGAGAGCGCCGCCATGATGACGCGGTCGCCCTGGGCGCTGGCCAGGTCGAGCCCCGTCACCGTGACGCCCTCGGGGTCCTGGGCGCCGGCCGCCAGCCAGAACGCGGCGTTCGACCAGTCGCCCTCCACGTCGACGACGCCGGGCGACACCAGCGTGGCGGGGGCCACCAGGTAGGACGTGTAGGGCTTGGAGTCCACGACCTCTGGCGCGTGGGCCACGTGTATGCCGTACTTCTCGAGCGCGTTCATGGTCAGCGTGATGTAGGGCCTGGACTGGATGGGCTCGCTGACCCACACCTCGCTGGGCGAGTCCAGAAGCGGCGCCGCCATCAGAAGGCCGCTGACGAACTGGGACGACACGTCGCCAGGCAGAACGAACCTGCCCGGGCGCAGCTTGCCCTGAACCACCAGGGGGAACTGCCCCTGTGCCGACAGCGTGACGCCGTGTTCCCGGAGCTGCTCGTACAGGGGCGAGAGGGGCCTTTGCGCAAGGCGGCCGTGCCCCACGAAGCTGGCGCCACCGCCCAGGGCCGCCGCCACGGGGAGCAAGAAGCGCAGCGTGGAGCCCGACTCGCCGCAGTCCAGGGTGGGGAAGTCCGGCCTGTCGGGGTGGTTGTCGGAGTCGGCGCGGCCGCGAAGGGGCACGATGCGGTAGCCCAGCTGCGTGCGCGTGACGCGTGCGCCCAGGGAGCGCAGGCACGATGCCGTGGCCTCCATGTCCAGCGACGTGGAGCCGCAGTGGATGTCGGTCGTCGAGGGGCACAGCGCCGCCAGGATCATGAGGCGGTGCGCCATCGACTTGGACGGGATGGCGGGGATGACCCCCGATAGCTGTGATTGTGTGACTATGGCGTCCATGGTCCTCCTCGCGGTTGGTCTGGCGAGCGCCGGGCTAGCAGCCCAGCTCGATGAGCTCGCGCAGCTGGCCCAGGTCGATCCTCCGGACCTCCACCTGGCCTATGCGCAGCGGCACGACCACGTTCACATGGGTGCCGTGGCGCTTCTTGTCGTGCGTGGCGTAGTGGAAGATGGTGTCGTGGTCCAGAGAGGTCTGCGTGGGCAGCCCGTAGGCCGCGACCGCCTGCTCAATGGCCTGGGCCACCTCGGGCGCGCACCAGCCCTTGCGCACGCTGGCCCGCGCGATGCAGCACATGCCGCACGCCACGCAGGTGCCGTGCCCCAGCTGGAAGTCGCTGGCAGCCTCTATGGCGTGGCCTATGGTGTGGCCGAAGTTCAGCGTCTGACGCAGGCCGCGCTCGCGCTCGTCGGCATCCACGACGTCGCGCTTTATCTGCACGTTGCGGGCGACCACGCGTTCCATGTCCTGCGGGGCGTAGCCGGGGGCGTTCAGCGGGTGCTCCGACACCTCGCGGAACAGGTCCGCGTCGGCGATGACGCCGTGCTTGATGACCTCTCCGCACGAGTCGGTCAGGAGGTCGTGCGACAGCGTGCCCAGGCAGTCTACGTCAGCCACGACGACGCTGGGCTGGAAGAAGGCGCCCGCCAGGTTCTTGCCGGCCTCCAGGTCGACGGCGGTCTTTCCGCCCACGCTGGAGTCCACCATGGCCAGAAGCGACGTGGGCACCTGTGCCACCTGACAGCCGCGCAGGTACATGGCGGCAGCGAGGCCGGCCATGTCGCCCGTGACGCCGCCGCCCAACGCCACGACGACGTCGTCGCGCGACAGCTCGGCCTGGGCCAGCTGCTCCAGGATGTCGCCCAGGGTGCCCAGCCGCTTGCTCTGCTCGCCGGCGGGGAAGGTGATGAGCACCGTGCGGTAGCCGGCGGCCTGCAGCGAGTCCAGGACCTGCTGCGCGTACAGCGGGGCTACGTTGGAATCGCTGACGACGGCGGCGACCGAGCCGCCTGCCGCCTGGCGCACCAGCTGGCCCACCTGGCCCAGGACGTGCCTGCCCACGTGCACCTGGTAGCTGCGCGAGGGGGTGCTGACGTCTATCTGCGTGCTCATCGTCCCTCGATCTCCCTCTTTCTGCGGTCGCCGTCCGCCAGCAGCTGCTGCAGCCGGTCGGCGTCGCGCTGGTCGATGGCGTCCTTGTACTCCTGCAGATGCCCTATGAGCGTGCCGATCTCGCGCGAGAGGTTGTCGGCGTCGTCCAGGAACAGCTCGGTCCACATGGGGGCGTTCAGCCGGGCCACGCGCGTCAGATCGCGGTAGGAGCCCGCCGAGAAGCCCTTGTGCACGCGTGCTGACGGGCTCTTCACGTAGGCGTTCGACACGACGTGCGCCAGCTGCGACGTGAAGGCGATGACCTCGTCGTGGTGCTCGGCGGTGGACACCGTGAACTGCCCGAACCCGCAGGGTGCCAGCAGGCGCTCTATGCGGTCCAGGAGGTCCAGCCGCTCCAGGTCGGTGACGTCTGCGGGAGGCACCATGACCAGGGGCGCGTTGTGGAACATGTTCGCGCGCGAGTGCGCGAAGCCCGA
>JAQXQO010000081.1 GCA_029101205.1 Coriobacteriales bacterium | reverse complement strand
TCATGGCCACCGTTCTGCCCTCCTGCTGCAGCGCGCGCACGAGCGATCGCTTCTGCTGAGGGGTCACTCGCCCGAACACGGCGCAGGTGGTGGCAGCCTTGCGCAGCTTCTCCGGCGTGTCCAGCGTCGTGGCGTCCACGTAGCTGTCGGCTCCCGGCACGCCCACCCTGCGGGCGATGGCCGCCACCGTGGCCGCATCGTCTCCCGATATGACCTTGGGCTCCACACCAGCCTGGCGGAAGAACGAGATGGTGCGGCTGGCGGTCGGGCGAATCTGGTCGCGGATGCCCACGAAGCCCAGGACGCGCGGGCGGCCCAGGGGTGCCCCCTCCGTCGAGAAGCCGTCGACCTGTGCCACCACCACGACGCGGTCCAGCGGGTCGAACGAGCGTGCCACGGACTCGTACGACTGGTAGTCCTCGTGCAGCACGAACTGGGAGGCGCCCATGACAAACGAGCGGCCGTCCGCCACGGTGCAGCCCGACAGCTTGCGCTCTGAGCTGAAGGGCACGGCTACCACGGCATCCAGCGCCTCGACGCCCTCGGCGACGGCACGCTCCATCACGGCACGCGCGGTGGCGTTGACGTCGCCCTCGTTCGCCCGGACCACGCTGAGCGCGGCCTGCAGCACACGCCGGCGCGCCTGGTCCGAGACGTCCTCGGAGGCGTTCTCCCCCACGGCCCTGACGTCGTCCACCTCCATGGCGCCGCTGGTGATGGTGCCCGTCTTGTCCAGGCACAGCGTGTCCACGCGAGCCAGCGTCTCGACGCAGTAGCTCTGCTGGACCAAGACGTTGCGGCGGCCCAGGCGTATGGTGGCAATGGCCAAGACGCTGGACGTCAGCAGGATGAGGCCCTGCGGAATCATGCCCACGAGCGCCGCCACGGTGGTCAGGATGGCACCGTTCAGCGTGGCTCCGTCCGAGAAGTACGTGCGCAGGAACAGGCCGATGCCCAGGGGAACCATCAGGCGGGTCGCCAGGCCGATGATGGTGCGCAACGTGGTCAGTATCTCGGAGCGCACGGCCTTCAGCTGCTTTGCCTCGGCGCTGATGCGAGCCGCGTAGCCGTCGGCGCCCACCTTCTGGACACGCGCCACCACGTAGCCCGAGTCCACGAAGCTGCCCGAGTACAGCAGGTCGCCCGCCTGCTTTGGCACCGTGGCCGACTCGCCCGTCAGAAGGCTCTCGTTCATGCGGGGCTGGCCCTGCAGGACCGTGGAGTCAGCGGGCACCTGGTCGCCGCGCGACAGCTCGATCACGTCGTCCAGCACCAGGTCGTGCACGCCCACTTCCTCGACGCGCCCTTCTCGCCTGACTTTGACGGCCTTTGCGGTCAGAATGGTCAGACGGTCCACCATGCGCTTCGCGCGCAGCTCTTGCACGACGCCTACCAGCAGGTTTGCCAGCACGATGACCATGAACGCCATGTTGCGGTACTGGCCCGTGAAGGCCACCAGGGCGGCCAGCACGACGTTCACGAGGTTGAAGGTGGTCAGCGTGTGCTCGGCGATTATTCGCTTGACGGACTTCGTGCGGATGTCGGAGTTGGCGTTCACCAGGCCGCGCCTCACGCGGTCGGCAACCTCCTCAGAGCTGAGGCCGCGCGACGTCAGGTCGTCATCGACCTGGCTGGCGTCGGGCCGGTGGGCGCCGCGCCGGTCATCTAGATCTGCGGGAGTCTGGCCCATGCGCATCCCCTCTATAGGTTCGGGCCGCCCAGCCCAGACGGCAAGGCGGCCCGAAAGGATAAACCATGGTGCCCCCAGGGGGATTCGAACCCACGACCTTTCGCTCCGGAGGCGAACGCTCTAATCCACTGAGCTATAGGGGCAACGTCGGCTAGTGTAGCACGAACGCCCGCGGGGGCAAGGTACCCCGCCGCAGCTCCACCAATCGTCCGCGCCGCCAGGGTCTGTTCGATTGCCACAGCGTGGCCGATTGCCGGAGCTTGGCCGATTGCCGGGACTTTGCTGATTGCCGGAGTTTGGCCGTTTGCCGGAGCTTGGCCAACCGGCTGGGCTTTACCAATCGCGCGGCATCAAAAAGGCGCCAGATGCAGCGAAGCCACACCTGGCGCCTTGCAAAAGGAACCGCGTTCAGAAGTGCTTTCTTGTTCAGCGTGCCTTGCGACTTCGTACGCCTGCTGTCTTAGCGCGCTTGTCGTCCTACAGGTCCATGGACAGGTAGCGCTCACCGGTGTCGGGCAGGATGGCCACGATGGTGCCGCCCTCATACTCGGGACGATCCGCCAGCTGCAGCGCGGCTGCCACGGCAGCACCGGACGAGATGCCCACCAGCAGACCGGACTCGGCCAGGCGCTTCTTCGTCGCGATGGCGTCGTCGGAGGTCACAGGCACGACCTCATCCACGACGGATGCGTCGTAGGTCTTGGGGATGAAGCCGGCGCCGATGCCCTGGATGCGGTGCGGGCCGGCGGGCTTGCCAGCCAGGACCTGGGACTCGGCGGGCTCGACGGCGATGCCGCGGACCGCGGGGTTCTGCTCCTTCAGGAACTTCGAGGTGCCCGAGATGGTGCCGCCGGTGCCGACGCCAGCCACAACGGCGGTGACGGTGCCCTCGGTGTCACGCCAAATCTCCGGGCCGGTAGTCTGATAGTGAGCGCGGGGATTCGCGGGGTTCGTAAACTGGCCCGCCACGATGGCGCCGGGGATGGACTGGCGCAGCTCCTCGGCGCGCTTGACGGCGCCCTTCATGCCCTCGGAGCCGGGGGTCAGCTCAATCTTTGCGCCATAGCTGGCGGCAAGCTTGCGCCTCTCGATGGACATGGTCTCGGGCATGACCAAAATCATGTGGTAGCCGCGCTCGGCTGCCAGCATTGCCAGGCCTACGCCGGTGTTGCCACTGGTGGGCTCGATCACGGTGCCGCCGGGCTTCAGCGAGCCGTCCTTCTCCGCCGCGTCCAGCATGGCCTTGGCAATGCGGTCCTTGATGGAGCCGCCGGGGTTCGTGGCCTCGTACTTGCCCAGCACGCGGGCCTTGCCGCTGCCGAGGGCCGTAAGGTCAACCAGTGGGGTGGAGCCGATGAGAGATTCTACGTGGCCTGCGTACTTCATGATGCCTCTCCTATGCAATCAACCGCCTTTGTTGGGAGCCGTGGTCAGGCGCTCTTGCGGCCATCGGCTGCTGCACAGTGTGGCACTTTAATCCCTACCTTGCAACTAGGTTTTTCAATATTTCCTACCGAGTTGGTAGAAATTTTGCATTTGCGCAGGTAGCGATGATTGCGTCACGCGAGAAAACTTTCCGTGGGACTTCCCGGCCGACCTTTCTGGAGAGCTTTCCCTGTTAGAACTCGCCGGTGGGCCATTCCCAGCGCAACTACAAGCGCTCATTTCCGGTGGGCTTCTCCCAGTTCTGGTGAGTTTTCCCGGAGGAGGCTAAGAAGAGCCCGCCACACCGGCACGGGGTATTCGCCGCCCCTTATGCCCAGACTGGGAATCTCTGTCTGGATCAGGCTTCCCTGGTCGACCATGCCAAGCTCACCACCCAGACCCGGAGGCGCTGCACCTCCGGGTGCAGACACACCGTTTCTGGGTACCCAGACCCGTCGGCTATGCACCATCTGGTGCAGACCAGCCAGAAGTGGGTACCCAGGCCCGGGGACTTTGCACCGTCTGGTGCAGACCAGCCAGAAGTGGGTACCCAGACCTGGGGACTTTGCAACGAAATGGCGTTAGCTCCAAGGCAAGTGAGCCATCTACCTGGCCTTACGCAATCGGCCCCATTCGGACTGGTGCAGACTACCCAGTTGTGGGTACCCGAAACCGCCTACTATGCACCATCTGGTGCAGACACACCGCTTCTGGGTACCCAGACCCGTCGACTCTGCACTTCTCTACCGACAGCTCTATAAGGGCCGCCACGTCTACCTGGCCTTTTGCGAGAAGGGCACTTTGAGCCGGTGCAGACCAGCCAGATGTGGGTACCCAGAACGGTAGACTTTGCACCTCCGGGTGCAGACTACCCAGGTGTGGGTACGCATGGGTACGCGCGGGTACCGGAGCTGCCCACTCTGCACCGATGTCCACTCCACGCCGATCCGCACCGACGTTTGCCCCCACGCCGATGCCCGCACCGCACCGGTTCCGCATCGTGGACCCAGTCACGTAAACCCGGCCTGCATCCTTTGCGCACGCCCGCGCAAACATGTCGGGTGTGGGTACCCGCAGCGGCCACGTTTGCGCGCATCCAACCCCGCCCGCAGCCGTTACCGCCTGCGCAGGTCCTCGCTGGTCAGGCCCAGCCGACCCAAAAACTCTTCCCCCGCCATCATGGGGCAGCCCAGCTGGCGGGCGCGGCGCACGTTGTTCGTCTCGTGAGGCTCAAGGCACACCAGGAGCGTCGTGCGATGGCTGACCTTGTGCGCCAGCAGGGCACCATGACGCACGGCCAAGGTCTCGCACATCAGCTTGGGGTACTCGCGCGTGTTGCCCGTGAAGCACACGACCTCCCCGTCCAGCTCGTGCGCCACCACGGGGGCGTCCGCGCCGCGCGCCTCCACCGTCAGGGACTCGGCATCGTGCAAAATGGCCAGGTAGCAGTCGCTGGTGGCGCGAGCGTCCGCCCATGCCCGGTGCGCCTGCTCGTTCTGAATCCCGTAATACTGGCAGATGGCCGCCAGGTTCGCCGGGCCGCCCACGACCTTGCGGAACAGCAGCATCGTGTCGTAGCAGCCATTCTGCACGACGGAGGGAAGCTGCGCCCGTCGCGCCGCGCGGTTCACGAACGCGTTGTCGAAGCGGCGGATGTTCTGCCCCACCAGCGGGTAGTCGCCCACAAACTCGGCGAACTGCCGATAGGCCTCCTCCACCGAAGGCGCGCCCGCCAGCATGTCCTCGCTGATGTGGGTCAGCCGAGCCGCACCGGGCTCGATGTGCACCCCCTCGTCCAGGGCCACGAAGGTGTCAAAGCGCTCGTCCTCTCCGCGGTCGATCACGCGCACGGCGCCAATCTCGATAATCTGCGCCTGCGGACCGAGCCCCGTAGTCTCGAGGTCGTAGCTCACATAGCTCGTGGGCAGGTCGGATGCGCGCAAGAAGGACATGCTTCTCCTAAGTGTCGGTTTGAAGTCTAGGTTTGGAGGGGCGGCATTAATTGTCGGTCCGAAGGCCTGGCGATTAATAGTCGGTCCGAAGGCCTGACTTTGTCAGTTCGGGGGCCTGGCGATCCTTTATGGCCGGTAAACACTATTTGCCAGCCTTGCCGGCCGTGTTGGCCCTGCCGGCCTTGATGGCCTCGCAAGCCTTGCAAACCCTGCTGGCCATGCAAGCATTGCCGGCAAGTCTTTCGACCCTTGGCATTCTAGCGCGCCGTCGCGCCCCGGTCCGGGCGCCGTGTTTCGTGGACATATCAAACGCATCACGGAACCGGATCCTCCCCGGATGCGTGGTAGCATTTCGACAGAATGCAACGATTGGCGCCCGGTCACCGGCCGGCAACGCCGGCAAGGAGGCACCATGATAGCCGTCGTAAAAGACTCGGCCACCCAGGAGCAGCTGGACAGCTTCATCGCCTGGATCGAGGGACGTGGCTTCAAGACCAACGTCTCGCAGGGAGACAACGAGACCATCGTGGGCATCATCGGCGACACCACGCAGATAGACCCCTTCCTTCTGGAGTCCATGGACATTGTCGAGCGCGTGCAGCGCGTGAGCGAGCCGTTCAAGAAGGCCAACCGCAAGTTCCACCCCGAGGACACGGTGGTGGGCTGCGGCCACGGCGTGCTGTTGGGCGGAGGCCACTTCCAGGTCATAGCCGGGCCCTGCTCCGTCGAGGGAAAGAACCTCTTTGACATCGCCCGCGCCGTGAAGGAGGCCGGCGCCACGATGCTGCGCGGCGGCGCCTACAAGCCCCGCACCAGCCCCTACTCCTACCAGGGCATGGGTGAGAAGGGCCTGGACCTGCTGATGGAGGCCTCGCAGGCGCTGGACATGCCCGTGGTCACCGAGGTCATGGACCCGCGCGACGTCGAGCTGTTCGTGAACAAGGGCGTCGACGTCATGCAGATCGGCGCGCGCAACGCGCAGAACTTCTCGCTTCTGAAGGAGGTCGGGAAGACCAACGTGCCGGTGCTGCTGAAGCGCGGCATGTCCGAGACCATCGACGAGCTGCTGATGGGCGCCGAGTACATCATGAGCGAAGGCAACCCCAACGTCATCCTGTGCGAGCGCGGCATCCGCACGTTCGAGACGCGCACCCGCAACACCTTCGACGTGAACGCCATCCCCGTGATCCACCACCTGTCTCAC
>JAQXQO010000080.1 GCA_029101205.1 Coriobacteriales bacterium | reverse complement strand
AGCGATCGCGAAATCGAGAAGTGCTGTCACGTCGAGGCGTTCCACGCCAGCGGTCCGGGCGGGCAGGGCGTGAACACGGCAGACTCCGCGGTCAGGATGGTGCACGTGCCCACGGGCATCACCGTGGTCAGCCGCGAGTCCAGGAGCCAGTACCAGAACCGCCAGCTATGCCTGCAGAAGCTGCGGCAGGAGTTCAGCCGGCGCGCCAAGGTGCCCAAGCGCCGTCGCAAGACCCGGCCCAGCAAGGCGCAGCGCCAGAAGCGACTGGACCAGAAGCGCATCCGCTCGCAGGTCAAGCGCCTGCGTCGGCGACCGATAGACTAGACGAACCCTGCTGACGCCTTTGCGTCGGCGGGGTTTCTTCGACGTAACGGGTGCTAAATGCCTGCCACCTATGCAACTGAACCATATGTGAAGGTGATAATCTCATAGGTATGAAAGCGCTGCGGCGCCAGGGTGCGCCGCCCATATGTGAGGGGACCCCATGGTTAGCGAGCTGGTATTGGTCAGACACGCAAGTCCCGACTACTCTGCCGAGGTGGCGGACCTCGAGAGGCCGCTGACCCGCGCCGGCCTGCGCTCTATCACGGACGCCATGCCGCGTGAGCTCTCGCTTCTGGGCAAGCCCGAGCACCTCAGCGTATGGACCAGCCCGGCGGTCCGCGCGCGCCAGACGGCCGAGGTCGTGGCACGCGCGCTGGATTACCCCACGTCGAAGATAGACGTTCATCCCGAGCTGTATGCCCAGGACGAGAGCGCGTTTCGCCAGGCGCTGAAGTCCGCTGACGGCTGCGTCGTCGCCGTGGGCCACGTGCCCTTCATCGAGAACGTGTTCGCCATCCTCAGCGGTTGCCGGATGAAGGTCCAGAAGGGCTCGGCCATGTGCTTCTCGTTCGAGGACGACACCTTGGAGCACGCTCGGCTGGAGTGGTACGTGCAGGGCCCTGATGCCTCCAGGTGGGAGACGCTGCTGGTGGTGGGAGACACGCTGTCGAGCCAGGCGCGCCGCGTGCAGGAATGCCTGGACGACCTGCTGAAGCACCCGCACGACGCCGAGATGCTGCACGACTTTCGCGTGTCGCTGCGCACGGCACGCTCGCTGGTGGCGTTCGTGCGGCCGTTCCAGAAGCGTCGGCAGAACCTCTCCATCGACATGCTGCTGAGCGACCTGCAGCACGCCACGTCCTTCTTGCGCGAGCTCGACGGGCTGTGCGACGCCGCGGCAAAGGCCAGCAAGTCCACGGAGAACCTGACGCTGGTGGCAGCCTGCCAGCAGGCGCGTGACAACGAGCGCACCAGGCTGCTGGCGTACCTGCGCCGCAGGGACACCCAGCGCAAGGTGGCCGAGGCCCTGCACGGCATGCGAAACCTGAAGTGGCGCTCGGGCGCCGAGTCGTCGGGGGTCAGCAGCCGCGAGTTCTGCGACGAGTTCGACCGCCTGCTGGACTCGTGTCGCCACGACTACCTGACCGTCGACTTCAACGACGACGAGAACACGCACGCCCTGCGCAAGCGCATCAAGCGCCTGCGCTACGTGTCCGAGAACTACGCCGGGCTGCTTGGCCAGGAGCGCGCCTCCGCCATGAAGGAGGCAAAGAAGGCCCAGACTCGCCTGGGCGATCTGTGCGATGCCAGGGTGAACCTGCACCTGATTGAGACCCTGGACGCGCGGGGCGCCTTCGTTGGCGCCGAGGAGGACCGTGACGCCTTCGTGGAGCAGGAGCGCAAGTGCGAGGACGACATCCTGACCGAGCTTGCCGCAGAGCGAACCGTGCTTTTGGCGCGCGACCGCCAAAAGCACCTCAAGTGATTGGCGCGGTCGGTGAACAAGTGACGGAGCAGTGTCCGGCGCAAAGGAAAGCCTCTCGCCCATACGTGGACGGGAGGCTCTTTCGATAGAGAAACCGCTGCTAGGAGATTGTCCTTCTTGCGCGAATGCTGCCGGCTTGCCGGCTGGTGGCTAGACCTGCGAGGCGACGTTCTGCGCGTTGGTGGCGATGTCGTTGGCCACGTGGGTGAACGTGCCCGTTACCAGCAGGACGGCCATGATGACCAGGAGCACGATCAGCAGGCAGAAGTAGGAGCGCGTGAAGTTCCTGCGGTTGATGTTCTTGTCGGACAGCGAGAAAACGATCAGGAAGATGAGGCCCACCACCGGGATGGAATACAGGATGGAGAGGCCGAAATAGGCCCAGGGGCTCAGCGGCTCGAACTCGTGGGGCAGGTTGATGCCGGTGAAGCCGGTGCCCCCGTTGTTGAACGAGGGGGCGTTGGACGCGGGCGTCTGGCTCATGGTGGGCTTCGAGCCCTTGCCGGTGCTCATATGTGATGCCATGGTGGTTCCTTTCTGCTGCGTTTGGCCCTCGCCGATGGTGGCTGGGCGGGTTCGTTTGGCTCCAGTCTAGCAGCTTGGGGCCACCTGTACGAATGGTGGGCGGGCAAGAAGCGCGGACACGAAGTGCGGGTCCAAAGAGATGGCAAGAAGGGCAGCCTGTCGAGACGGGCGGGCGACAACCGCGGCGGTTTGCCCGCGACATGGTTAGTTGATTGCCAACTACCGCTAACAGCAAACAATTCGTCTTGTATACAACCTGAATGTAATCATTTTGGGCTCATGATGTTCACAGCGCCCACATTGCGCGCCGCCATCTGCCGCCCAATCCCACCAATTCATCGCTCGGCAAGCAAATTGGCATGATTTCAAGCGCATGATGTTGGTCTAACGCTTTGTTTTTGGAGCGTCCTGCTGGGGGAGCGGGAGGCGATAGAAGGAGAGTGGTTATGGCTCGTTTGTACCTGATGGAACGCAGCCAGCAGCAGGCGGTCATCGACAGCCTGCACGAGGCTTTGGGAAAGAGGCTGGCGGTCAGCTCGCTGGCGCCGTGCCCGGTGGAGTTCACGCGCGCGTACGTGTCCATGTGCGCTACGCAAAGCTGCGGAAAGTGCACGCCGTGCAGGGTGGGCCTCAGGGTCCTGGAGGACCTGATGACCGACGTGCTGGAGAACCGCGCCACGCCGCAGACGCTGGAGCTCATAGAGTCCACGGCACGCACCATCTACAATTCTGCGGACTGCGCCATTGGTTACGAGGCGGGCGAGATGGCGCTCATAGCCATCCAGGGCTTCAGGGACGACTTCGTCCACCATGTGCAGCACCACAGCTGCGGCTTCTCGCAGAGCCAGCTGGTGCCGTGCGTTTCGGGCTGCCCCGCGGGCGTGGACATCCCTGGCTACATCTCGCTGGTCGAGGCGGGCCGCTACACCGACGCCGTCCGCCTGATTCGCAAGGACAACCCGCTGCCTTTGGTGTGCGGCCTCATCTGCGAGCATCCGTGTGAG
>JAQXQO010000079.1 GCA_029101205.1 Coriobacteriales bacterium | reverse complement strand
TCGAGCTCTCCGATGCTTCGGTTCTTGAAGTACCACAGCCCAAGCCCGTGACACGTAAGCTCCTGCGCCACGGCGTTCTCGTACAGTGCGCCAAAGTTGATGTCCTCGCGGCTTGTCAGCACGTCACGCACCACGTCCATCCCGCACTGGTACGTGAGGATGCCCACGTCGGACGAGAAGAGCTTGAACTTGCTGGACTCGAGGTTCGTCGCAAGCGGGTAGCGCGGCTCCGTCACGTTGTATGCGGGCAGCGCCACGTTCGCATCGGTCAGCCACATGAAGTCGTTGTCGTAGCGGTCGAAGTGAGAGTCGCCCTCCACGTCGCGCACCACGAAGCGCTTGTCCTGACGACTGATCTCACTCGGCATCAGATCGAAGATGCGCCTTACCACACGTGCCCGGTTGCCTGCGTACTTCGAGATGTCGTAGCGATACTGACCGACGATGGCCTCCTGTAGCAAGCGTACCTGGCTTACGTTGTCGGACGCGGCGAACGCCTGGACGGGATCGGGCATGCCTCCGCAGATCAGGTAGCGGTGGAACAACCCGGTCAGCCTCTGGTGGATGAACTCGTCGACCGGCCTTCCGTCCGCAAAGCAGCTCCACACCTCGTCAAGTATGTCCTGGGAAACGCCATTTGCCCAGGCAAACTCCTCGAAGTCGAGTGGATACATCTTGACCGTGGACAGGTAGCCAACGGGCGCCGACGTCAGGCCCTTGAGCTCGACCCCAAGCATGGAGCCCGAGAGTATGTAGTCAAAGTCCTGGCGTTCCATCAGAAACTTGATTGCCGTGACCGCCTCCTTGCACTGCTGCACCTCGTCCAGGAAGACGACGGTCTTCCCGGGAACCATGGGGACGTCCGCAAAGGCGGTCAGCCGCATGAACAGCTCGCGCGAGTTGCCCGCGGTGGAGAGCGCCTCTGCCGCCGCGGGGTTTTCGAACAGGTTGATCTCGACGACGTTCTCCCAGTGGGTGCGTGCAAACTCGCGCACGAGGTAGGTCTTCCCAACTTGGCGCGCGCCCGTGACCAGAAGGGCTTGCTTCGTGCGATAGCGGTACCAATCCTCAAACTGGTCAAGTGCTTTCCTCCTGAGCATAGGCCCTCCGCGTGGTCTTGCATTGCCATCTTATGGATAACGATTATACCTGCGCTTTGTCAATTTGTGAGCCAAAAATTTGGCCTGTATTGTCAATATGTAAACTCTAAATAGGGTCCATTCTGTCAATTTGCAAACCAAAAACCAGACCTATTTTGTCAATTTGCAATACCATGCAAGCTTTCAGCAAGGTGGGCCGCCCGTGGGCAACGGGCGTGCGCAGCGGCGTTAGCGCGTGTGACCGCTCGCGCGGGGTTAGAATGCATGCGCCGCAACGTGGCCTGGCGCATCGGGCGCGCGATGTGCGTCGCGTTTTTTGGCGCTGTTCGTGGTCATGGCCGCGGTGCTTCTCGCCTTCTTCACCACGTTCGTGGGGTAGCCGCCGCACGGCGACCTCGTCCGTGCCAACGTGCCGCATGGTACTGCGTCGTCATGGTCGCTTTCCGATTCCGTACAAATACCTGCAACAGTGTCGGAGCGGGTCCACCTAGGTTTACTTTGACCCGCACGGGGAACAATGCTCACCGTCTTGGCAGGGTCTTGCACCTGCCTGCGCACAGTCCCACGCGTAGGCGCGCCGCGGAGGGGGAGTGGTGATGGGGGTCCTGTTTGTGGTGGACCAGTACCTGCATTCCAACAACGGGACCACCATCACGGCGCGGCGCTTTGCGCGCGAGCTCATGGCGCGCGGGCACGAGGTGCGCGTGGCGTGCCAGGCGGACGCGCCCGCGCCGGGCAACGCAGCCCTGCACGCGGACCCAACCGCGGCCGGCTGCGTGCGCGCGGACGACGGCGTGCTGGTGTACCCCCAGCCCGAGCTGCGCATTCCCGTGTTCCAGGGCCTCTCCGGCGTCAGCGTGCGAGCCGTGGCCGCGGCTGCGGGCGTGGCAACGGGCACGCTGTACTGACGTCCGATGGTCGCGCGATGAGCTTGGCCAGCTGATGGAAGACCGCTACGCCGAGCTCCGCGCAAAGGGCACGGGCGAGAAGGGAATGCCAGCTTGCGTCTGCATGCGGCGCTGGCAAAGCAATAGGCTGAAGCATCGTGGACGTCAAGCCTGCGTTCAGTGCAATGTGTGTACGTGGGCTACCTATTGTCAGCGGCGGCAGTTGCCAAGACTACGTCTCGCTTGGAAACCCAAGCTCATTGCGAGTTCGCTTGAAGGGAAGCACAGCGGTGACCGATTACGGTAACGGTCCGGAAGGTACTGCCAAATTGCCGCAACGGCCGCCAACGACATGGTGGAGAACGTGTCCGATGTCGCGAAGAAAGTCATGAACGTCGAGGCCGTCAACTCCATCGATCGCGCGACCGCCCCGTCGGCTCCCAGTGGTCCCAAGCGCATGCTCTACGTCGCGGTTGCGGCGTTGGCGGGGTTCTTCGCGGCGATCGTGGTCGTCGTCGTGGACATGCTTAACACGAAGATTCGTGGTCAGCATGACCTCGAGAAGATCGTGCCCGTGCCCGTCATCGGCACGGTGCTCAACTGCTGCGACGCTGTTACGTCAGGTCACTACTATGGCTACTACAAGGAGCGGAGAAACGATTCCTACGATGTCGTCGCCCCATCGGCAGACGTGGCCCAACCTTTGGGTGCGGCCCCTGCCTCCGCTTCGGTCGCGCCTGTGCGACCGGCATCCAATCGTGTCTCGTCATCTGTTTCCGGTCCACGGTCTCCGCGCCTAATACCGGCAGGGGGCGTGGCTACGTGCGTAAAACCCGTGAACTCTTCGGTACGCTCACATCGAGCTGCGGGATAGAACGGTCTTGACCAGACGTCCGCCTTCCTCAAGCAAGCTGGCTATGCCCCGCGCATTCCGCATGAGGAGGAGTAATGCGAGGCGCCCGCTTCCCTCTTGGCCAATACCTGTTCGTGGGGGCATGAGCATGAGGGACATCCACTGCCACATCCTTCCGGGGGTGGACGATGGTTCCCCGGATCTGGTGTACAGCCTTGCGATGCTTTCGGCTGCCCGTGAGGCGGGCGTCACCAGCATCGTGTGCACTCCGCATTGCCGCGACCAGGGCTTACGTAGGGCTTACGAAGCTGTGCCGGGAGCTTTGGATTCCCTGGGTAAGTTGCAGACAAACATCAAACGCAGGCGAGGCTGCGAAGCGCAGCGCGTTTGGCAATTTGGCAACGAAGCACGTTCGGCAAAGTAGGGCGTTTGAAGTGCCGCACGTGTGGCAGTACTGCCGTTTGGCAGCGCGGAACGTTGGGCGGTGCCGCAAGCACAGCACGCACGTGGCCGCAAGAGCTTCTTGCAACCCGCAACGCCGCGATGCCTTGTGCCCGAAGCCGCCTGCGATGAGTGCCTGCGATGGGTTTGTGTAAGGGGGGCGTCCTATGAGCGCACAGCTGATGGGGTCGAAGAGGTCCGGCGCGGTCGTGGCCGCTGACGCATCGGGTTCAAACGTCAGGATTGGCGTGCATGCCAGTGGTGCGCAGGCTTGCGGCGCTCGCATTCGTTACGCGCAGAATCGCGGGATGCAGCCTCGTGGCGTCCAGGGCCGTAGCGTTGCCATGGATGCCCAGTCTGTGTTTGTCACCTCCCAGCAGTCCCTGCGCACGCCCGCCCAGCAGCTACTTTCCGACATCATGGGCGTCGTTCTTCCCGTGCTGGTCGTGGGCGTGTGCGTCGTCGCCCTCGTGCTGACCGAGCTGGGCGTGGGGGACTCTCGTGCGTGGATGTACTTCTTGGCTGTGTTTGGAACCGTCAGTACGGGGCTGTTCGCGGCGGCGGAAGTGCGCGGCTGGCTGTAGGACCCGTGTGCACCTCGTGGACAGGCTGTGGGTTTGGCCTGCTAGCGGGGGAGAGCCATCGGAACCCGCCATCTCTAGTGTGATAATTGCTCGCGTAGATTGTCTGGCGCTCGCCGCTGCGTGCGGTGGGCGCCAGGTCAGGTTGGGCCCCGCGTTGTATGCATGAGGCGCCGAATGGCGCGCATGGCTGGCGGTGCGTGAGCGAGGAGTCTAGATGGCAGAGTTCATTTACCAGATGTACCAGGTCCGCAAGTCGTTCAACAACAAGGTGATCCTGGACGACGTGACCATGGGCTTCTATCCGGGAGCAAAGATTGGCGTCGTGGGCCCCAACGGCATGGGCAAGTCCACCCTGCTGAAGATCATGGCCGGGCAGGAGGACATCACCAACGGCGAGGCGCGCCTCTCGCCTGGCTACACCGTAGGACTGCTGCAGCAGGAGCCTCCGCTGGACGAGACCAAGACCGTAAAGCAGAACATCGAAGGCGCGTTTGGCGACCTCCTGGCAAAGATTGACCGCTTCAACCAGATTGGCGAGGAGATGGCCTCTCCCGATGCCGACTTTGACGCGCTCATGACCGAGATGGGCGACCTCCAGACGCAGATCGACGCCGCCAACGGCTGGGACCTGGACTCGCAGATCTCGCAGGCCATGGACGCGCTGCAGTGCCCCGACCCCGACGAGCCCGTGACGCACCTGTCGGGTGGCGAGCGCCGCCGCGTGGCCCTGTGCAAGATCTTGCTGGAGGCCCCCGACCTGCTGCTTTTGGACGAGCCGACGAACCATCTGGACGCCGAGAGCGTACTCTGGCTGGAGCAGTTCCTGAAGAACTACCCCGGCGCCGTCCTGGCCGTGACGCACGACCGCTACTTCCTGGACAACGTGGCCGAGTGGATCTGCGAAGTTGACCGCGGAACCCTGTACCCCTACAAGGGCAACTACTCCACCTACCTGGAGACCAAGGCCGCCCGCCTGGAGATGGAGTCAAAGCAGAACGCCAAGCGCGCAAAGAAGATGAAGGATGAGCTGGCTTGGGTGCGCAGCAGCCAGAAGGCCCGTCAGGCAAAGAGCAAGGCCCGCCTGGCAGCCTACGAGCAGATGGAGTCCGAGGCCCTGCAGGCCTCCAGGGGCGTCGACTTCACCGACATCCACATCCCCGTGGGCCCGCGCCTGGGCAACAAGGTCCTGGAGGCCAGCCACCTGCACAAGGCCTTCGGCGACCGCGTGCTGATGGACGATCTCTCGTTCAGCCTGCCGCGCAACGGCATCGTGGGCGTCATCGGCCCCAACGGCGTGGGCAAGTCCACCCTGTTCAAGATGATTGTGGGCCAGGAGCAGCCCACCTCGGGCACGCTGGAGCTGGGCGAGACCGTGCAGATAAGCTACGTCGACCAGAACCGCGAGGGCCTGGACCCCGATAAGACCGTGTGGGAGGTCGTGTCCGACGGCAACGACTTCATCCAGGTGGGCCAGCAGGAGATACCCAGCCGCGCCTACGTCAGCGCCTTCGGCTTCAAGGGAACCGACCAGCAGAAGCGCGCGGGCGTGCTGTCCGGCGGCGAGCGCAACCGCCTGAACCTGGCGCTGACCCTGCGCCAGGGCGGCAACCTGCTGCTTCTGGACGAGCCCACGAACGACCTGGACACCGAGACCCTGGAGAGCCTGGAGGAGGCCCTGCTGGCGTTCCCGGGCTGCGCGGTCATCACCAGCCACGACCGCTGGTTCATGGACCGCATCGCCACGCACATCCTGGCGTTGGAGGGCACGGACGACGACCCCGGCAACTGGCACTGGTTCGAGGGCAACTTCGACGACTACCAGCGCGACAAGGTCCGCCGCCTGGGCGAGGAGGCCGCGCGCCCGCATCGCCTGCACCGCAAGCTGACTAGGGACTAGGCCTTGACCTCACAGCAATACGCTGCCTGGACCGCTCCTCTGCGCGCTCATCCGCGGGCCAGAAGGGCGGTCCTTCGCGCAAACACCATCCTGACCTGCATCGGGTACGTGTGCTACCCGCTGCTTTTGGCCTTGCTGCTGCTGAGGGCGCTGGGCGTGCCCTGGGCCGCCGGCCTGGCAACCTGGGGCCTTCCGGCACCCATGGCGCGTCCCGTCTGGCCCTTTTTCGGGCAAGAAGTGCTGGTGCCGGCAGTGGGCTTCATAGCGGTCAGCGCGCTGCGCGTGGTGGTGGGCGAGCCCAGGCCCTACGAGTCGCTGGATATTGAGCCCTTGATCCAGAAGGACACCAGCCGCAGGTCGTTTCCCAGCAGGCACGTCTTCAGCGCCTTCGTCATAGCCATGGCATGGCTGGCCTGGTGCGTGCCCGTGGGCGTGGCGCTGCTGGTGGCCAGCGCGTTTCTGGCCGTGGTGCGCGTTCTGGGGGGCGTGCACTGGCCGCGCGACGTCGTGGCTGGTGCGCTCATGGGCGTGGCCGCGGGCCTGCTGCTGGTGCTGTAGCGCGGCGAGCCGTCTGGCAAGCGTCAGGCCATGCACGCACCGTGCGTCCTTCTTAGCCGTTCTGTTTTTGGAGGTAGGTTGCCAGGGGCTGCGTCAGGTCCATGTCCATGTCGACCAGGGTGCCGATGCCCGCGACCGAGCCCTGCGAGCTGTACTGCCAGATGCCGAACGCCACGTCGGCCGAGGGCAGCGTCGTGTAGGACGCGTACCAGAACCCGTACTGGTACAGGGTGGGCGCGTTCATGCGCGCCAGGTCGGAGGCGTTGCCGTACACGATGGCGGAGCGCCCGCCCTCCTGGATGGCGTCGCAGAACGCCTGGGCGATGGCGGCCATCTGGTCGTTCGAGAGGCCGGCTATGCGGTCGCGGTCGTTGCCCGTGGGCTCGTAGTCGAAGGCTATGGGGTAGTCCAGTGGAGTGCTGCCCAGCTCGGTCAGCACGTACTGGGCCTCGGCGCGCGCCTCTTCCACGCTGATGGCCTCCGAATAGAAGTAAGCGCCCAGCTGCAGCCCGGCGGCCTGTGCGCCCTGGATGTTCGCCTTGAGCTGCGCGTCTCCTATGATGACGCCGGTGTCCGATCCGCGGTATCCCACGCGGAGGTAGGCAAAGCCGATGCCGTCGGCCTTCACGGCCTTCCAGTCGATGCTGCCCTGGTGCTCCGAGACGTCGACGCCTGTGCGACTAACCTCCTGGCCGCCCATGGTGTAGTGGTAGCGCCCGTTGGACCCCACCGAGAGATGCGACCAGTCGTAGGGGTTCGTGTAGGTAAGCGACGAGTCGGGCAGGGAGGCGCTGTAGGTGGCGCGCTGCTCAAATATCTGGGGCAGGGGCACGTCCAGAATGCCCAGGTAGCGCAAGACGAACGCCACGCTGGCGGCGATGGCTGCCAGGATGCCCGCGGTGGCAAAGGCGCGAAAGCCCCCGCTTGTGCGCCGGGAGCGCCTGCGGGTGTGCCGGGTGGCACTGTGCCTGGACGAGCGGGTGGCAGTGGAGGACTTCGTCGACCTGCCACGTGAGCTCGAGCTGCGCTTGCGCTTGGAGGCGCCGTTCGACCGGCCCCTGCCGGTGCCGCCCGCTCGAGAAGACATCGATGCGGACGAGCTCCTGCGGCTGGCCGACCCATGCTTGGAGGCTTTGGCTCGGGTGGAGGACGACGACGCGCTCGATGTCGCCGTGCGCTTGCGCGACCCCGATGACCTCGGCGTTGGCATCGTTCGTTCCTCCTTCGTTCTAGAACACTTGCTCTGCAAGCATGGTATGCGCGTATCTATAGTCTAGAGCAAGAAAAACAGATATTAATTTATATACCTCTAGTGCTCTATGGTGCAGAAATGTGCTTTCTAGAGAACAAATTGCGAGTATGCTACGTGGGGCATTATTCGCTAGTCGTTGCGGGTGGCCGGCCGGTTGGCCACCGTGGCGGCTGTGGCTACTCAGCCGATGCGGCTGGCTCGGCTGGCAGGTACTGCTGGCGCAGCATGCGACTGCCCGTTGCGGTGCGGAAGATCCGCTGCAATGCGGAGCGTGCCATGCGCTCACGTGCCACCGGGTCGTCCGGTGCGTCCTCGTAGATGTTTACCAGGAAGTCGGCCTCGACCAGGATCTGATAGTCCGCACCCTGGATGTCGCCGTAGGTATGGTGGTGCGCAACGAGCCAGCAAACGCGGTCGACGACGGCGGGGGAGTAGCCCAGGCGCTCCAACAGGGGGCGCGCCACGCCCGGCCCCAGCTCCTCCTGGTGCTTGCCGCTTGCGTTGCCGTACAGGCGCTCGGACTCGTGGATGCCTGCGTCGTGCACGATGGCTGCCGCCTCCAGGACGTATGCCGTGCGGGCATCGACGCCTTCCGCCATGGCAATGGTGCGGGCCAGGGCATGTACCTTCACGAGATGCTGGATGCGCTTTGGGTCCATCTGGTCGTACTCGAACATGGCCAGCTCGAGTGCGGTGTGGTCGGCGGGCCCCCAGGGTGCCGAGGCATCTTGTGGGGGGTTGGCTGTCAGGCCAGTGCCCGTGGGTTGGTTGGTGGATGCTGTCTGAGACATGGTGCGCCTCCGATACGCTCGGGTGGCCGGAGCGGCGCGTATGGCTGCCGCCCGTCTAGCTGTGCCCATGCTATGCCTTTGCCGTCTGGGCGCGCAACTGCAAATGCAACCGGAAAAGTAGCGATAGGATTGTATTGACTATAGAAAAGAAGGCTGTTCGGCCCGGGCTACGGCTTTAAGCGCTACCTGCTGGCGATTTTCGCACGCCTGGGAAAGTGGGGCACGTGGCTGGCCGGCCTGGTGGGGAAGGGCAGCTGGTACTACTACCTGCGACACGTCCCCTGGAGGTTCGCCGACCAGCACCAGGACGACGAGATGGGCCGTCAGCTGAAGAAGCTGCGCCTGGGCGACAACGTGCAAGAAGCGCTGACCACGCTGGTAATCCTCATGATAATGGCGGCGCCGGCGGTGCTAGCCGCGCGGCGCCGCAGGGCTCGTGCGTAGGGGATGCGCCTGCGTCTAGCGCAGGACGCGGGTGGCGTTCAGCACGCACAGCACCATGACGCCCACGTCGCCAAAGACCGCCAGCCACATGGGGGCCAGCCCAAATACGGCCAGTACCAGGATGGCCACCTTCACGGCGATGGCGAACACGATGTTCTGTTGCGCGATGCGCAGCGTGCGACGGGCGATGCGGATGGCGACCGCGATCTTGCTGGGCTTGTCGTCCATCAGGACCACGTCGGCTGCCTCGATGGCGGCGTCGGAGCCCATGCCGCCCATGGCAATTCCCACGTCGGCACGGGCCAGCACCGGCGCGTCGTTGATGCCGTCGCCCACGAAGGCCAACGTGCCGCCGTCCTTCCTGGAGTCCAGCAGGCGCTCCACGTTGGCCACCTTGTCGGCGGGTAGGAGCTCGGCGTGGTACTCGTCCAGGCCCAGCTGCTGCGCCACGGACTTCGCCGTCTGCCGGCGGTCGCCCGTCAGCATGACCGTCCTGCGGACGCCCTCGGCCTTGATGGCGCGGATGGCCTCGGCGGAGTCTTCCTTCACCTGGTCGGCTATCAGGATGTGCCCTGCGTAGGTGCCGTCAATGGCGACGTGCACCACGGTGCCCTCGTCGTTGGGGCAGACGCTCCACTTGGCGCCGACCTCGTCCATCAGCTTCGTGTTGCCCACGGCGACGCGCTTGCCGTTGACCGTTGCCAGGACGCCACGGCCCGCCTCCTCGGTCACGTTGGTTATCCGGCAGCTGTCGTCCTCGTCGGGGTAGGCGTCGCGCAGTGCTGCGGCGATGGGGTGTGTGGAGTTGCGCTCCACGTGCGCCGCCAGGTGCAGCAGCTCCCTCTGGTCCACCAGCGAGGGGTGCACGGCGTTCACCTTGAAGACGCCCCTGGTCAGAGTGCCCGTCTTGTCGAAGACCACGATGTCAGCCTTCGAGAGGGACTCCATGTAGTTGGAGCCCTTCACCAGGATGCCGCGCTTGGACGCCGCTCCGATTCCGCCAAAGAACGTCAGGGGTACCGACAGCACGAGTGCGCACGGGCACGAGACGACCAGGAAGGTCAGCGCGCGCAGCAGCCACGTGGCAAAGTTGGCACCAAAGTCGCCCGAGAAGAGCGGGGGCAGGATGGCGACGGCGATGGCCAGGTAGACCACGATGGGGGTGTAGACCTTCGCGAAGCGGCGGATGAAGTTCTCGGACTTGGACTTGTTCTGGCTGGCGTTCTGGACCAGCTCCAGGATCTTGCTGGCAGTGGACTCGCCGAATCCCTTCGTCACACGCACGCGCAGAAGGCCGCTGATGTTCACGCAGCCGGAGTTCACGGCGGAGCCCACCTGCACGTCGCGCGGGACGCTCTCGCCCGTCAGCGCGACGGTGTTCAGGCTGGACGTTCCCTCGATGACCTCGCCATCTAGCGGGACCTTCTCGCCGGGGCGGACCACAATGACGTCTCCCACCTGGACCTGGTTGGGGTCGACCACCTGCACTTGGCCGTCACGCTCCAGGTTTGCGCTGTCGGGTCGGATGTCCATGAGCGCACCGATAGACCTGCGACTGTTCTCCCTGGCGCGACCCTCGAAGTACTCGCCCACCTGGAAGAACAGCATGACGAAGACCGCCTCGGCGAACTGCTCCTGGCCGCCGGGGACGAACGCCATCAGAAGGGCGCCCAGCGTGGCCACCGCCATGAGGAAATCCTCGTCGAAGGGGTGCCCGTGGGCCAGGTTCTCGCCCGCCTCGCGCAGCACACCCGCGCCCGCCACCAGGTAGGCGGGCAGGAACAGCAGCAGCTGGCCCCACAGCGGCAGGCTTGTAACGTGCTGAATCACCACGGCCGCCACCAGGAGCACCGCGGAGGCGATGATCTTCTTCAGCGTGGAGGCGGGGTCCTCCTCGTCGTCATCATCATCGTCCTCGTCGGCGCCGGACGAGCAGCACCCGCATCCGCAGCCGTTGTCGTGGCCGGGCTCCTCGGGGAAGGCGTTGCCGGAGTCGTCGGCCCCGTGGGCGCCTTTGCGGTCGGTGCGAACCTCGTTGTCGTGGCAGCAACTGCAGCTCATGAAGGGCTCCTCTCTCCCAGGGTATTATGTGTGAACACATGAACAAACGCTCATATTATCGACTCAGATTGTGGAAGAAGAGCAGCCTAAAGTCAATGGGAAAATAGCCTATTTGGACAGAAAAACGCCAGGTCGTCGATAGCGGATGCCAGAGCGAACGAATACGGCAGACGTGCCCTCATCGTAGGGGTGCCACCGTCGGCAAGAGGCCACCCATCCGGCAGGAGGCCTACCCATAGGAGGCCTACCTATATAAGTAAGCCGTCGCAGTGGTCCAGCTCATGCTGGATTACCTGGGCGGTCCAGCCGGTGTATCCGCGGGTCTTCCACACCAGGGAGTCATTGCGCAGCACCTGGTATCGTACCGTGATTTTTCGCCAGCGCGTCGCGGTGCGGACGCCCTCCAGCGACAGGCATCCCTCCTGGGCCTGGTACTGCCCTGTGTGCGAGGCGACCTGCGGGTTCAGCATGACCACCGGCGCGTCGCCGTCAAAGAAGGCGATGATGCGCTTCTGCTGCCCGATCATGTTTGCCGCCATGCCGGCACACTCGTCGGCATGGGCTTGTAGCGTGTCCAGGAGGTCCTGTGCCACGTCCATGTCTTGTGCGGTGGCGTCGACGGACGGGCGGGACAGCATGAAGCGTGACTTGACGATGGGACGAATCATGACGTTCTCCGTTTGTGCTGTTGGAAGGGGCATGAGAGTATCGTATCTCATGATGGAAACTCTGGACGCAAAGCTAGCTTGGAGCAAGGTATGGGACGAACGGACGGCAGTGGTGACCGCACGCTGGGACAGGCCCTGCGGGAGGCGCCTTGGGGCGTCAGGATAGAAGCCTTGGCGCTGTTTCTGGGAGCTGCCCTGGTGGTGGGCATCCTGGTGGGCATGGGCATCATCGCGGCTCTGCGGGCCAGCGAGTTCTTGCAGGATGCCGTGTGGACCGACCTGCGCGGGGCGCTACCCGCGTGGCTGCGCACCATGTTTCCGCTGGTCATATGTGTGCTGGGTGGCATCCTGGTAGGCCTGGCCAGCGACAAGGCGGGCTTCCAGCTGTACGGCATGGGCGAGGTCATCAGACGCTGCAAGCAGGACGGCGGCTACTCGTTTCCCAGCTGGGGCTGGGCCGTGGTGCTGTTTGCGCTGCCCATCGCCTTCGGCGGGGCCGTTGGTCCCGAGGCCGGCGTGTCTGGCTTTGTGGCAGCCGTGCTGACGCTGTGCCTGCGGGCGTTTCGCAGGGCGGGCGAGGCGGTGACCAGGAGCCCCGGCACGCCTGCCCGCGCCTCGGTTCACGCAGTGCTGAATTCGACGGGCGTGACGCGGTTTCGTCTGAAGGCGCGCTGGGCGCGAGTGGTCATGTGGGTCGTCGCCGTCGTTGGCATTCTGGCGGGGGTAGCGCTGGCGTCCGCGTTGCTGCCGGGCACGTCGGGCTTCCCCAGGGTCGGTGCCATCGACTACGCCAATGCCCCCTGGATCTCGGTCCTGCCCGCATTCGTGCTGGGCGTGCTCGTGGCCCTTCTGGCGGGTGTAGCCGGCAAGGCGGCGCGGCGCCTGTCCGGGCATCTTTGCAATCTCGCCAAGACGCACAAGTTAGGGGGCAGGGGAGGCCACGTACTGCGCTCGGTCGTCTGCGGAGCCGCGTTGGGATTGGTGGCAATATTCCTGCCAGAGGTGCTCTTCTCGGGACAAACCGCGTTGGGCCGGCTCGTGGACGCGTGGGCCACATGGAGCGTGCCCGTTCTGCTGCTGACTGTGGTCGCGAAACTGTCCCTGACCCAGCTGTGCATAAACATGGACTGGGTAGGCGGAGAGTTCTTTCCCCTGATGTACTGCGGTGCTGCGGTGGGTTACGTGGTTGCCCTGGCCATGGGGTGCGACCCGCTGCTACCTGCGGCGGTCAGTGCCGGTGCGCTGTTGGCGACCGCCACGCGAAAGCCCGCCCTCTCGGCTGCCATCCTGGCCATCTGCTTCCCGGTGCAGAGCCTGCCCGTGGTGCTGGTCTCGGCGTTTGTTGCGGCTGCCGTGCGCAAGCGTATCGACGTCAGCCTGTAGAGCCACGCAGGTGGGTGGTGGGTGGTCACCCATGTCTGGACTTTCAAAGCGCCCAGTTCTGGAAATTGGCCCTGTCATGCCATTGGTATTTCCAGGTCTGGGCGGATTCTGCACGTTAATGTCGCCAGGTCTGGGCGTGTGCCGCCCACATCTGGAAATAGGTGGCTCCTGGGCGCCCAGACCTGGAGTTTGGAGGGCCTTCCGCATGTCAATCTCCAGAAGTGGGCGCCCAGACCTGGAAATCCCAGGCATACCAGGCGAGCTCCGAGAAAGGGCAGGCCGTCTACCAGGTACTTTGTGATGCTGAAAGATATAAAGATTTCAATTGGCCAGAAGTGGGTGCCCACATCCGGAGATACCCCCTGGTTGGCGCCGGCTAACTCCGGGTGTGGGCGCAGATTGGGCTGTCATTGCCGGGTCTGGGCGGCGAATCCCACAGCATCGCCAACTCTGGGCGGCGGTGCCGCCAGGCTGGGGCGTGAGGTCGTTTCTGCTGCCAGGTTGCGGCGTTGCCATATCCACCAGGTGGCGTTTGCCATACGAAAACAGCCCGACAGCCGCTATGGCTGCCGGGCCGAATTTCGTAGCGAGTGAGCCTGCCTGGCTGAAGGCGCCAGGCCGCAGCCGGACCGCTACCAGGCTGCCGCCGGTCCTCCACTGAGCTGCCACCAGGCTGCCGCCGGTCCGCTGTCAGACCTCTTGTCCTTCTTGCCCTACAGTACCTTCGAGAGGAACTCCTGCAGTCGCGCGGACTTCGGATGCCCGAACAGCTCGGCGGGAGTGCCCTGCTCCTCGATGACGCCACCGGCGGTGAACACCACGCGGTCGCTGACCTCGCGGGCGAAGGCCATCTCGTGCGTCACCAGCACCATGGTCATGCCCTTCTGGGCCAGGTCGGCGATGACGTCGAGGACGTCCTTTACCATCTCGGGGTCCAGAGCCGACGTGGCCTCGTCGAACAGCATGATCTGCGGGTGCATGGCTAGGGCGCGTGCGATGGCCACGCGCTGCTGCTGGCCGCCCGAAAGCGAGCGGGGGTTCGCCTGGGCCTTCTGCTCCAGGCCCACGGTGCGCAGCAGCCTCATGGCGACCTCGTTGGCCTCGTCGGAGTTCATGCCCTTCACGTTGATGGGCGCAAAGGTGACGTTCTCCAGCACGGTCATGTTGGGGAACAGGTTGAAGTGCTGGAACACCATGCCGATGTCCTGGCGCACCTTGTCCATGTTTACGTTGGGGTCGGTGAGGTCGTGGCCGGCCACGACGACCTTGCCCGACGTGGGCTTCTCGAGGCCGTTCATGCAGCGCAGCAGCGTGGACTTGCCCGAGCCCGAGGGGCCGATGATGGAGACCACCTCTCCGCGGCTTACGCCGAGATCGATCCCCTTCAGGACCTCGTTCTTGCCGAAGCTCTTGTGCAGCTGGTTCACCTGGATCATGAGATCGGCTGCGGAGGAGCCTGCCGTGTCCTTGGCGGCTGCCGCGTCCATGTTGGCCTGCGCGGTGCCGTTCGTCTGCTCTGCCATTAGTTGTTCAGCCTCCTCGACGCGATGTTGGCCAGCCAGGTCAGGATGGAGATGGCTATCAGGTAGATGGCCGCCACGATGATCAGCGTCTCGGTGACGCGGAAGTTGGCGGCATAGATCTGCTGGGCCTGATACAGCAGCTCGCCGAAGCCGATGGCCAGAAGCAGCGAGGAGTCCTTCACCATGATGATCAGCTGGTTGATGACCGAGGGCACCGCGATGTTGATGGCCTGCGGCAGGATGACCTTGCGCATGGTGAGCCCGTACGAGGCGCCCAGCGAGCGCGCGGCCTCGGCCTGGCCGGGGTCAACCGCCTCGATGGCACCGCGCACGATCTCGGTGATGTACGCGCCGGAGTTCAGCGACAACGTCAGACAGCCGGCCACCCAGATGTTCATGGGGATGCCTGTCAGCTGGGGTACGCCAAAGTAGAAGAAGAACGCCCACACCAGAATGGGTGTGCCGCGGAACAGCCACACGTACACCTTTGCGATGGCGTGCAGCACGTGGTTGGGCGACACCATGAACAGGCCGAGCACGTTGCCCAGCAGCAGGGCGAACGCGAACGACATCAGCGTGATGAGCACGGTGTTCTTCAGGCCCTCCATCAGGGCGGGCATGGAGCTGACCACTAGGCCCCAGAAGCTGTTGTCCTTCGTGGAGCCGGAGTCAGAGCTGGAGGCGCCCGAGGACTGGTTGTTCGAGTCGCCCAGGTACTTGTTCATGATCTGGTCATACGTGCCGTCGGCCTTGCACTTCGCCAGGCCCTCGTTGAACGCGGCCAGAAGGTCCTGGTTCTTGCCCTTGGCCACCAGGGCGCCGTAGCTGTTGCCCTTCTCCATCTGGGTCACGATCTTCAGGTCCTGCCCCTGCGAGATGCCGTAGGCGATGACGGGGTAGTCGTCGAAGACCGCCACGGCCTGTCCGGCCGCCACCAGCTGGTACATGGTGGACGCCTGGTCGACCGAGTACACCGTGAATCCGTACTGGTCGGCGATGCTCTTTGCGAAGGCCTCGCCCTCGGCGCCCGTCTTTGCGGTGACGGTCTTTCCGGCCAGGTCCTCATACGAGCTGATGTTGGAGTTCTTTGGCACGGCCATCTGGACGCCCGAGTCGAAGTAGGGGTCCGAGAAGTCGTACATCTGCTTGCGCTCGTCCGTGATGGACGCGCCGGCGATGGCCATGTCGGCCGTTCCCGACGTGACGGCCTGCAGGGCGGCGTTGAAGCCCAGCGACTGGATGTTTACGCTGAAGCCCTCCTCGTCCGCGATGGCGCGGATGAGGTCCATGTCGATGCCCACGAGCTGTCCGTTGTCACGATACTCAAAGGGTGCGAACGTCGTGTCGGTGGCGATGGTGTACGTCTTGCCCTGGACTGCCGAAGCGTCTGCCGCCCACGCCTGCTTGGGCACAAGCGACAGCGTTGCCAGGAGCGCCACAAAGGCGCACACCAGCGCCGCCCTCACGCGCTGCAGCGGCGTGTGCTGCGCCGCTTGTTGCTGGATTCCCATGAGTCTCCCTTCCCGTGCGTTTCTCTGTCGTGCACAGCTGAGGAAAAACTATGGCCCTACATGTTTTCATCGTGGTTACAGCAGGTGGGGCTGCACATGAAAACATAAAAAATGCGAGGTACCTACCCGCGGGCAGGCACCTCGCAACCTTGGTTGCACCTCGTGGCGTCATCGCGCCAGAGCGCGACGTCACCGCATGGCAGCGCGGCAGCGCCGGTCAAGAAGAACCGAGCGCTCGCTACTCCTTTGCGCCGTAGAGCTGGTAGTAGGCGTCGATGGCGGCCTTCGTCTGGTCGTCGATGACCACCTTGCCGTCGACCTCGTGATCGTACAGGGCCTCGGTGACCTCGGACATGGTGACGATGGACGCGGTGGGGAAGCCGTACTTCTGGCTGATCTCGTCGATGGCAGCCATGCGTCCGCCCTTGCCGACCTCCTGGCGGTTCAGGGACACCATGAGGCCCACCACCTGCACGTCGGCAGCGGCCTTCAGCTTGGGGTACGTCTCGTCGATGGACTTGCCCGACGTGGTGACGTCCTCCACGATGACCACGCGCTCGCCGTCGTGCAGCTGGGCGCCCAGCAGGTTGCCCTTGTCGGCGCCGTGGTCCTTTGCCTCCTTGCGGTCGGCGCAGTAGCGGACCTCCTTGCCGTAGAGCTCGTCCAAGGCGATGGCCGTGACGACCGCCAGGGGAATGCCCTTGTAGGCCGGGCCAAAGACCACGTCGAAGTCCAGGCCAAAGCTGTCGTGAATGGCCTTGGCGTAGAACTGCCCCAGGCGGTGCAGCTGCTGGCCCGTGACGTAGGCACCCGCGTTCATAAAGAAGGGCGACTTGCGGCCGCTCTTCAGCGTGAAGTCGCCGAACTTCAGGACGTCGCTTTGGACCATGAACTCTATGAAGTCGCGCTTGTAGTCCTTCATGATGCTCTCCTTGCGTTGGGTTGCTGGACGGTGGTGATTCTTTACCGATGGCGCTGACGATGCGATGGCTCTTCTTGCCCGGTGGGGCAGGACGGTGGACCTTTCGTTGGCCCTTCTGGGGCTAGTTCATCGAGATCTCGTTGCAAATCTTTTGGATGGCCTTGGTGGCCTCGGGGATGGGGTACAGCGGGTAGTTGTTGTTCAGGCCGCGGCCCTCCACGAACTCGGCGTGCGCCCCGGTGGCCTGCACGCGGGCAAAGAACAGCTTTGCGTCGGGATACAGTATCTCGCGCGTGCCCGCGAACACCAGCACGTTGTGCAGGCCACGCACCTCGCCGTTCACGGGCGAGAGGTGGTAGTCGTACGGGTCGGTGCCGTGCGCCCACAGCCGGCCGACCTTCTCCATGCCATGCGTGGACAGCAGGGGGTCGTGCGGCTGGATGGCGTTTGCCAGCGGGTTCGAGAACGTGATGTCCATCCAAGGCGATATCAGGATGAGGTGGCTGGGCTGCAGCTTCCCGCGCTGCAGCAGCTCCTCGGCGTAGCCTGCGGCCATGCCGCCGCCCGCCTCGTCGCCCATCAGCGTGACGTTCTCGGCGCCGTACTTCTGGACCACCTGGTCGTACAGGGCGTCCAGCAGGGCGTAGGCCTCCTTCCAGTGGTGCACGGGGGCCAGCGGGTACAGCGGCACGATGATCTCTGCGCGGGTGTCGCGCGCCACAGTGTCCAGGAAGTGCCAGTGGTTGGATGTGGGCTGGTCCAGGAATGCCCCACCGTGCAGGTAGATGACGGCGCGGTCGTTTATCTCGCGCCGGTTCAGCATGAACACCTGCATGGAGCCGGCGTCGGACTTCAGGTCGGTCTCCTGGATGGAGACGCGGAAGCCCATGATCTTGTAGTGGAAGTCGACGACCTTGGGGACCGAGTAGTGCTCCTCGTTCGCGCTGGCGCGGTTCAGGATGTAGTTGTCCCAGGCTATGGGTTCGTCCACGCGCTTGCGGTAGCCCTTCAGCCACTGGTACATCTCGGACATGGTGGCCATGTCGGAGCGGTGGTACACGCCGTGCGAGACGGCAGAGAAACCCAGCGCGGCCACAACGGGCGCCCCGGCCGCCAGCGCCGCCACCTTCAGGGCATGGTGCATGCGCGGCGAGATGTGGCTGTTGGTAGAAGACATGGTTGCTCCTTCAGGTCGAGGACCCAGCACCGTCTAGCGTAGCAGGTTTTGGCCGGTAGGCGAGGGCGTGCGCCACAAGCGGACGAAGGGGCCATATTGCGGTATGGTTAACTGGTTGACGTCAAGCAGGCTGCGGTGGCATATGGGGCCTACCGGAGCCGCAATCCCCAAGGGGGCTTTCGTGAATCGCACAAGGATAGCCCAGCTGTACGCGCAGAAGGAGAGCTTCGGCTCGAACGAGGTCACGGTGGCCGGATGGGTCAGGTCCATCCGCGACATGAAAAACTTCGGCTTCGTCGTCCTGAACGACGGCAGCTGCTTCAAGGACCTGCAGGTGGTCATGAACCGCGAGCGCCTGCAGAACTACGACGAGATAGCGGCTCTGACCGTGGGCTCCGCGCTCATCGTGAAGGGCCAGCTGGCCCTGACTCCCGACCGCCCGCAGCCGTTCGAGCTGCAGGCCAGCACCATCCAGGTGGAGGGTGCGGCCGCGCCGGACTATCCCATGCAAAAGAAGCGCCAGACTCGCGAGTTCCTGCGCACCCAGCAGCACCTGCGCAGCCGCACGAACCTGTTCCGCGCGGTGTTCCGCGTGCGCTCCGTGGCCGCCTACGCCATCCACACGTTCTTCCAGGAGCGCGGCTTCCTGTACGTGAACACGCCCATCATCACTGCCTCCGACACCGAGGGTGCCGGCGAGATGTTCCGCGTGACCACCATCGACCCCGCCAACCCGCCGCTGAACCCGGACGGCACCGTTGACTACACGAAGGACTTCTTTGGCAAGAAGACCAGCCTGACCGTGTCGGGCCAGCTGCAGGCCGAGAACTTCGCCATGAGCTTCGGCGACGTGTACACCTTCGGCCCCACCTTCCGCGCAGAGGACTCCAACACGCGCCGTCACGCCGCCGAGTTCTGGATGGTCGAGCCCGAGATGGCCTTCTGCGACCTCCAGGGCGAGATGGACGTGTCCGAGCAGATGCTGAAGTTCGCCATCAACTACGTGCTGGAGCACTGCCCCGACGAGATGGACTTCCTGAACAAGTGGGTCGACAAGGGCCTGAAGGACCGTCTGCACCACGTGGCCACCAGCGAGTTCGCGCAGGTCAGCTACACCGATGCCGTGAAGATCCTGGAGCAGGCGCAGAAGGACGGCGTGAAGTTCGAGTACCCCGTAAAGGGGGGCATCGACCTGCAGACCGAGCACGAGCGCTACCTGACCGAGAAGCACTTCAAGCGCCCGACGTTCGTGACCGACTACCCGCGCGACATCAAGGCCTTCTACATGCGCCTGAACGACGACGGCAAGACCGTGGCCGCCGCGGACTGCCTGGTGCCCGGCATCGGCGAGATCATCGGCGGCTCGCAGCGTGAGGAGCGCCTGGACGTGCTGGAGGCTCGCATCCACGAGCTGGGCATGGATCCCAGCCAGTACAAGTACTACTGCGACCTGCGCCGCTACGGCGGGTGCCACCACGCGGGCTTCGGCCTGGGTTTCGAGCGCTTCGTGATGTACCTCACGGGCGTGGACAACATCCGCGACGTCCTGCCGCATCCCCGCACCGTGGGCAACTGCGATTACTAGCTCCTGACTGCTGGCTTCCGTCTACCAGTTCCCGTGGGCGGGGACGGAGGTTTTGCTTATCCCGCTCGCCGCGTGGCTAGAAGGCGCCCGCGGCGGGCGGATTGGGCTGGGCGTGTGGTGCCAGCCAGGTGTATCACCGCTTCGTGCGACGAGAGGCACAGTTCTGTACGTTTTCCCTTGCGGAAACGTCCAAAACTGTGCCTCTCGCTGCATTTGAACGCTTTAGCCCGCCGCCGCATTTGCAAAGTCGACGGTTCTGGGCGCCCAGACCCGGGATTGCGGCAGACGTTGCTGCGAAGGTCGGGCCTTTGGGCGCTCACGCCTCGGGGTCCTGCGGCGAATCCTGCAAGGGTCGGAGGTATGGGCGCCCACACCTGCCATTTCTGCAGCGAATCCTGCAAGGGTTGGAGGTGTGGGCGCCCACTCCTGCCACTTTTGCAGGGGCCCGGTTTGCCCCTCTCACAAAAGCCCAGGTAAACGACCTGCCATTCCGGAATTGGAGATAGCTGAATGCAAAAGTCGGACCCGTGGGTACTCGCACCTCCCACCACTGCAGCGGATTCTGCAAAAGTCGGACCCGTGAGCGCCCACACCTGGCTTTTCTGCAGGGGAGGATGTCAGGGGAGGACGTGCGCGAACGCGACTGCCGCGGGTTGAGCGGCGGGTCGGTGGGGTTGAGATGCGGATCGGGCCTAGGCTTGGAATTGGGCGGCCTAGTGCGTTTGTTGCGAAGTGGGCAGTGAAGCCGGCTGCGAAACGGCCGTGGGGCTGACACCAAAACGTGCCAGGAAGCCGAGAGCGCAGGCTGCAGTCTCGACTTCGAACCCTGTCGTGAGGCCGCGTGTGCCATCGCGAATGACCTGTAAAGCTGCATGTCAAGGGTTCATACATCGATGAAACTTCATAACCTATTCCATACATTCAAGGTATACAACCTTATGTATAGAATCATCACAATCATTTAGGTATGTGGTACAATGTAGGTCGCTATTGGAAGGAGTACTATGTACGAAGTCGGAGACTACATCGTTCATCCAGGTCAAGGCGTCTGCAAGGTCGAAGGCATAAAGGACGGACCGCACGCGGTCTACGAGTTGCTCCCCGTTGGCGAGCGTCATCCCATGCGCATTAGCTATCCCGTCTCGAGCGAGGACAAGCTGCGCCCCATCCTGAGTGCCAACGAGGCAAAGGAAATCATCGACCAGTATCCGTCCATGGACGTCGAGGAGTTCTCCGAGCGCAGCAACGCACTGCAGGAGGAGCATTTCAAGAACGAAATCAAGCGCGGAACCTGCCGTGACTCCGTGCGCATCGTAAAGACGTTCCGTCAGCGCATCGCCCAGACTCGCGCGCAGAACAAGAAGCCGCCCGTTGTGTACGAGCGCATCTTGAAGCAGGCGTCGAAGCGTTCGCTGGACGAGCTGTCCGTGGCGCTGGACATGACGCCGGATGACGTCCTTGGACTGTTTGAGGACACCACGGCAAACGAGCACGATAACTAACTCGTGCACACTGGCGGCAAGTTTTCTGCTCATTGCGCTTGCCGGCGATTTTCGAGCGTTTGGCTAGGTTCGTGAAACGAGCGTGTTTCCGCAGCAACAGAGCCGGTTGGGCTCTGCTACGTTTCTAGCAACGACACCTGCCCGCTCAGGTGTTCGTTGTCGGGTCCGCGGGATGGCCGAGAGTCCCCGCGGACCCGTTATTTTTTCG
>JAQXQO010000078.1 GCA_029101205.1 Coriobacteriales bacterium | reverse complement strand
GTGAGATGCACTGCCGTCGCGGCATGGTGGACGACCCCATGAACATCCGTGGCCTGAAGCGCTTTGCCGTGGAGCACATGGAGCACGACTACCGTCCGAACAAGGCACCGGCCACAGGAAAGCGCGTGGCCATCATCGGCGGCGGCCCGGCGGGCCTCTCGGCGGCATACTACCTGGCCATCATGGGCCACGAGCCCACCATCTTTGAGGCCAGGCACCACCTGGGCGGCATGCTGCGTTACGGCATCCCCAACTACCGCCTGCCGCACCAGCAGCTGGAGAGCGAGATTCACTGGCTTCTGGACTGCGGCATACAGGTGCGCACCGACACCTACGTGACCGACCTGCACCAGCTGCGCAGCGAGTATGACGCCGTCTACATAGCCATCGGCGCGCATAAGGACCGCAAGCTGGGCCTGCCCGGCGAGGACGCGAAGGGCGTCATCTCGGCCGTGCGCATGCTGCGCCACATGGGCGACGACAACCCGCCCGACTTTGCGGGCAAGCGCGTGTGCGTGGTGGGCGGCGGCAACGTGGCGATGGACGTGGCGCGCACCTCGGTGCGCCTGGGGGCCAGCAAGGTCACCATCGTCTACCGGCGCCGCATTGCCGACATGACCGCCCAGGCCGAGGAGATAGCGGGTGCCCAGGCGGAGGGCTGCGAGGTGCTGGAGCTTCACGCGCCCAAGGCCATTCTTACCAACGAGAAGAACGAGGTCGTCGGCCTGGCTACCACGCCCCAGATCATCGGTGGCGTGGTGAACGGACGTCCCGCGCCGCGTCCGGCAGACTCGCCGGAGTACGACATCGACTGCGACATCGTGGCCGTGGCCATAGGCCAGGCCATCGACTCGAAGCCCTTCGAGGAGCTGGGCGTTGCCTGCAAGCGCGGCCGCATCGTGGTGGACCAGCAGGGCAAGGTGCCCGGGTTCGACAACGTGTGGTCGGGCGGCGACTGCCAGACCGGCCCCGCCACCGTCATCCGCGCCATCAACGCGGGCAAGGTGGCCGCAGGAAACATCGACAGCTACCTAGGCTACGAGCACAAGATCGAGCTGCCCGTGGAGCTGCCGCCAGTGCAGTTTAAGGGAAAGGTCTCGTGCGCGCGCTGCCAGATGACCGAGCGCGAGGCCTGCGAGCGAAAGCACGACTTCGACCTCATGGAGCGCGGGCTCACGCCCGAGGAGGCCCATCAGGAGGCGTCGCGCTGCCTGCGTTGTGATCACTTCGGATTTGGCGCGTTCCGCGGAGGGAGGGTCTTCGAATGGTAAGGGCCGAGATAGACAACATAGACGTCGAGGTGCCCGAGCACACTACCATCCTGGAGGCGGCGCTCAGCGCGGGCATCCACATCCCCACCCTGTGCTACCTCAAGGACATAAACGAGATCGGTGCCTGCCGCGTGTGCGTGGTGGAGGTGGCGGGTCTGGACCAGTTGGTGGCCGCATGCAACAACGTGGTCCTGGATGGCATGGTCATACGCACGAACAGCCCGCGCGTGCGAGAGGCGCGCAGGCGCAACCTGCAGTTCCTCCTGTCCCAGCATCGCTCCGAGTGCACCAGCTGCGTCCGCGGCGGCAACTGCTCGCTGGCAGCCCTCGCGCACAGCTTTGGCATCACGAGGCAACCGTTCCAGCAGCGCCTTCCGCACGCGGAGTGGCCGCAGGACTTCCCGCTGGTGCGCGACAACACGAAGTGCATCAACTGCCTGCGCTGTATCCAGGTGTGCGACAAGGTGCAGGAGTGCAGCGTCTGGGACCTCACCAACCGCTCTTCCCACACGGCCGTGGGCGTCAGCGGCGCGCGCAGCATCCAGCAGAGCGACTGCACGCTGTGCGGCCAGTGCATTACGCACTGCCCCACGGGAGCGCTCAGCGCCCGCGACGACACCGACCGCATGTGGGATGCCCTCGCCGACCCGCAAAAGATCGTCGTGGTGCAGATGGCACCGGCGGTGCGCACGTCGTGGGGCGAGCCCTTCGGCGTGCCTCCCGAGGTCGCCACGGTGAAGCGCCTGGTCATGGCCCTGCGCCTCATGGGCGTGCACTACGTGTTCGACACGGACTTCGGTGCCGACCTCACCATCATGGAGGAGGCCAGCGAGCTGCTGGACCGCATGGCGCATCCGGACCACGGTCCGCTGCCCATGTTTACCAGCTGCTGCCCGGGTTGGGTCCGCTACTTGAAGGGGCACTACCCGGAGTTCACGGCGAACCTCTCGACCAGCAAGTCGCCGCACCAGATGTTCGGCGCCGTGGTAAAGAGCTACTTCGCGGAGAAGATCGGCGTGGACCCCAGCCGTCTGTTCGTGGTGTCCATCATGCCGTGCGTCGCAAAGAAGGCGGAGTGCGCCCTGCCAAACCAGAACGACGCCTGCGGTGACCCCGACGTGGACGTGGTGCTGACGGTGCGCGAGTTCGACCGCATGGTGTCCGAGGAGCACATCGACATTGCGACCCTGCCAGAGGCCGAGTTCGACAGCCCTCTGGGCGAGTCCACGGGGGCGGCCACCATCTTTGGCTCCACGGGCGGCGTCATGGAGGCCGCCCTGCGTACGGCCTACCACACCGTCACCGGTCAGGCGCCCACGCCCGACGCCTTCCGCGACGTGCGCGGCATGCAGGGCTGGAAGGAGGCTACCTACCAGCTGGGCGACGCCCAGGTCAGGGTGGCCGTGACGAACGGCCTGGCAAACACGCACCGCCTGATGGAGGCCATCAAGTCCGGGAAGGTCCACTATGACTTCGTCGAGGTCATGGCCTGCCCGGGCGGGTGCGCCGGCGGTGGCGGCCAGCCCATTCACGACGGGCAGGAGCTAGCGCAGCAGCGCGGAGAGGTGCTGTGGAACCTCGACTGCAATTCCCCGAAGCGCAACTCCTACGAGAACCAGCAGATCCAGACGCTCTACCGCGAGTACCTGGGGCAGCCGCTCTCGGAGCGCGCCGAGCATCTGCTGCACACCGACCACTTCGGGTGGCAGATGCCGCTGGCTCCCGGCGTCAAGGCCACTGACGGGATTGCCGAGGTCCTGAGCGAGGCGTAGCCCAGACCGAGGCGGCCTTCATTGCGGCATGAAGCCCAGGGTGGCCTCTGTCAGATATGGCCTCTGGCCTGCGGCGCATTGCAGTCGTGCGAATATCAGCCAGCGCCCCCGCGGT
Source organism: Coriobacteriales bacterium (assembly GCA_029101205.1). Taxonomy (GTDB): domain Bacteria; phylum Actinomycetota; class Coriobacteriia; order Coriobacteriales; family Atopobiaceae; genus Olsenella_K. Next base: position 229 of record JAQXQO010000078.1, on the reverse strand, counting down.
TGCGAGGGCGCTGGCTCTTCTTGCCGTCCTTGTCTGACTGGACCTGCCGGCGTTTTGCCGGCGCGGCGCCGTGGTGCGCTAATCGTCGGAGACGACCTTGGAGTAGGCGGTCTTTGCGCTGACGCCGGGCAGGGAGCCTATCTTTCCCGCCAGCGACGAGATCTCGTCCTGCGGCGCGTCCACGGCGATGCTGATGATATTGATGTTTCGCTTGTGGTAGGGGAGGCCC
>JAQXQO010000077.1 GCA_029101205.1 Coriobacteriales bacterium | reverse complement strand
CGTCCAGCAGAAGTATCGGCGGGTCGGCCAGCATGACGCGGGCGATGCACAGCAGCTGCCTCTGGCCCTGGCTCAGGCTGCCGCCGTCCTCGGCTATCACGGTGTCGTAGCCCTGGGGCAGCTGCTGGATGAACTTGTGCGCGTGCGCGCGATCGGCGGCAGCGACGACCTCGTCCATGGTGGCGTCGGACTTGCCGAAGGCTATGTTGTCTCGCACGGTGCCATGGAACAGCCACGTGTCCTGCAGCACCATACCGAAGGCCGCGCGCAGGCTGCGCCGCGTGACGTGCTGCGTGTCGTGGCCATCCACCAGGATGCGGCCCTGGTCGGGGTCATAGAAGCGCAGCAGCAGGTTTATCAGCGTGGTCTTGCCGCATCCCGTGGGTCCCACCAGTGCGAAGCGCTGGCCCGGCTGCGCCGTGAACGACACGTCCTGCAGCAGCTTGCGCCCTTTCACGTACGAGAAGAACACCCGGTCGAACTCTATGCGCCCCTCCGGCTTGGCTAGCTGCATGGCGCCGGGGGCGTCCGGCTCCTCTGCGGGAGCGTCCAGCAGGGCGAACAGGCGCCGAGCCGACGCGTAGGCCGTCTGTATCTGCGTGACGACGCCGGATATCTCGTTGAAGGGCTTCATGTACTGGTTCGCGTAGCTGAGGAAGCTCTGCACCTGGCCCACGGTCAGCACCGACGGCGCGCCCGTGACCACGCACATGCAGCCGACGACGGCCACGATGGCGTACACCAGATTGTTCACGAAGCGCGTCGAGGGGTTGGACAGCGAGCTGACGAACTGGGCCTTCTCGCCCTGGACGCGCAGGTCCTCGTTTATGCGCCCGAACTCCTCCTGGCAGCGCTGCCCCTGGTCGAAGGCGGCCACCAGCTTCTGGTTCCCTATCATCTCCTCGGCGTAGCCGCCCAGCTGGCCCTGGAGGCCCTGCTGCTGGGCGAAGCTCTTGGACGAGAAGCGCGCTATGAGGGCTGCCACCGCTATGGACACGGGCGTCACCAGGACCACGACCAGGCCCACCGGCACCGAGATGGAAAACATGAAGACCAGGGTGCCCACCAGGGTCACGATGCCGGTGAACAGCTGCGTGAAGCCCTGCAGCAGGCCGTCGCCCACCTGGTCGACGTCGTTGATGACGCGGGACAGCAGGTCGCCGTGCGAGTGCGAGTCCACGAAGGACAGCGGCAGGTCGCGGAACTTGTCGAACGCCTGGATGCGCAGGTCGCGCACCGTCTCGTACGACAGGCGGTTCGTGCAGTAGCCCGCCAGCCACTGGCTGGCGGAGGCCACCACCACGACCAACGCCAGCTGCCACAGTATGGCGCCCAGGCCGGGGGCGTCCACGCGGCCGGCGCCCACCATGCAGTCGATGCCGCGCCCGATAAGGATGGGCGCGTACAGCTGCAGCAGCACGGACACGGCGGAGGCGACGAACGAGGTCACCAGCGATACCATGTGGGGTCTGGTGTAGGACAGCAGGCGCCGCGTCACCTGGCCAGCGCTGTACTTGCTGACGTCCAGGGAGTCGGGCTCGCCCGAGCCTCCCTCGGGAGACTTCCCGCCCGCGGCGCCGCGGACGTTTCCCATGATGGTCGCGCCGGAGCCGGCGGCGGCATAGGGGTTCGCCATTACTGCAGCACCTCCTCTTTCTTCAGCTGCGAGAGGCAGATCTCGCGGTATACCTGGCAGTCCTTCAGCAGCTGTCGGTGTGTGCCCAGCCCGGCCACGCTTCCGTGGCTCAGGACCAGGATCTGGTCGGCACCCATGACGGCGCTGACGCGCTGCGACACGATGACCGTGGTCAGGGTGCTGCCCAGCTGCCTGATGGCGTGGCGCAGCGCCGCGTCGGTGGCAAAGTCCAGGGCGGACGCCGAGTCGTCCAGCAGAAGCAGCCTGGGCGAGCCCACCAGGGCACGCGCTATCGTGAGCCTCTGCCGTTGGCCTCCGCTGAAGTTCTTTCCGCCGGCCTCGACCACCTCGTCCAGGCCCTGGGGCTTCTGACGCACGAAGTCGGCCGCCTGGGCCACCTCCAGCGCCTGCCACAGCTCGCCGTCGGTGGCGTCGGGCTTGCGCCAGCAAAGGTTCGTCCGGATGGTGCCCGACACCAGTGAGGCCTGCTGCGGCACGCTGGCCACCAGGCGACGCAGCTGGCTCAGCGGGTACTCGCATACGTCGTGGCCGAACACGCGCACGGAGCCCGACGTGGTGTCATACAGGCGCGGCACCAGGCTGACCAGCGTGGACTTGCCCGAGCCGGTTCCTCCGATGATGCCCAGTGTGGAGCCCGCCGGCACCCGCAGCGTCACGTCGTGCAGGGCGTCGCGGGCGGCGCCCCCATAGCGGAAGCTCGCGTGGTCCAGAGCCAGCGCAGGCACTGCCTGGCCTTCGCCCCCCTGACCCGGCTCATCCAGCGGCAGGTCCTGCGATGACCCGTCACGCACGCTGGGCTGGGTGTTCAGTACCTCGTTCACGCGACGCGCCGATGCTGCGCCTCGGGTAAAGACGACCACCAGGTTGGCCACGTAGACTATGCTGACCAGCGCCTGCGTCATGTAGTTCACGAACGCCATGACCTCGCCCTGTGTCAGCTGGCCCAAGTTCACCTGTATGCCTCCCTGCCACAGTATGGCCACGACTCCCAGGTTCAGCACCAGGATGGTCGTGGGGTTCAGCAGCGCCGACAACTTGCCCACGGCGATGGCGGTATCCGCCTGTTCGCGGGCGGCCTCGGCGAACTGGCTGTCCTGCGCGTCCTCGCGACCGAAGGCCCTGACCACGCGCACGCCCGACAGCGCCTCGCGGGTCAGGAGCGATATCCTGTCCAGCTTTGTCTGCATGGACTGGAAGTACGGAACGCTCCTGCCCATGACCAGGGCGAACACCACGCCGATGATGGGCATGCACACCAGAAAGATGAGGCCCAGGCGGACGTCAATGAACAGCGCCGCGACAACCGAGCCGATGGCCAGGAAGGGCCAGCGCACCAGCTGCCGGATGCCCAGCGCGATGGCCACCTG
>JAQXQO010000076.1 GCA_029101205.1 Coriobacteriales bacterium | reverse complement strand
CAACGACTACTACCCGCGCCTGGCAAGACAGCTGTTTGGCCTGGCGGCGCAGCTGTCCGACCAGCTGGGCATCCACATCGGGTTCGTGGACCTCTCGGGTGGCATCGGCGTGGCCTACGAGCCCGGCCAGCCCCAGAACGACATCGCAGCCATCGGCGAAGGCGTGCGCCAGGCATACCAGGAGGTGCTGGTGCCTGCCGGCATGGGCGACCTGCAGATAAAGACCGAGCTGGGCCGCTGGATGACGGGCCCCGCCGGCGCCCTGGTGACGCGCGTGATCCACGAGAAGGTCACCTACAAGGACTACCTGGGCGTGGACGCCTGTGCGGCCAACCTGATGAGGCCCGCCATGTACGGCGCGTACCACCACATCACGGTGGTAGGGCACGAGGACGAGCCCGCCACGAACACCTACAACGTCGTGGGCGGCCTGTGCGAGAACAACGACCAGTTCGCATGGGACCGCCAGCTGCCAAAGGTGCACGTGGGAGACCTGCTGTACATCCACGACACGGGCGCGCACGGCTACTCCATGGGCTATAACTACAACGGCCGCCTGCGCTCGGCGGAGGTGCTGCTGCGCCAGGACGGCACGTCTCAGCTCATCCGTCGCGCCGAGACGCCCGCGGACTACTTCGCGACGCTGGACGTGACGCCCGAGGGGGCTAGCCTGCTGCAGAGGCTGCGTGGCTAGCACAGAGTTCTTCTTGGCAGTCTTTTGTATTTATAAGCGCAAGGCAAGAAGTGCAAGCAAAGGGGCGCGGCCCGTCCGCGCCATACGGCGAAAGGAACGCACGATGGACATGCACGACCTGAAGGGTTCGATCGTGGCCCTGGTGACCCCGTTCAAGGACAACGGCGACATCGACTTTGACGCCCTGGACCGCCTGGTGGACTTCCACCTGGAGAACGGCACGGACGGCATCCTGGTGCTGGGCACCTCGGGTGAGTCGGCCACGATGACCGACGCCGAGGACGTTGCCGTGGCCCAGCACGTCGTGAACCGCGTGAACGGCCGCATCCCCGTCATCGGCGGGGCCGGCTCCAACTCAACGCGCGAGTCGCTGAACAAGGCGAAGAGCCTTCAGATGATTGGCTGTGACGGCCTGCTGCTGATTACCCCGTACTACAACAAGTCCAACGAGGAGGGCGTCTACCGCCACTTCACCACGGTGCTTGACCAGGTGGACCTGCCCACCATCCTGTACAACGTGCCCAGCCGCACGGGCTGCTCCATCAGCGAGCGCAACGTGGCGCGCCTGGCCCAGCACCCCAACGTGCTGGGCATCAAGGAGGCCTCGGGCTCCATCAGCTATGCGACGCAGGTCGCGAAGTACGTGGGCCCCGACTTCAAGATGTTCAGCGGCAACGACGACATGGTGGTGCCCATCCTGAGCCTGGGCGGCTCGGGCGTCATCAGCGTATGGGCCAACGTGCAGCCGCAGCTGGTGCACGACATGGTCATGAGCTATCTGCAGGGCGACTACCAGGCAGCGCTGCGCACGCAGCTGGACGGCCTGGATCTGGTGCACGCCCTGTTCTGCGAGGTGAACCCCATTCCCGTGAAGGCGGCGCTGGCCATGATGGGCATGATTCACGAGTCCTACCGCCTGCCCCTGACCACCATCTCGGACGAGGGCCGAGCGCAGGTTGCCGCCGCCCTGAAGGGGGCTGGTGTCATTGAGTAGCGAGCTTACGAAGGTCGTGTTGGTGGGCGGTGGCCGCATGGGCCAGCTCATTGCGCAGGAGCTGAAGGGCCAGGGCGGCTTCGAGCTTTTGGGCGTCTACGACATCACGAACTGCCAGGAGCTGGACCAGGACGCGCCTGCCGCCGACCTGGCCATCGACTTCAGCAACAAGTCGTCGCTGTCGCACGTACTGGCCTACGTACGCCGTACCGGATGCGCCCTACTCAGCGGCACAACGGGCTACACGGACGACGAGCTGCAGCAGATCAAGGCGCTGGGCCAGACCTCGCGCGTCATCTGGTCGGGCAACTACTCGCTGGGCGTGGCCGTGTTGCGCCACGCCACCAGGCTGGCCGCGCAGTCCCTGCCCGGCTGGGATGTCGAGATCGTGGAGACCCACCACAACCAGAAGGCCGACGCGCCGTCCGGCACGGCGAACATGCTGCTGGCCGAGGTGGACCCCTCGGGCGAGCGTCCCGTGGTCTACGGCCGCGAGGGCATGGTGGGCGCGCGCCCCGCAGGCGAGATAGGCATGCACTCGCTGCGCGGCGGTACCGTGGCCGGCACCCACGAGGTGCACTTCTTTGGCCCCGACGAGGAGGTGTGCCTGACGCACCGCGCAGCCAGCAGACAGATATTCGTGAAGGGCGCGGTCGCGGCGGCGCAGCGCCTGCTGCAGCGCGACCCCGGCTTCTACACCTTCGACGACCTCATGTTTTCATAGAAAGAAGAACACGCATGAACGCACAGGAGATCATTGACTTCATCGCGAGCGCCCCAAAGAAGACGCCCGTGAAGGCGTACGTGCGCCAGAAGCCGGGTGCCCAGGTGGCCTATCCGGCTGACGCGCACGTGTTTGGCGACGGCGACAGCAAGGTGGTCTTTGCTGACTACGCCCAGCTGCGCCCCGTGCTGGAAGCCAGCGCCGACCAGCTGGAGGACGTCGTCATCGAGTGCGACCGCCGCAACTCCGGCGTGCCGCTGCTGGACATCAAGGGCGTGAACGCGCGCATCGAGCCGGGCGCCATCATTCGCGACCGCGTCGAGATTGGCGACAACGCGGTCATCATGATGGGCGCCGTCATCAACATCGGCGCCATCGTGGGTGAGGGCACCATGATCGACATGGGCTGCGTGCTGGGCGGTCGCGCCACCGTGGGCAAGCACTGCCACATCGGCGCGGGCACCGTGCTGGCCGGCGTCGTGGAGCCCGCCTCGGCAACGCCCGTGGTCATTGAGGACGACGTCATGATAGGCGCGAACGCCGTGGTGCTGGAGGGCTGCCGCGTGGGCAAGGGCGCCGTCGTGGCAGCCGGCGCCGTGGTGATCTCCGACGTGCCCGCCGGCGCCGTGGTGGCAGGCTGCCCCGCCAAGGTCATAAAGCAGAAGGATCAGAAGACCGCATCGAAGACCGCTCTGATAGACGCGCTGCGCACGCTGTAGCGAATCTGTGGCTGCCGCGGCAGTTCTGGCGAGCCTGCAGCTTTTGCGTGTAATTCGTCGACAGGGGGCAGAATTTGGAAGGGAGCGCACGGCATTTGGCCTATGCTCATAGGCGTATCCGTGTGGCGATGTGAGGAACAAATGGGCAAAACATTCCAGAAGCTCATGCCGTTGTGGGTCTCCTACATAGTTCTGTTTGTGCTGGCCCTCATGGGACCCATGCTGGCGAACACCAGCGGTCTGGCGCACGGGCACTGGGCGTTCCTCTTCCTTCTGCCCTTTGCCATTGCGGCGGCTCCGTTCAGCTTCATCATGGGCGAGGTCGTGCAGCGCCGCACGCGCGGCACCGCTCGCGCCCTCACGAGGCTGGCCTTGCTGCACGCCCTCGTGATCTATGCGGTGTTCATCGTGTCGGTCTTTGACGCGCTGATGTCGGCGTCCGACTTCCTGTACGTGGGCGTCTGGCTGGTGCCCGCCGTGCTGTCGGGCCTGTTCTTCGACTTCGGCGCACGCATCATGCGCCGCGAGCAGGCCCATTCGGACGTGCGCTATGGCGTGGAGGTGCGCCGTGGCGACCCGTGGTCGTCCTTCTTTGACCTGAGGTGGGAGGACGAGCCCAGGGGGCGCCAGGGCAAGAAGCCCGGCCGCCGCCCGGACGCGGTCCGTCGCGCCGAGCGCGAGCGCTCCGGCAGCATGAGGCGATAAGTCGGCAATTTTACGTATGGACGCGCCGTTGGCAGAGGTTAGGGTCACCCGCTCACAGATCCCTGCCACAGGGAACGAGGACATACGGGAATAGTGGGGGAGAAGCTCGGGCTTCTCCCCCATTTTTATGGGCAGAAGGGCTTCCTGGCGCCCGTGAGGCGCTGGCGACGTTTGTCGATGACGACCGAGGAGGTCATTTTGGCTAACCGCATTGTCTTGAACACCATTTCGTACCATGGTTCCGGTGCCATCAAGGAGATTCCGGGCGAGCTGTCTCGCCGCGGGTACGACCACGTTTTCGTGAGCTCGGATCCCAGCCTGGTGAAGTTCGGCGTCACGAACAAGGTGACTGACCTTCTGGATGCTGCTGGCATCAAGTGGAGCCTCTACGACGAGGTCAAGCCCAACCCCACGATTCAGAACGTGCAGGACGGCGTGAAGGCATTCAAGGAGTCCGGTGCCCATGCCATCGTGGCCATTGGCGGCGGCTCTGCCATGGATACCGCGAAGGCCATCGGCGTCATCGTGAACAACCCCGAGTTCGCCGACGTCAGGAGCCTGGAGGGCGTTGCCCCGACCAAGAAGCACGCCGTGTTCACCATCGCCGTCCCTACCACGGCTGGCACCGCTGCTGAGGTCACGATCAACTACGTGATCACCGACCCCGAGAAGGTCCGCAAGTTCGTGTGCGTCGACACCAACGACGCGCCCGAGGTCGCCGTCATCGACCCCGACATGATGGCCTCCATGCCTGCCGGCCTGACCGCCTCCACCGGCATGGACGCCCTGACGCACGCCATCGAGGGCTACACCACGAAGGCAGCCTGGGAGCTCACCGACATGTTCCACCTCGAGGCCATCAAGCTGATCTCGCATCACCTGCGTGACGCCTACGCCGAGGCTAAGAGCGGCAAGGCCGGCAGCGGTCGCGAGGCCATGGCCCTGGGCCAGTACATCGCCGGCATGGGCTTCTCGAACGTGGGCCTGGGCATCGACCACTCCATGGCGCACACGCTGTCCGCGCACTATGACACGCCCCACGGCGTCGCCTGCGCAATGCTGCTGCCCATCGCCATGGAGTTCAACAAGCCCGTCGTCACCAAGCGTCTGGGTGACGTTGCTCGCGCCATGGGCGTGGACACTACCGGCATGACTGACGACCAGGCTGCCGACGCAGCCATCGTCGCCGTGAAGCAGCTGTCCGAGGACGTGGACATCCCGAAGACCTGCAAGGGCCTGGTCGAGGAGGACCTGGACCAGCTGGCCAAGGATGCCCTGGCGGACGCCTGCTATCCCGGCAACCCGCGCGAGGCTACTCCCGAGCAGGTCAAGGACCTGTTCCGCAAGATCATGGCGTAGCAGGCCTTCGGCGTCCGCGGCATGCTGGGCATGCTGGGGCGTGTGGCGGACGGTTGCGGCGACTGCATGCAGCCACGGCTGTGCGACCTGCCACATGCAGGAGCAAGACCTGCAATTTGCAGACTAACCAGGTATCAGTGGGGCGGCCCGGGTCCATGCGACCTGGGTCGCCTTTTCTTTGCCGCGTAGGAGTGCGGGGGCTCCAGCACGGCATTGCCCTCGCTGGGGATTACCCTCGGCGATGATTCCCCTTCAGGTGGGGGATTCCCCTTCTAGTGGGGATTTCCCTTCTGGCGGGGATTTTCCCTTCTGGTGGGGATTTTCCCTTCTGGTGGGGATTTCCCTTCTGGTGGGGATTTCCCTTCTAGCAAAAGCTCAGGTCGGAGGGCTGCGAGTAATGGGGCTATTGCCTGGATTGAGCCGCATTCCCCGTCGCGGACGCCCAGGCCTGGACTTTGCGCAGGCGATGCTGCAAGGGTCGAACCTGCGTGCGCCCACACCTCGGAGTTCTGCAGGGATTTCTGCAAGGGTCGGACCTGCGGGCGCCCACACCTCCCACCTTTGCAGGGAGTGGATTTGCTCCCATTGCAAAAGCCCAGGTCAGGGCCTCAGTGTTTTGAGAGTGGAGATTTCTGAATGCAGAAGTCGGACCTGTGGGTACCCACTTCTGGTTAGTCTGCACCGCCTGGTGCAGAGTCGGCGGGTCTGGGTACCCATACCTGCGTGGTGTGCACCAAGTGAAATTGTCCTTCTTGCAAAAGGCCTGGTAGAGAGCTCGCGAGTTCTCGAGGTGAAGCTCGTGTGGTGCAGAGTCCCTAGGTCTGGGTACCCACTTCTGGTTAGTCTGCACCGTGTGGTGCAGAGTCCCTAGGTCTGGGTACCCACTTCTGGTTAGTCTGCACCCACTGACGCATTGGATTCGCTAGCGCATGGCGATGTGGGCTCAAACGCCCATGCGTGCAGTAACCGCGCTGGTGATGTGGCGGATGAAAGCTGCGGAGGATGCGGCTGGTGCGGAAAGATGGCGCGCGTCCGCGGTGCAATCGGCAGAGCGAGCCTGTCGTCGCGAGCAGGTTGCCGAGGAACGACCGCCATTGGAAGCATATCGTCGGATAGAAACTGTCGGCGAGAAGGTCATTCAAGGGTCATTTTCGGCGACGGGCTGCTTGGCGACGCGCTACCTGGCGACGAGCCGCCCGGCGATGAACCACTCGCCGGCAATATCAGCGGCAAACGAAAGCAGCCGAGTAGCAAAGGTTCGCTCGACTGCTTTCGAAAGAATTTGAACTGCGGCGATATGCGGGACTTCGATTGGGCGCATGTGTTGGGGCTGGTTGCAGGCTACGGTCGCAGGCTACGCGCCCAGGCCGGTGGCACCCTCGGTGATCATGGACACGATCGAGATGATAATGGCTCCGAAAAACGCCGCGCTAAAGCTGGATATGTATATGCCCGAGCCAAAGATGCCCATGGACAGCCAACTGGCCAGCTCGAGTACCAGGGCATTGACGACCAGGTAGAAAATGCCTAGCGTCAGCAGCGTCAGGGGCAGGGCCAGTGCCTGCATGATGGGCTTCACCGTGGCGTTGACCAGCGCCAGGATGAAGGCCACGCTGATGATGCCGACCCAGCCTCCCACAGCCCTGATTCCCGGGATGAGCGCTATTGCCACGGCGGCTGCGAATGCGGTCACGAACCACCTTCCGATGAACCTCATGGTGAGTCCTTTCTGTCGTATCCGACTCGGCCTCTACCATATACCCCATGCGGACCCTGCCATTTCCGTGCCAGGTAGCAGGAGGGGAGACCACACGATACCCATCAATTTGCATGCAGGCGTTGGACGTTGGGCCCTATAGGTCGTGGCGGCCCGTGCGGGGCGGTCGTGTGGAGTGGCTGCACGGGGCGGTCGTGCGTGGCGGCCCGTGTGTGGCGGTCGTGCAGGGCGGACTCGATTTCCAAAGAGCGTCATTCGAACGCGGACTTACGCGTGTGGGCACTTTAATGCGCTAAAGTGTAGGGACGCGTCTTTTGGGTTCGAGGGCAAGGAGCGCTATGAACGGGCAAGAACTTCTGGCACGGCAGAGTGCTCGAAAGCTGCTGGATGCCCTTTGCGCGCTGCGCACTCCCGAGGAGTCTGCCGCGTTTCTGGTGGATCTGTGCACCACGCGCGAGATTGAGGACCTTGCCCAGCGCCTGGAAGTGGCCAGCTTGCTGGATGGCGGGACCTCGTATGTCCAGGTGTCCAAGCTGACCGGAGCCAGCTCGACCACGGTGAGCCGTGTCTCGAAGTGTCTGAACGGCCCCGAGGGTGGCTACCGCTTGGTCCTTGACCGCCTGAGGCAAGAAGAACATTAGGTCTTTTGGCTCATCGGGCGGGCGTGAGGCTCTGGCGTGCGGCCTCGGCTGCCCGCATTCATTAATGTCCCGGTGTTCGGCTACCATGGTTGGACGGTTCGCACTTCGGAGGAACCGGTCGACGACGACTAGGTGGTCGCAATGGCGCTTCAAATATTGCACACGGTCCAACTGCAGCCCGCGGGTCCCACGACACAGCGCGCCCTTTCGAAGGCGCTGGCGTCGCGTGGCGAGGCGGTTCTACTGGTCCCCTCGTTTCAGGCGCAGCTGGACGCGTCCAGACTTTTGTCTGCTGCGCCGGGGCTGGCGCTGGGCGTGAAGACCACGACACCACGCGCATGGCTTGACGAGCTGTGGGAGATCTGGGGAGACGGGTCGCACCCGGTAGACGGTGACGCCCGGACCATCCTGATGCACCGGCTGCTGTCTCGGTCCGATGCGGCACAGGCCGCGAGCTCGAGCGAGGCCGTCGAGGAGCCCTATCTGGTGCGAAGCCCCGGAGCCGTGCGCGTGCTGGAGGATTTGGCCCGTCGCACGTTGGGCCACCTGCACCTGGACGATTCGGGCAGAGTCGCCAAAGACAATCACGGCCTGGATCAGCTGACCCCCGCCGAGCTGCAGGCTTTGAACCTGGTGGCGAGCTATGCGGCGTCCATTCACTCCAAGAACCTGGTCGAGGAGTGCGAGGCGGCGGTTCGCCTGCCCGGCCTGCTGCAACGGCAGGGCGTGCGTCTGCCGGCTGTGGTGGCAGCGGGCTTCTTGCAGATGGAGCGTCCCGTGCGTGACCTTCTGGCTGGGCTGTCCACCCTGACTGACATCACGCTGGTTCTGCACAGGCAGAATCCGGACGTGGGCGCCATGGCCAGCGAAGCCGTGGAGCTCGTGCGCCGGGAGGCGCTTAGCCTTGGCGCAGAGATCCTGCCCGAGGCGGACGCCGATGACGAAGCCTGCGCCGGGGCAAACGCCGCAGGTGGCGGGTCCAGTCGTGGCTCCGGCTGCGTCCCCGAGCTGTCGCAGCTGGCGGAGCGCGTCTTTCGAGGCGCAGACGACCAGGCCATACAGCCGACTGGTGCCTTCGGCGTTCTGCTGCCCGGCGGTCCCGCCGCCGAGGCGGAGGCGCTGGCCCAATCCATCGTCCGCACGGTCAAGGACCCCTCGACGCGCCACGTGGTGGTCAGCGCTCCGGACGCCCTGCGCGCCTGGCGCGAGCTGGCGCCAAAGCTGTCCGCCCGCGGCCTCAGCGTGCGCGCCCAGCTGACCGAGCAGGCCACCCAGACCGTACCGGGGCGGGCGTTCTCCGAGTTCGTCGACTCGGTGGCCCAGCTGACAGACCTGGCCAGCCGGTGGCACGACCCGTTCGACGACGTAAGGGAGCTGGTGGAGTCGCGCGGCGGGTCGATGGGCGGTGCGCAGCCCAATGCCGCCGACAACTCAGATGCCAACAATCATCAGATGTCCGACTGGTCGTGGTGGCCGCCCACCACGCTGGTGGACTTCCTGATGAGCGACCTCTCGGGCATGAGCATTGCCGCCGCCACCAGGCTGGACGCCAGCTGGCGCAAGAAGAACTTCTTGTCTCCGCAGGACGTCTTGAACGACCTGGCGAATCAAAAGACTACCTCGACCTACGTGGCACGCGCCACGCAGGAGCTTTTGCGCGGGCGGTTGGGCAGCGCGGCAAACCGGCTGCTGCAGCAGTTCCAGGGGCAGAAAGACGAGGATGGCCAACTCTCGCCGGGGAAGGTACCCAGTGTGGACGGCGTCTCCGACGAGGGCCATGCAGACGCCTTTGCTAGCCACTCCGGTGAGATGGCGCGTGCCGAGGCAAGGGGCGTGCTGGGTGCCGTGGTGCGCATTGCGCAGACCATGCGCAGCCTGAGTGACCTCAAGGATTCCGCCGCGCAGGAGGAGCTGTCGCTGGTACGGCTGGCGCAGGAGTTCCGGCAGGCGTTCGACCGCTGCTCCATCGTGGTGCGCCCCTACGTTCCCGCCGACGCGGCAGACGCGCCCCTGGTAGAGATTCTGCCGCCACATGCCGTTGCCGCCCGAGCTCCCCTGAGCGCGGACGTGGTGGTCCTGTGCGGACAGACCTCCGTCGAGTCCGGCATACCCACGGGCGACGACGTGGTCAGCGCCCTGGTGTGCGCTCTGGACGTGGAGCCGCAGGACGACCCTATGGCCCGCGCGCGTGCCACGTTTGGCTCGCAGCTGGAGGTGGCCCGCCGCAGGTTGGTCATGGAACGCACGATCTACGACGCCCAGTCAAAGGAGTGCTTCAACTCGGTCGTCCTGACTGAGGCCCTGGCCTGCTACGGCGTAACGGAGGGCCTTGGGGCCGACGAGATAGTGGACACCCTGCGAGCTCGAAAGGTGGGGCAGGGCGCTGACGGCCAGGACGCGGGACGGAGCCTCTTGGAGGGCACGCTCAGCGAGGAGAACGCCTTCGCGAACCTGTTGCCCCTGGGCCAGGTGCCTGCGGTGCAGCAGAGCGTGCCCCAGCGCCAGGTCGACGTCCTGGACCCCAGTCTGCTGCCCCTGGTCGTGGTCCCCAGCAACCCAAAGGAGGCGCAGCTGCTGCAGGGAAAGCCGCTGCTGTCTGCTACCCAGCTGGAGACCTATCTGGAGTGTCCCTACAAGTGGTTCAGCCTGCGTCGGCTGAACCTGGGTCCCATAGACGCAGGCTTCTCCGCCACCGCCATGGGCACGTTCGTCCACAGCGTGATGGAGATTACGCACCGTACGATGCTGGAGAACGCGCTGACGCGGATGGGGGACTCTGCCGTCGAGCGGGTGCAGCAGGACCCAGGCATGCACGTGGCGGGTTGCAGGGCCAGCTCGAACGACCCCGACTCGGTCAGGCTCCAGAAGGAGATTCTGGACCAGACGTTCTGGGACAACCTGCGCCAGCAGTACGAGACCTCGCGCAGGAAGCGACCTGACACACCGCTGATACCTCACACCCCCGAGGACGTGGGATCCATTCTGCAGATGCACAAGGACCTCATGAACGTGGTGGACTTCGAGTCACAGCTGCTGTGGGGCTACGAGCCGCGTGAGTTCGAGCTGTCCTTCGGCAGGCCCTCGGCCGGCCTGGTGGAGTATGCCGGCGCCTACATCAAGGGAACAATCGACCGTGTGGACGTGGACTCCCACGGGCACGCCATCGTGATCGACTACAAGCACAAGAGGGGCAACGTGTCCTTCTCGAAGGAATACAACGTCTTCTCGCGCGACGGATACGACGTGACGGCAGGCCAGGACCAGGGGTTCAAGATTCCTCGCCACGTGCAGGCCCTGATGTACGGCCAGGTGCTGCGCAGAAGCCATCCCGAGCTCACGGTCGTTGGTTCCATCTACATGGCCACACGGACTCCCCAGACCATAGCCGGTGCCGTCGACGCGAACTCGCTGGACAACGTGTGGGGAGACCTCACGCCCAACAAGGGAACCGTCGCGGCGATGGGCGTTCCCTCGGGAGCCGACTTTGGCCAGAAGGACTCGAAGGGGCTCTATGCGCTGATGGACGCCACCGAGCAGGCCGTCGCGCAAAAGATCCAGCAGATGATGGCCGGCCAGATTGCCGCGGACCCGCTGGACAAGCAGTCCTGCAGGTACTGCCCGGTCATGAACTGCAAGCTAAGGATTCAGGAGTAGATCCATGGACTTCTCGAAACTCAGCGAGGAACAGAGGCAGATCGTCACGAAGCTGGACGTGCCCCTGTTCGTCGAGGCGGGCGCCGGCTCGGGCAAGACGTTCACCCTGACGAAGCGCGTGGTGTGGGCGCTTACGAAGGGGTCGGGCGCGGATGGGGCGGCCTATCTGGACGACCTGTCGCAGGTGCTCGTGATCACCTTCACGAACGCTGCCGCACGCGAGATAAAGGAGCGCGTGCGCGCCGCGCTGCGATCCTCCGGTCCGGAGCTGCGCAAGTACGCGCTGCAGGTGGATTCTGCCTGGATCAGCACCATTCACGGCATGTGCTCGCGCATCCTGAAGCGCCATGCCCTGGACCTGGGGTTCGACCCCAACTTCAAGGTCGTCTCGGCCAACGAGGAGCACGAGCTGTACGCACAGGCGCTACAGCAGGTGGTGGGCGGCGCACAGGACAGGGCGCAGACGGACCCCGCGCTGCGCAGCCTGTTCGGCCAGTACGACTACGGCACCGAGCTGCAGCAGGGGTACAGCGGCATCCTGGGCCTGGTCGACGCCATATACCGTACGGCCAGGTCTACGCCGGGCGGGTTCGACGGCCTGGTGATGCCGCCGCAGGCACAGGTGCCGCAGCAGATGGATGCCCTGCTGCGCGAGGTCGAGGCGCTGCTGTCCCAAAACGGCGCCACGGCCAGCGCCAAGGACAAGCTTACGAAGTCAAAGGAGGCCCTGGACGCGTTCATGGGCCTGGCTCCCGGCGCCAGGACGGGCAAGGCGGCCATGGAGACCCTGGCCAGCGTGAAGCTGCCGGCCTCTGGCAAGGCGTTCGGCGAGCTTCTGGACGAGGCAAAGAAGCAAAATACCATGACCCGGCTGGAGTCCAGGCTGGCCGTCACGCGGCCGCTGCTGGACTCGCTGGTGGAGCTGGCCCGACAGCTGGACGACTGCTACGGCCAGCTGAAACGCCAGGCGTCGGTCCTGGACAACGACGACCTCATCATCGAGGCACTGCGCGCCGTGAAGGAGCACCCCGAGGTCGCCCGCGACTACACGCACAGGTTCCGCCTGGTCATGGTGGACGAGTTTCAGGACACCGACCAGCGCCAGCTGGAGCTCATCAACATCCTTGCCGGTGGGGACGGACGTCACCTCGCCACGGTGGGCGATGCCCAGCAGTCCATCTATCGCTTCCGCGGCGCGGACGTCAGCGTGTTCCGAGGCAGGCAGGGGGAGCTTCCCGACAGCCAGGTCGTGCGGATGGGCAAGAACTTCCGCAGCCACGCGGACGTGCTGAGCCTGGTCGACTGCGTGTGCGACGACAAGCACGGTGGCGTCGTGCGCAACTTCATGCACCTGGAGCCCAACCTCAAGTGCGACAACGTGGACAAGCACGACCGGAAGTACGTCGCTAGGGACCTGCCCAGGATCAACGTCGAGCTGAGCTGCGTGCAAGGTGGCCAGCAGATGCAGGAGCAGACCGCCGTCATGGCGGCCGCCATCGCCGAGCGCCTGCAGGACTACTGGCGCGCGGGGCAGCCCCTGGGCGGCATGGTGCTGCTGCTGGGCGTCACCACCCACGCCGACCTCTACATAGACGCGCTGCGCTCGCGCGGCATGGACTGCGTGGTCACCGGCGGCTCCACGTTCACCGGAGCGGCCGAGACGCAGGTGATGGCTTATCTGCTGCACACGCTGGCCACCTGGGAGGACGCCGAGAGCGGACTGTTCCCGCTGCTGTCCTCGCCGATGTTCGACCTGGACGCGAACGATTTCATCCTTCTGGGGACGCGCTCCATGGAGCACCTGGACGCACCCACAAAGCAGCAGATCCAGCGGACCTTCGAGTCGGGAGAGTACTTCCAGGACAGGCGGCCCTCGTCCCGTCTGGAGCACGCCCGTCGCGTGCTGACGGCCGCTCGCGACGCCGTGACCACGATGCCGGTGGCGGACGTGTGCCAGTGGGTGGTGCGCCAGTCCGGCTGGCTGGGCAGGCTGGAGCGCCAGGGCTCCGACGGCCAGGCCGTCGAGGCCAACGTCCTGGCGGCCCTGGGCTACATCCGCGACCTGACGCAGGAGCTGGGGCTGGGACCGGCCCGGGCCGCCGCCGAGTTCGACGTCTGGCTGCAGTACTCGAAGATTCCGCCCGCAAAGCTGTCCGGCGGCTCCATGGACGCGGTGCGCATCATGACCATCCACGCCTCGAAGGGCCTGGAGTTCCCCGTGGTGGCCGTTTCCGAGTGCTGGAACGTTTCCGCGGACGTGCTGCCCCTGGTCAGCGGCAGGACGGCCGACGGCCGCCGCATGGCCGTGCTGAAGCCCGCCAAGGACGAGACCAGAAAGAGCGACGACCTCCCACAGAAGCTCTCCGACCTGGACAAGAAGGACCCCGTGGACTCGCCGGATGAGCTAGGGGAGTGGTATCGCTTCCTGCGCAGCCAAAACGACGAGGAGTCCCAGGAGGAGAAGACCAGGTTGCTGTATGTGGCGCTGACCCGCGCCGCCGAAGCGCTGGTGCTGGGCATATCGTGTCGTAAGGGCAAGGAGGGCTACGCGCCCGAGCTGGCACAAAGGACCTTGGGCGCGCTGTTTCCGGGCAGTCTGCCTCCCGTGGGGCAGAGCAGCCTGAACTACCACAAGTTCGAGTACCCCGACCAGAAGCGCCCGCTGGGGCAGGACGAGCGCCGTCCGCCAAGGGAGGACGCGCACGTGCGCTGCATCATGCTGAGCCGCGTAAAGGGCGCGGACGGTCAGAAGGGCGTGGTGGTCGATTCCGGCGGCACGCTGCAGATGGGCGACGGCGAGCACTACGAGGGAGCGGCCGCCCTGGCGAGCCTGGGCTCCCCAACGGACGCGGCGGCTCGAGCTGCGACCGGTGGCGCTCTGCCCGGTGACAGCACGGCTTCGAGTCAGGACGACTTCCTGATCTTCCGGCCCGTGGGCGACGGCATGGCGTCGGACGCGGTGGATTGGCGGGCGCGCGACGGCGTGTACAGCTATTCCAGCGCCCACGCCCAACTGCTGCAGAGCTTCCAGGCGTCGTCTGCCGACGTGGTGGCGGACGACGAG
Organism: Coriobacteriales bacterium; assembly: GCA_029101205.1. GTDB lineage: Bacteria > Actinomycetota > Coriobacteriia > Coriobacteriales > Atopobiaceae > Olsenella_K. Next base: position 11,690 of record JAQXQO010000076.1, on the reverse strand, counting down.
CCGGCCTCGGCCGGGCGCGGGGTTTCACGTGCCGCTCAGGTGGTACAGGATGCCGACCACGCGGACGACGCGGAGGCAACGCAGAGGCCGGACGACGCCGACAAGGCCACAAACCTGGGATCCGCCTTCCACGAGCTGGCCCAGACCATGGTGGTCATGGGGGGCTGCCCCACCTTGGAGCGCATCCGGCGGACTGCCGACTACTGGCGCCTCTCGGAGCGGGCCCGCGGCAGGCTGTCGCGCGCCCTGGAGCGCTGGAGCCACAGCGACGCCAGGAGGCGCGCCCTGGCGCACGATGTCGTGCGAGCGGAGGTGCCTTTCTTTTGCCAGGCCCACAGCGGCTTCGGCGAGTACGTGGAGGGAGCCATCGACCTTCTGTCCTACGACCGTGGACGGGGAGCGGAGGACTGCTCGCCCGCTGCGGCTGGCGATCATGCCTACCTGGTGGACTACAAGACCGGCGACGTGGGGCTGACCGTGGAACAGGTGCGCGCACGCCACCGCATGCAGGCCAACTTCTACGCACGGGTGCTCATGAACCAGGGCTTTCAGGAGGTCAGCTGCGAGTTCGTGTGCGTGGAGGTGGAGCTGCCGGATGGGGAACCCCTGACGGTGAGCTACGAGTTCAACCAGGAACACCGGCCCGTGCTGTAAAGAAGTGCCGGGCGGGTCGGTACGCTGCCGGCCCGCTCGCACGCGACTGTCCATGCGAACATTCGTTTGTTCTTCTTGACATGGGGATTGTGCGATGAGATACTAGTACACATGTTCTGAACGCGAAAGCGTTCCGGGCTTGGGCTATCCTAGGTTCACTCGCACGAGACCGCTGGGGTCGTGCTAGCCCCTTTGCGTATCCGGGAGGTCGCCACATGGCGTTCGTTCACCTGCATAACCACTCTGACTTCTCGATTCTGGACGGAGCCACGCGCATTCCCGACATGGTGAAGCGTGCTGTGGACCTGGGGATGCCCGCCGTCGCCCTGACGGACCATGGCTACATGTTCGGCATGCCGAACCTGGACCTGGAGTGCCGAAAGTACAACGACGCCGCGGCAGACATGAAGCAGTGGAAGCACGACCTCGAGTGCTTCACGAAGGACTGGGAGCTGGAGGAGCCCGAGCAGGACGCCCCCGATGCGCCTGAGCACTCCTGCGTCCACCGGCAGTGGGCATCCGACGTGGACATCTGGCAGAAGAACGGCGGAAGGGACCACAAGGACGAGGCCCTGGCGGCCGTGAAGGCCAACCGCCCGTCGCTCACCATAAAGCCCATATTTGGCTGCGAGGCCTACTTCATCACCGACGACTGCATCGAGCGCGGCACGAAGCAGCGCCGCTACCACCTGATCCTGCTGGCAAAGAACTCCACCGGCTACCACAACCTCATGAAGTGCATGTCGAAGGCCGCCGGCCACGAGATGATGTACTACAAGCCCCGCACCACGCTGGCCATGCTGAAGGAGTACCACGAGGGCATCATCTGCCAGAGCGCCTGCGTGCAGGGCATCATCCAGCAGAACATCCTCGACGGCAACTTCGACGAGGCGCGCAAGTGGGCACGTACGTTCAAGGACGTCTTTGGCGACGACTTCTACATGGAGATTCAGGACCACGGCCTGACGTTCCGCAACGGCTGGGACGACCGAAAGCTGGACGAGTACCTGGTAAAGATTGCCCGCGAGCTGGGCGTGAAGGTCATCGCTACGAACGACTTCCACTACCTCACGCGCGAGGATGCCCCCACGCAGGACATCCTGTCGTGCATCGGAAAGGCCACCACGCTGGACGACCCCAACCGCATGCGCATGGAGGGCACCGAGTTCTACATGAAGTCCGAGGAGGAGATGCGCGAGCTCTTCTCGTGGATTCCCGAGGCCTGCGACAACACCCTCGAGGTTGCCGCAAAATGCAACTACGAGATCGACTGGACCCACATGTACCTGCCGCAGTTCCCTGGCCTGAAGCCTGGCGAGACCGCCGAGGCACGCTTCCGCGAGGAGTGCGAGAAGGGCCTGGCGAAGCGCTACGGCGAGGACTGGCGCAACGTCACCATCAACGACATCAACGTCAAGGACCGCTTCGAGTACGAGTACAAGATCATCTGCGACAAGGGCTTCGCCAACTACTTCCTCATCGTGCAGGACTACGTGCAGTGGGCAAAGGACAACGGCATCGGAGTCGGCCCCGGCCGTGGCTCCGCAGCCGGCGCCATCGTGGCCTACGCCATGAACATCACGAACTTCGACCCGCTGGAGAACGGCCTCATGTTCGAGAGGTTCCTCTCGCCCCAGCGTACCGAGATGCCCGATATCGACATGGACTTCGACGATGAGCACCTGCAGGACGTGCTGCAGCACGTGCGCGATGTCTATGGCGAGGACCGCGTGTGCAAGGTCATCACCTACTCCACCATAAAGGCGAAGCAGGCCATCAACGATGCCAACCGCGTGCTGGGCTTCCCGGTCTACATGGGCCAGAAGCTCTCAAAGATGCTGGCAAACGACCCGAAGCTCTCGCTGGCCAACGCCCTGCACAAGAACGATAAGCACCCCGACCAGTACTCTCCGGACTTCGAGGAGGCCTACAAGCACGACGAGAACGCCCGTCGCATCATCGACGCAGCCATGTCCATCGAGGGCCTGACCCGCGGCGAGGGCGTGCACGCCTGCGCCACGCTGATAGCGCCGACGCCCGTTACCGATCACGTGCCGACGAAGCTGGACACGAAGGGCAACGTCACCATCACGCAGTTCGAGGGTCACTCGGTGGCTGACATGGGCCTGCTCAAGATGGACTTCCTGGGCCTGCGCACCCTTACGGTCATCAACAAAGCCCTGGCCAACATCAGGCGAAGCTATCCCAACGCGTCCGACATCGACCAGATGCCCGACGCGGTGAAGGCCTGCATAAAGCCCGGTGCTACCTGCGTCGACCTCGACGTGAACAAAATCGACTTCTCGGACCCTAAGATCTACGAGCTTCTGGGCAGCGGACACACGGCTGGTGTGTTCCAGGTGGAGTCCGGTGGCATGACCGCCACGATCAAGAGCATGCAGCCGAAGGAGTACAAGCAGATCGTGGCTCTGATTGCCCTGTATCGACCCGGTCCACTGGGCGCAGGCATGGTCACCGACTACATCGACCGCATGAACGGTCGCAAGCCCGTCGTGTACTACGACGACCGACTGGCCCCCATCCTCTCCGAGACCTATGGCACCATCGTGTACCAGGAGCAGGTCATGCAGATCTCGGTCAAGATGTCGGGCTTCTCGGCCGGCGAATCCGACTCGCGCATCCGCAAGCCCGTTGCAAAAAAGAAGATCAAGCTCCTGACCAGCACGATATTCCACTGGGACAACGGCAAGGACGAGACCACCTACGACCACTGGATGAACGGCGCCGTCGAGAACGGCTATACGCGCGAGGTGGCGCAGCGCATCTGGGACGACGTCCTGAAGTTCGCTTCCTACGCATTCAACAAGTCGCACTCGGCAGGCTACGCCATCCTGGTCATGCAGACGGCATGGCTGAAGGCGTACGTCCCGCGCGAGTACATGGCCTCGGTCCTGACCTCCTACATGGGAAAGACCGACAAGATCGTGCACTACGTGACGGCCTGTCGTCACGAGGGCATCGACATCCTGCCGCCTGACGTGAACGAGTCGGGCAAGGACTTCACGGCCACCCACGAGGGCATTCGCTTCGGCTTTGCCGGCATCAGGGGCGTGGGAGAGGCCGTGGGCGAGGCCATCATGGCGGAGCGCAAGCGCGCCGGTGCGTTCAAGAACCTCCACGACTTCGTCGACCGCATGGACACGAAGGACGCGAACCGTCGCGTGGTCGAGGCACTGATCAAGTCCGGCGCTTTCGATTCCACGGGGTACACGCGGCGACAGTGCATGCACTTCGTCGACAAGAATAACCCGCAGAACATCATCGACGCAGCCGCGAAGCGGCAGAAGGACAAGGCCGCGGGACAGGTGTCCTTCTTTGACATGTTCGGCGACGTGCAGGGGTCGGGCTTCGACGACCAGGTGCCCGCCCCGGACGGCATCGAGTGGGACCGAAACCTGAAGCTGGCCCAGGAGCACGACGTTCTGGGCATCTACGTCTCTGACCACCCGCTGAGGCCGTACGAGTACGCACTCACGAAGGCGCGCGACTATCAGATATCCGACCTGAACGCCTCGGAGGAGTACACGAACCCCTACACGGGCGCCACGACGACCCGCTACAAGGTGGAGGAGGGAAAGACCATCAGGCTGGCGGGCATGGTGTCCGGCCTGCAAAAGAAGACGACAAAGAACGGCGACTCCATGGCCATCGTCACGCTGGAGGACATGGAAGGCGAGATAACCTGCGTCGTGTTCCCGAAGCTGTACAAGGAGTGCGCCAGCATACTGGCGGGCGACGTGGACGAGCAGACGGGCGAGTCTACGGGCAACGTCTTCATCAAGGTGTACGGAAAGCTGGAGCGCGGCGACCGTGGAGACCAGATCATATGCTCGTCCATCGAGGACCTGGCACTGAACGACGACACGAACCGTCCGAAGGTCTTCGAGGTCATGCTTCCCAGCCGCTGCCTCAGCAGGGGTCGCATGGAGCAGCTGGGGTCCATCTTTGACCGCTACAACGGCCTCGACAGGGTCGAGATTCTGGTGGAGGGCTCCGAGGGCGAGACGCTGCGAATGGCCTTGCCCACCAGGGTGGACGCCCACAACATGGTCCTTCTGGCCGAGGTGAACGACCTTTTGGGCAAGGAAGGCCAGGTAGTGCTGGCATAGCGCCAGACGAAGGAGGCGGGTCCCATGTCCGAGGTATCACAAGGGCGCTGCCCCCGCTGTGGGGCTGTGCTGGCTCCGGGAAGCAACGTCTGCAGCAGCTGCGGATGGTGCCTGCCTGCCGAGCCGCAGAATGTTGCATCGGAGGAGGGGTCTTCCGCTGATACCGACGCGCGGTATGTAGCCGAAGAGGGGACGCCTTCCAATGGCATCGGCGGAGAAGGCGCCTCCTCGAGTTCCGTTGATGCCCAGAGGACGACGCTTCTTGGCAGGGAGGACGCCACGGCGCGGGCCAGCTCGCCCGTCGCAGGCTACAAGACGACCCCGTTGGCTCATGAATCCGCTGGCGCTGCTCGTGCGGTACCCCCGCAGGCTCCAAGTCCGGAACGTACCGTGCTCCGGGGTTCCTATCCACGGCAGGAGGCAGTCCCAGATGCGAGGCCGGACCGGACGCTGCGTGCTGACGAGGGCCCAGGCCCTGCTCGCTCCGGCGGTGGCTACGGCGGCGGCATCCCCACCAGGGGACAGGCCGCTTCCTGGATGCGAAGGCAGGCGCACAGGGCTGCCGAGGCGCTCGACCGCAGTCCCGACCCCTATAACAAGGTGCGGCTGCCAAAGGGCAGGCTGGCCATGCCCAAGCTGGTCGCCCTCGTGGCCGGAGCCGTATGCCTGATATGCGGCCTCCAGCCATGGCTTTCCTACGTTGTGGGCGCCCAGAAGGTCGAGGCTATCGTTGCGGCCGAGCTGGGACCGGTCTCGCTTCTGGTCCAGTGTTTCCAGCTGCTGGCAAAGGACCTTGCCGAGCTGTCCTCCCTTGCGGCCACCTCGTCAGCCGCAGAGCTCCTGCTAAGCATGCCGCCCGTACTGGCACTGGGTGCGCTGGGCGTTCTGCGCATCGCCGCACTGGTGATGCTGGCGGTAGGTCTTGTTCGGGCCCTCATGGACCCTTCTCCTTGGGAGTACTGGGACCTGTCGCGTGCGCTTAGGTGGAATGTCACGGTGCCGGCAGCATGGGTGGTCGGCCTGGGCGTTTTGCGGCGCATTCTGCTGGGGACCAGCGGCACCTCGACCAAGGCTGTCACGACCGGTCTGGTGCTGGGGCTGGGCGATGCCCCGAACGCATGGGTCTGTTTGTGCGCAGCAGCTGCGGGCATGGTTGTCACGTGGGCTTGGAGCAGGACGCATCAATACTAAGAAAAGTTCTTCATAGGAATGAATACTTTTATGGTTCTGAGGGCACAAGGACTACAGCCGCAATAGCGTGCGGCCGTACATAGCTACGAACATAGCTACGGAGAGGACACAACATGGCAGAGGTTACGTTCTATCGCTGCAACAAGTGCGGCAACCTGGTTGCCGTCGTACAGAAGGGCTCATGCACGCCCCAGTGCTGCGGCCAGCCCATGGAGGAGCTGAAGGCCGGCTCGACCGACGCCGCCACCGAGAAGCACGTACCGGTGGTCACCCGCGAGGACGGAAAGATCAAGGTCCAGGTGGGCTCCGTCGAGCACCCCATGCTGGAGGAGCACTCCATCCAGTGGATTGCCCTCGCCGCGAAGGATCGCGTCGAGATTCACTATCTGCATCCTGGCCAGAAGCCCGTCACCGAGTTCTCGGACGACGGTGCTGAGGACGTTACCGTGTACGAGTACTGCAACCTGCACGGCCTCTGGAAGGCCCAGCTGTAGCGTTGCGGGCACGATGTCGGCCTGTGCCAGGCCGGCGTTTTCGGCGACTACCTTCTGATTCGGAACGTACGATGCTGCCAGCCGCAGGTGCGGTTGGCAGCATTCTTTTCTCGTTAATGGCTTCCGGCAGGACTTGGCTATTCTTTGGCGGTTATGATGATGGTGTCGCCCAAGGAGGTTCCCGTGAAAATTGGCGTAGCACAGATGAACACGTGCGCGGGTGACTTCGCGCGCACTGCAGACCGCATGGTGGAGTACTCCCGACAGGCAGCGGACCAAGGCGTTGATCTGCTGACGTTTCCCATGGCGACGCTGACGGGTCCCGTTCCCGTTGCGGCTCCAGACCAGGAGGGGTTTCTGCTGGATCTTGCGGCGACGTTGGACGACCTGGCCTCACGACTGAAGTGCACCTGTCTGGTGCCCGTGGTTGCCGAGCTGGACTACGACACCGTGTGCGAGACCATGCTGATAAGGGATGGCCAGGTGCTTCCCCTCAGGCTTTCGGCGTACTTTGCCAACCAGGTGGGCGCATTGGCCGGCGACGGCCCCGACTCCGATGGCGCGGGAAGTCAGAATGGCTCCCGCGGGGACGCCGAGGCCGAGGGCGGCGAGGGCGTGGGCATGCCGACGCTGCCCTGCTTTGACCTGGACGGCACGCGCTTCGGCGTCGCGGTGAACTACGACGACCTCGACGACTTCGTCGACTACGACCTGGACATCGACGTCCTCATATACATCGACAGCTACGGCTTCTCCTTCGACGAGCCCAACTCCGCGCTGGGTGCCGCCCTGGGCGAGAATCGCTTCGTCGACGACGCCCAAAACATGGACGCGTGGATAGTGGGCGTGGGATCGCTGGGCGGCTATGGCCCGTTCGTGTTTCCGGGTGCCAGCTTTGCGGTGGCGCCGTGGGGCCAGCTGGAGGCTTCCGCGCCCTCGTTCGAGGAGGCGCTCATGGTGGCTCAGGTGGAGCCCCATTCGGAGGGCCCGCTCGCCCATCCGCTGACTCCCGAGGTGTACAACCGGGCGCTGTTCCTGTGGGAGTCGCTCAGGCTGGGCCTGCACGACTATCTGTGGAAGGCCGGTTTGACGGATGCAGCCTTGATGCTGGACGGAAAGGCCGGGTCTTCGGTTCTGGCGGCGCTTGCCTGCGACGCTTTGGGCCCGCTGCACGTGCATGCACTTGTTCCCGACTACCTGGACCGGGCCAGTCGCGCCAGCGCGCTCCAGCTGGTCCAGCGGCTGCGCATGGATTGCCGTGATCTGGGCGATGCAAAGGCTGCCCCCACCACCTCGCCCGACCAGGACCCGATACTGATGCGGGACATGGCGATGGCAAGGACGGCTGCCTTCGCCCGCGAGCTGGGGGCCCTCCTGCTGGGTCCCCAGGACAAGACGTACCTCTGCCTGGAGGCGGACCAGGCCAAACCGGTTATGGCCGGCATGCTGCCCCTGGGGGACGTCTACCGCAGCGAGGTCCTGGAGCTGGCGCGTCTGCGCAACACCATCTCGCCCGTGATCCCCGAGGACAGCGAGCGCGCGTTCGACCTGCCCCGGCTGGACATCCAGACGGACGTCGCCGCAAACGACGAGCTGCTCCTGGCGCAGATGGATGCCATATTGGCCGCGCACATCGAATGGGAGTACGGCCTGACCGACGCCGTGAACCACCAGGGCAACCCCGACCTGACGCAGCGCGTCATCCAGCGCTTCAACCAGTGCGAGCTGGGACGTACGGGGTGCAGGACCATGTGCCTGGCAGCCTCGACGAACACCGTGTTCGACGCGCGCGTCCCCATGGGGCTGCGCTGGGAGGACCATGTGCGCGGCAAGGACGAGCGCGTGTCCGAGGAGGATATCATCAGGCATCTGCGCAAGGTGCAGGCCCAGCTGGAGCACGTCCAGCAGGAGGGCCAACCCAACAAGGGCGAGGAGGTCCACGACGTCATAGACCTCCTGCGCGACTTCGTGCAGGGCAGTCCCAGAACGTCGGACGAGCCCAACCACGGAAGGGGAGGCGGCCCCGGCATGCCGGGGGGCTCCCCGATGAGCTGGGGAGGGCCCTTCTCGGAAAACTAGGCCGACGCCATGTTGGGTCTTCCGCGCAGTCCGCTTTGTGCTAGACTAGAACAGAGGTTCTAGTATCTGGCAACGGGAGGGCGTGTGATTATCCTAGGCATCGACCCCGGACTTGCCCACACCGGTTGGGGCGTCATCGAGACACGTGGCAACGTCTGCCGTGCGCGAGCGTACGGCTGCGTCACCACGAAGGCCTCGGAGCCCATAGACCAACGTCTGGGCCGCATATTCGACGAGCTTACCGAGGTCATCGAGCTCTACGGTCCCACTCAGCTGTCCATCGAGAAGATCTTCTTTGGCGAGAACTCCCGCTCGGCGCTTGCAACGGCGCATGCCCGCGGCGCCGCCCTTGTCGCGGCAGCGGAGGCGGGCCTCGAGCTGGGTGAGTATACGCCCATGCAGATCAAGCAGGCGGTGGTTGGCACGGGATCTGCCGACAAACGCCAGGTCATCTTCATGGTGAGGAACATTCTCGCCCTTGACCACGACCCGCGTCCGGACCACTGCGCAGATGCCCTTGCGGCAGCCATCTGCCATGCCAACCTCACGCGCACGCAGCGACTCACACGCGAGGGGGCGGCCTTGCAGGTCTTCGAGCAGCAGAAGGCACAGGAGGCTCTCGATGCTGCCACGGCGCGCGGCGTCACGGCGGCGGCAACTGCTGCACGTCTCGCCGGGGCCCGCGGCGAAGGCTCGCCACTTGGCCACGTTAGGCAGAGCAGGAGGAACACCCAATGATCGTGCAGCTCACGGGCACCCTTGTCGAGGTGCTACCCACCCACGTCGTCATCGATGTGAGCGGCGTCGGCTATGAGCTTGGCGTCTCGGCAACTACGGCGGCATCACTGCCGGCGGTGGGAGAAGCCGGGGTCACCGTGCTCACGCGCATGCTCGTGAAGGAGAACGCGGTCGAGCTCTACGGCTTTGCCACGCGCGAGGAGCGCGCCGTGTTCGACAAACTCGTCGCCGTATCCGGCGTGGGTCCAAAGCTGGCCTTGGCGGTTCTCTCTACGTTCTCCCCGGCAACGCTTGCCACCATCGTCACCCTTCAGGACGAGGGACGCATGGCCCAGGTTCCCGGTGTTGGCCGCAAGAAGGCACAGCGACTGCTGGTTGAGCTGCAGGATGTCTTTGCCAAGGACGCAACCCTGCGCGGCCTGGTTGGCATGAGCGAGCCTGCCTCGCAGCGCTCCAAACTGCCCGATACCTCGCAGTCTGTCGCCGAAGAGGCTACGGCTGCGCTGCTTTCCATGGGCTTCTCGCCGCAGGAGGCAGAGCTTGCACTGGATGGGCATGAGGAGGCCGGAGCATCAACGGTCGAGAAGGCCATACAGTTCGCGCTCAAGAGGATTGGGGGCAACCTGTGACGTGGGAGGCTCAGGAGGAGGACCTCTTCGACGACGTGCCGGGCTCTGGCCATGGCCATGGTGGTCCGCGTCCCGTGACGGGGGAGCTTACGGCTGACGACCTTGACGTCGACCGCAGCCTTCGTCCTACTACGCTTGACGAGTACTGTGGCCAGGAGCGTGTGCGCGATAACCTCCGCGTGCTTATCGCCGCTGCAAAAGACCGTCACGAGACCCTCGATCACGTGCTCTTCTCTGGCCCTCCGGGGCTGGGAAAGACCACGCTTGCCAACGTAGTCGCAAACGAGATGGGCGCCCGTCTGCGTACCACGTCGGGCCCGGCAATCGCGCGCACGGGAGACCTCGCTGCCATACTCACCAACCTCGAAGAGGGCGACGTCCTCTTTGTGGATGAGATTCACCGTCTCAACCATCAGGTCGAGGAGGTCCTCTATCCCGCCATGGAGGACTTCTTCCTCGACATCGTCATAGGCAAGGGGCCGGCGGCGCGCTCAATTCGCCTTGACGTTCCGCACTTCACGCTTATCGGCGCAACCACGCGTACGGGGCTGCTCACCGGGCCCCTTCGCGATCGTTTTGGCATCTCGTATCGCCTGGACTACTACACCGTCGACGAGCTCAGGCGCATCGTGCAGCGCTCGGCTGCCATCCTTGGAGTCGAGATTGACGAGCAGGGCGCCGCCGAGATTGCCTCGCGTTCGCGCGGCACGCCACGCCTTGCCAACCGGCTCCTCAAGCGCGTGCGTGACTACGCCCAGGTCCGGGCCGGTGGTTCCATCACGTGGGAGGTCGCCGCCGAGGCGCTCTCGTTCTTCGAGATTGACGAGATGGGCCTTGACTGGATGGACAAGAAGATCCTAACGGCGCTTACGAGCACCTTCAGGGGACGTCCCGTGGGACTCACCACCATCGCCTCGGCGGTAGGGGAGGACCCCTCCACCCTCGAGGACGTCTACGAGCCCTATCTCCTGCAGCGGGGCCTCATCGTTCGCACGCCCCAGGGGCGCCAGGCAACGCCTGCGGCGTTCGAGCACCTTGGCATGCCGCTCCCACCACAGCGCTAGAATCGTGGACGCGGAAGCGTTCGCAGAGAGGATGGCACCATGCTTGAGAGGGACTACATCACCGAGCTCATCTCGCAGTTCGTCGAGGCGGTGACAAGGGCGCTCAGACTTGCTGTCAAGAAGGGCGACCCCGTCTCCTGCCAGGAGGTCGAGCAGCAGGTTGCAGACCTCGTCGACCTTGATGTCCAGACGGCCATGGCCCTCTCGCCAGACTCTCTCGTCACGATGCTCGTGCTCTCTGGCATGGGGGACTCCATTGCCGCGTACGTGTGCTATGCGCTCGACCGCGTCTCTCGCGTGTACGAAGCTCAGGGCAACAATGACCTCGCCGGTCTGCGCCACCTGCAGGCCCAGGCAGTGGCGGAGAGCTTTGGGTGCAATCCCGCAACGCCGCCGGAGGAGCTGGCAGCCCTTGACGCCGAGCTCTTTGGCTCTGCTGAGGAGGGTGCCTAGTACGTCCGCGTGACGTCGCCCGCCGGTGGCTATCTGCACGTGTTCATCACATTACAAATTCTAAGGTTATTGAACATTAAGCTTACCTTTGGCATACTGAAGCCTAACAAAAGGTGCTCTATGCCGGAGGTTCTATGGCGCTCTCCAAAAGTATGTTCAAGGTCCTTGTCGTCCTTGCAAAGTCAGAAACCCGCATGACCCAGCGCGAGCTGAGCAGTGCCTCTGGCCTCTCTCTTGGGACCGTGAACGCTGTCCTGC
>JAQXQO010000075.1 GCA_029101205.1 Coriobacteriales bacterium | reverse complement strand
TCTATTGAAATAATTGTTGCAACTTCTACATCGTTATATTTCAAGAAGAACAACGCTTGTACCTGCTGCGTTATTCTCACCTGCGGTTATCGCTCGATCAACAACATGCAAGCGCTTCTCGCATGCAAGCGCTTCTCGCTCGGCCCATCGCCTCGCGAGCTCCTCTCTGCCAAAAGTTAGACAGGTCCCCCCTACAAGAAGCGCCATGCGCTTCTTGCCCGACTGATGCGGATAGTTTGTAAGTTGATAGACGGCAGGTAGAACGTGGGGTTCTGCTCGTTTGCACCGGTCAACTGCAAGAGGCGCCTCTCGGTCATGGCGTAGACCACACGGCCCATGTTTCCCCAGTAGATGGCGCCAGCGCACATGGCGCACGGCTCGGCGGAGGTGTACAGCGAGCAGTCCCACAGGTACTTCTTGCCGTACATCGTGGAGGCGCGGTCTATCAGCTGGGCCTCGGCGTGTCCCGTGCAGCGATGCGTGGCGACCTCGATGTTCCCCTGCTCCAGCAGAATCTCGCCGTCGGGTGACACCAAGATTGCGCCAAACGGCGTGTTGCCATGCTGACGCGACTCCTTGGACACCTGGATGGCCCGTCTCAGATACGCGACGTCCTCTGCGTGCGAAAACTGCTTTCGGGCCATGATGTCCCCTGCAAGAAGGGCGAGGCGGCTCGTGGCGCGCCTCGCCCCGGCTACGAAATATGAACGCTACGACAATTTGGCCGCTTGTGACCAGACGGTCCGGCTGGCCAACGCGCTGGCACCAGCCGGGCCACGAAAGAACTGCCTAGCCCAGCGTGTTCTGCACGGCAGCGACCTCGTCGTCGGTCAGGAACGCGTCGTCCTGGATCTGCTGCGCGTAGTCCTTAATCTTCGACTGGACGTCGGAGGACACCTTGTCGGAGAACTTGCCCAGCGAGATGCCGCCGTTGGACATGCTTGCAGTGATGGACTTGCCGCCGCCGAACGAGCCGCTCTCGATCTCGTCCATGGCCTGGCTGATCATCCAGTCGGTCACGGTGGAGGTCACGACGGTGGGCTGGTCGTCGCCCACGATGTCGATGGGCTGGGCAATGTCGAAGTGCGTGTCGGCACCGGCGGCCTGCAGGGCCTGGCGGGCGCCGTTGTCGACTGCGGAGGCGTCGCCCCACATGACGTCGACGTTGTTGGAGCTAATCCACTGCTGCGTCAGGTTGGTGCCCAGCGAGGCATCGGTGAAGCCGGCCTCGAAGTTGTACTGGCCCTGGATCGAGGAGTCGATCTTCCTGGCGGCGGCCAGGTAGGCCGAGTACTTCGTGATGGTGGAGGGCAGCTTCATGCCGCCAATGAAGCCGATGCTCTTGGTCTTGGTCATGAGGCCAGCCACCACGCCGGCCAGGGCGCCCGTCTGCTTGAAGTCAGGCAGCACGGTCTCGACGGGATCCAGCGTCTCGTAGTCCGACATCTCGGTGGTGGGGTCGGTGTTCGTGATGAGGAAGTGGACCTTCGGGTGGCTGTCGGCCGCGTCTGCCACGACCTCGGCCCAGTCGGACGCGAACTGGTTGCCGTTGCCGATGATGAGGTCGACGTCCTGGTCAACGTAGGACTGTGCGGCGGTGGCAGCGTCGGCGTCGGCCGTGTTCTCCTTTGGCTCCAGCATGGTCCAGTTGGAGTGGTTGCTGAGGGCGCGCTGCAGCGACTCGTAGTGGCCCTGGTCCCAGCCGCCGTCGGTGATGGTGCCGCTCATGATCATGGCGACCTTGTAGCTGGTGGACCCGCTGTCGGACGAGTCCGAGCTAGACGAGCTGGAGCTGGAGCTCGAGCCGCAGCCGGCCAGCGTTACGGCTGCCACGCTGCCCAAGCCAATGCCAATGGCCTGGCGACGGTCGACCATCACATGGGACAGGGAATGCTTTGACTCACTCATTGCTGGTCCTTTCTCCCCTCGGGTGCGGCCGCGTGGCCACACTCTCTGATTGCGCCCGACGCACTCGTACCGGATGCGTCGGGGAAACACCAATGTCGTTGTCGTGCATGCGGCACCTGTCGTGCATGCGGTGCCCGACGTGCGCGCGCCCGGCGTCAGCCCCGCGCACCTATCGCATCTCGCGGTAGTACGGCTGGCCATTGGCCTTGGGTCCCGCATGCTTGGACCCAAAGAAGATGAGCGCCACGATGGTAAAGATGTACGGGATCATCTTGAAGAACATGACCGGGGCAGACTGGAACTGCGCCTGCAGTGCCACGTTCACGCCGTCGAAGAAGCCGAACAGCAGGCTGGCGCCCAGCACGCCCAGAGCGCTCCAGCGACCAAAAATCACGGTCGCCAGGGCGATGAAGCCACGTCCCATCACGATGCCATCCGTGTAGATGGGGGTGTAGCACAGCGTCAGGAACGCGCCGCCCGCAGCCGTCAGTGCTCCGCACACGACGCAGGCAATGTACTTCACGCGCACCACGTCAATGCCCAGCGTCTCGGCGGCGTGGGGGTTCTCACCCACCGAACGGAACGAGAGGCCCGCACGGAAGTGCTTGAAGAAGTACCTTACCAGCGGAACCAGGATGAAGGCCAGGTAGGCCAGAAGCGTCTGGTCAAAGAAGGCGTCCCCGACGAAGGGTATCTGCGACAGGCCGGGGATTGCGATGCTGGCCATCTGATCTCCCGTGGCGTTGGCCGAGTTCGAGCCGACGAACAGGTTGTAGCCAAACAGCGCGATGGCGGGAGCCAGGATGTTTATGGCCATGCCGGTGACCACCTGGTCGGCGCACAGTGTGATGGTGCAGAAGGCGTACAGCATGTTTATGACCACGCCGGCCAGCATGCCCACCATGAGGCCCACCCAGAGGTTGCCCGTCATCTTTGCCACGGCGAAGCCCACGAAGGCGCCGATGGCCATGATGCCCTCCAGGCCGATGTTCACGAGTCCGGCCCGCTCCGAGAAGACCTCGCCCAACGACGCCAGCAGAATGGGCACGGCGCCCATGGTCATCGCCTTCAGGATGGTGGGCAGTGCGGTGATGAAGCCATCCATTACGCGTTCACCTCGGCTTTCTTTTCCTTTGCGTCCAGCCTGGCAGCAACGAACGCCTTTATCTGGGGAAGCTTGACCGCGGCCATGCCGGCGACGGCAAAGATGATGATGAGGCCGCGAATGATTTCGACGATGGCAGTGGGCACGCCGATGACGCTTTGCATCATGGTGCCGCCGGTGGACAGGATGCCGAACAGCAGGGCCACCACCAGTGCGGCGATGGGGTTCAGCTGGGCGATGAGCGCGATGGCCACGCCGTCAAAGCCGAAGCCCGAGCCGAAGCCGGATGCCAGGCGGTACGGCGTCTTTCCCAGGAGCTCGACGGCGCCGCCCATGCCGGCGATGGCGCCCGAGATGATGAAGGCCAGAAGGACGAGCCTGCGCACGGGGAAGCCGTTGACCCTCGATGCGATGGGGTTCATGCCCACAGCGCGGATCTTGAAGCCGAACGACGTGCGGAAGATGACGTACCACACCAGGATGCCCAGCACGATGGCCAGGATGACGCCGACGTGCGTGCCCGCGATCTCGGGCAGGCGCGCGCCCTGCGGAATGGCGATGGTCTTGGGCAGGCCGTTGTCCGAGTAGGCGTTCTTGTAGATGTACTCCATGAAGTACATGGCGACGTAGTTCAGCATGATGGTGGTGATCATCTCGTTGAGCCCGCGCGTGATCTTCATGATGCCAGGCAGCAGGCCCCAGATGGCGCCCGCCGCGATGCCAGCCAGGAGGCCTACCGCCAGGCCCACGGGACCGTCGAGCCCCAGGCCCAGGGTGCACGCCGCGGTGGCGCAGCCGCCCATGATGAACTGGCCCTCTCCGCCCAGGTTGAACACGCCGCACTTGTAGGCAAACACGGCGCACAGGCCCGTAAAGATCAGCGGGCAGGCGCGCTCGAGCGTCTTGCTGATCTTTGACATGTCGCCCAGCGAGCCCTGGATCATAGCCGCGTAGCCCTCGAAGGGGTTCTTTCCCAAGCAGGCGATGATGATCGCACCGATGACGAGCGCCAGGAGCACCGAGATGATGGGCGTCAGGACCATCATCCTCTTTTCGCTGCGCTCCTCTGGGCTCAGTGCCTTCTTTGCCACGTTGACCCCCTCCTACTTTCCTGCCATGGCCAGCGAAATCTCCTTTATGGGGGGATTCGCGCCCGGGTACGTGCCCATGACCTGGCCCTCAAACAGCACCACGATGCGGTCCGAAAGCTTCAGCACCTCGTCGAAGTCCGCCGAGATCAGAAGCACCGCGCAGCCCGCGTCGCGCTGGGCCACGATCTGGTTGTGGATGAACTCCGTGGCGCCGATGTCCAGGCCGCGCGTGGGGTATACGGCCACCAGCAGCTTGGGGTGCCCCTCCAGCTCCCTGGCCAGGATGACCTTCTGCTGGTTGCCGCCCGAAAGGCTACGGGCGGTCTGCTCGACCGACGTGCAGCGGATGTCGTTCTCCTCGCGCAGCCTGTCGGCATAGGAGCGAATCTCGGCCATCTTGAGCCACTTGCCGTGGCCCAGCGAGAACTGGTCGCTCTGCGTCTGCTTCAGCACCAGGTTCTCCGCCACGGTCATGTCGCCCACGAGGCCCATCTTGTTTCGGTCCTCCGGGATGTTGCCCAGGCCGGCCTCTATGAAGGTCTCGGGCGAGAAGAGCGCGATCTCGTTGCCATCGGGCCCTATGACCGTGCCCGACTCCGGCTTTACCAGGCCCGTCACGACCTCTGCCAGGGGCGTCTGACCGTTGCCGTCTATGCCGGCCACGCCCAGGATCTCGCCCTCGTGGATGGCCAGGCTGACGTCCTTAAGGCCGCCGTGCTTGATCTCGGGATGGTACGAGACGTCCTTCAGCTGGAAGGCCGTGTGCTTGGCATCCGTCACCTTGTGGTAGGTGTTCTCGACGAACGTCTGGCCGATCATCAGGTCGGCTAGCTCCTGCTCGGTCGTGTTGGCCACGCGCACCGTCTCGACCTTCTGGCCGCGGCGCAGCACCGTGACGCGGTCCGATATCTGCATGACCTCGCGCATCTTGTGCGAGATAAAGATGATGGCCTTTCCCTCGCTGGTGAGCGAACGCATGATGTCGAACAGGCCCTGGACCTCCAGGTCGGTCAGCACGGCCGTGGGCTCGTCCAGCACCAAAAGGTCGGCACCGCGGAACAGCACCTTCATAATCTCGACGCGCTGCTGCATGCCGATGGACATGTCGGCGACCTTCTCGTCCAGATCGATCTCCAGGCCGTAGCGGTCCATGATCTCCTGGACGGCCTTGCGGGCGTCGGCCTCCTGCAAAAGCGGCGACTTGTGGCGCTTGTCACCCAGGATGATGTTCTCGAGGCCCGTCATGTCCTCTATCAGCATGAAGTGCTGGTGCACCATGCCGATGCCGTGCTCGACGGCCACCTTGGGCGAGCTGATGTGCACCTCCTTGCCACGGATGAAGATCTTTCCCTCCGTGGGCTGGTACAGGCCCATCAGGATGTTCATGAGCGTGGACTTGCCCGCGCCGTTCTCGCCCAGCAGCGTGTGCACCTCGCCCTCGACCACTTCGAGGTCCACGTCGCGGTTCGCGTAGAACGAGCCGAAGCGCTTGCTGATGTGTTCCATCCTCAGCAACTCGGCCATGCCGACCACCTTTCGTGAGCGTATGCGATGCCCTTGGAGGGGCCTTGCCTTACCTTGTGCCTAACTATTTGTTAGGCAGATTATTGCGCACAAGAATTACGAACTGCTTTCGCCATTCTTGCCATTTGAAATCCGAACGCAGAACGAATGAAGTCCCTACGCTGGCAAGAATAGCAAGCTCAGCTCGTAAAACACCAGGAGAACCCGGCTGTGGCGTATCAACAGTGTGAATCATTGCTCGGAGGATGACGCAGGCGTAGCCGCTGGACGCAAATGTGTTCGCCGAACGGCAAATTAAGGGCCCGCAAGCGTCGCGTGGACGCTTGCGGGCCTGTTGTGGACCAAACTTTTCGTTAGGTACTTTTGACTCTAACGCGTTCACCTCGCCCTAGCGCAACGGTGCGTACGGGGTGCCGCTGAGGGGCAGCTGTGGGCGCAGGATGCCGTCCACGCAGCGGTAGGCGTTCTGCACAGCCGGCGCGGTGGGTATGGTGGCTATCTCGCCTATGCCCTTGCCGCCGTAGGCCACGGGCAGAAGGTGGTTCTTCTCGACGTAGATGGCATGGATGTCGGGGATCTGCGGCGCGCGAAAGAGGCCCAGCGTGCCGTACTTGGCCTGCGGCACGGCGTCCTTCAGGGGGAAGTCCTCCGTCAGCGCGTAGCCCATGCTCATGAGCACGCCGCCCTCTATCTGACCCTGGATGGCGATGGGGTTCACGACCTTGCCCGAGTCGTGCGCGGCGTACACCTCGCTGACGCGGCGGTTCTTGTCGAGCACCACCAGGTGCGTGGCGTAGCCGTAGCAGATGTGGCTCTTTGGGTTGGGCTTGTCGGCGCCCAGCTTGTCGGTGGGCTCCAGGTACACGTAGCGGAACTCGTGCCCCTCCAGCGCGGCGAGTGCCGCATCGGGGTCCTTCGGCAGCATGGGGTGGCCGGCCACCAGGTCCTCGGGGTCGCCGTCGTCGTAGAGCGTGCCATCGTCGTACTCGATGGTCTTGCCGTCGCCGTGCGCCGCCACCGGGCCGTCGGGCACCTTCTGGCCGCGCTCCACCGCCAGCATGGCGTCGCGCAGCAGGAACGCGGCGCCGCGCACGGCCTCGCCCGTGACGACCGTCTGGCGAGAGCCGGACGTGGTGCCCGAGTCAGGGGCGCACTCGGTGGAGCACTCGCCGTTCTGGATCAGGCGCTTCGGCAGGCCGGTGGCCTCGGCGACGTCTTGCTGGAACACGGTGTTGCAGCCCTGGCCGATGTCGGACGTGGCCGAGTAGATGACGGCGCGTCCGCCCTCCACGCGGATGTTCGCGCGGCCAGCGTCGGGCAGGCCCACGCCCACGCCGGAGTTCTTCATGGCGCAGGCCAAGCCGCAGTGGTCCTTGTTCTTCTCGTACGCGTCCTTCACCGCCAGCAGGGTCTCCTTCAGGGCGGTGGAGCAGTCGGCTATCTGGCCGTTGGGCAGCACGTCGCCCGGCTCGACCGCGTTGCGGTAGCGCATCTCCCAGGGGCTGATGCCCACCTGGTCGGCCAGCACGTCGATCAGGCACTCCAGGGCGAACTCGCTCTGGCACACGCCGAAGCCGCGGAAGGCGCCGGCGGGAGGGTTGTTCGTGTAGTAGCCGTAGCCGCGGATGTCGGTGTTCTGGTACTTGTAGGGACCCACGGCGTGCGTGCACGCGCGTTCCAGCACGGGGCCGCACAGGCTGGCATAGGCACCCGTGTCGAAGTTGATCTCGCAGTCCAGGCCGGTCAGGTGGCCCTCGTCGTCGCAGCCCAGCGTGAACGTGCCCACCATGGCGTGGCGCTTGGGGTGGAAGTTGATGGACTCCTGGCG
>JAQXQO010000074.1 GCA_029101205.1 Coriobacteriales bacterium | reverse complement strand
CGCCGCGCACCAGCAGGATGGCGTCGGGCTTTGCCGCCGCGGCCACGCGCAGGGCGTGGATGATGGTGGCCGGGGCCCCGGGCCCCTGCACCTGGCAGCCCACCTCGTCTATCTGCACCAGGGGGTTCCTGCGGCGCAGCGTGCGCTTCACGTCGTCGATGACCGATCCCGACAGCGACGTGACCACCGCCACGCGGGTGCAGAAGCGCGGGATGTGGCGCTTCCGGGAGTCGTCCATCAGCCCCTCGGCCTGCAGCTTGCGGGCCAGGGCGGCCACCTGCTGGCGCAGCAGGCCCTCGCCCGCCACGCTGAGCGAGCGCGCGATGAACGAGAGCCGCCCCGTGTGCGTGTACACGTCGAACTTCCCGGACAGCTGCACCTCGAGGCCGTCCTTCAGCTGAAAGCCCAGCCGGCGGTACGTGCTGCTCCACACGATGACGTCCATCGCGCAGGAGTCGTCCTTCACCGAGAAGTAGCAGTGTCCGGAGCGCGCGTTGGGTCCGCGAAATCCCGAGACCTCGCCCGTCACCAGCAGGGTCGGGGTGTTGCCCACCAAGCCCTTCGCCAAGCCCACCGCGTCAGTTACCGATAGCTCCAGTGGTTTTTCTGCCATGTTAGTTTCGCCGATCCGTCTGACCCATCAGATACAGCAGCTGCAGCACCGAGATCAGCGCCGCCGCGGCGTACGTCAGGGCGGCAGCCGTCAGCACCTGGCGCGCGCCCCTCTGGTCGATGCCCGAGCCCGTGGACTTCAGGTACTGCACGGCACGGCGCGAGGCGTCGATCTCCACCGGCAGCGTGACCAGCTGGAATATGACGCTGAAGGCAAAGAAGATCACGGCCAGCCGCACCAGTCCCATGAGCCCCATGAACATGCCGATGACGAGCACGAACATCCAGGTGTTCTGCGTGAAGTTGACCACGGGCACCAGCGCCGTGCGCACGCGCCCGGGCATGTAGCCCCTGGCCGTCTGGACGGCGTGTCCCGCCTCGTGGCAGGCGACGGCGACCGACGCCACCGAGCCGCCCGTGTAGTTCTCGCTCGACAGGTGCAGCATGTTGTCGCGCGGGTCGTAGAAGTCGGTCAGGTGGCCGGCGACGTGCGTGATGCCCACCTGCGAGGCACCCTCGCTGTCCAGCATGCGGCGGGCCACCTCCTCGCCCGTGGCACCCGCCGTGGCGGGGACGCGCGACCAGCGCTTGTACGTCCTGTTTATGTATGCCTGCGTGATGCCGCCCAGCACCAGCGACAAAATGATCAGGAGCCAGTAGCTCATGTTGTAGTACCCGTATACGTACATGTGCATCCTCCAGTCAGCCCGCGGACAGGCGTGGCCTGCGCGGGCGCAGCAAACTCAGGCCGCGTATGGGTCTGGACTATATTCCCCCTGCGGGACATGAACTATACGTCTGTCGCGAACTTCCCAGAACGCGCCTACAGCAGCTCCACGCGCTGGTCCTTCACCGTGAGCCCCACCTGCCCGGCAAGGAGCCCCTGCAGCTGCTTGCCGGCCACCTCGTAGCGCCAGCCGTGCAAAAGCGGCGTGTCCTCGCCGGCCAGGAGGGCAAACAGGTCGTCGCGCGTCGCGATGAGCTGCGAGGCCACGCCGGTCTTCTCGCTGACCAGGCGCAGCAGGGCGCACATCAGGTCCACGACGCTCTCGGACTCCGCCGAGGGGCGCGTATGGTGCTTCACCTCCGGATAGCCCTGGGGGTCGCTGGCGGCGCCCCGCTGGGCCGCCTGCACGAGCTCCTCCAGGTCACGCTGCGAGACCTTCTCGGTGCCGCGGATGCGCCTGAGCTGTCCCGCGGACTGCGGCACGTGGCGGCACATCTCGACGATGACCTCGTCGGAGACCACCCACTTGCGCGGGATGTTGCGACGAGCCGCGCACCTCTCGCGCCATGCGCACACCTCGCGCGCCACGGCCAGCTGCCTTCTGCTGAGCGAGGACGACCTGCGCAGGTGCAGGTAGGCCTCCTGCGGGTCGCGCTCGTAGTGCGACTGTGCGGTCAGCTTGTCCAGCTCGGGACGCACCCAGGACACGCGGTCCTTCTGCACCAGCTGCTGCATCATGGACTCGTAGATGCCGGGCAGGTAGCGCACGTCGTCCTCTGC
>JAQXQO010000073.1 GCA_029101205.1 Coriobacteriales bacterium | reverse complement strand
AACATCTGACGGAACGCCAGACGGCCGATGCGGCCAAAGCCGTTAATAGCAACCTTAACTGCCATTCTTTCTCCTTTCGTAAGGCACTCCGAGGCCGGTCCCCGGACGCGCCCAACTGAACACTCGATTGGATAATAGCATTAATGGATAGTTTCGAGCAGATAAATCCGATTCTCGCGGGAATTTGCTCCCGCCCGGTTCGGCAAACGGCGTGGTTAACCGTCTGAGCTGCTGTTCGTTGACGAATTCTGCGCCTGCTGCAGCAGCTCCCTCAAGCGGAGGAGCCGGTGGTACATGGCGGACTTCGATGCGGGCGGCTGGCAGCGCTCGCCCAGGGCCGCCAACGATATGTCCGGGTAGCGCCTGCGCAGCTCGCAGAACTCCTGAAGGGCGGTGGGAAGGCGCCTCATGCCTATGGCCTGGTCCACCTGCTCGACCAAAAGGCGCTGGTTCAGCGCCGCCCCCGTGGAACGCGCCTGGTTCGCTATCTCGGCGTTCACCCTGCGCTGGACGTCGTTCTTCACGGACTTGATCTTTCGCACGTTCTGAAGTGCGCGCTCGGATCGCTGGGCCCCCATGGCGCCCAACAGCCGCTCGATGCCATCGAAGCTCTTTAGGTAGATGGCGTACGAGCCGCGCCGATGGTTCAGCCTGGCCTCGACTCCCAGGGATTCCAGAAGCTCGACCAGGTCGTTCGCAAACTCCTCCCCCGTGACCGCTATCTCGAGGTGGAAGTCGCCGCGCGGATCTGCGATGAAGCCGCCGGCGAGGAACGCGCCACGCACAAAGGCCTCCTTGCAGCAGCGCCTCTGCAGAAGCCCGTGGGGCACGCCGGACGCCAGGCCCCTTCCCGGCACCAGGATGCCCAGGCGCACCAGGTCGTCGTACAGGCGCTCCTGCTCGGGTATCTCGATGAGGTAGTTGCGGGTCTTGTGCAGGACGGAGCGCCTGACCGTGAGCTGGGTGTCCAGGTCCAGCAGCTTGTGCGCGTACTTGATAACCGTGCGCGCCACGGCCCCCGTCTCGGTGGCTATGCGGATGGAGTAGCGGCCGCTGCCGCGAAACGACAGCGTGCCGCACACGCGCATGAGCGCCGACAGCTCGGCCACCGCGCACTCGGGGCAATGTCCGTCGACACGCGACAGCTCGTCCTTTACCTCCGCGGTGAACGACATGCTAGTTCGTCCTGACGTTGGCCAGCGCGAGGTCGCGGTGGGATGCGGTTACGCGGTAGTGCTCCTGTGCCAGGTGGCGCGCCGTGGCGTTGGCTATGGCCACGCTGCGGTGCTGGCCGCCCGTGCAGCCAATGGCTATGCTGAGGTGCGACTTTCCCTCCTTTATGTAGCCGGGCATGACCACGTCCAGAAGGTGGAACCACGCCTTCAGGAACTCCTTCGTGATGGGATGCTCGAGGACGTAGTCGCGCACCTTCGGGTCGTTGCCGGTAAGGTGCCGCATGGTGGGGTCATAGAACGGGTTGGGCAAGAAGCGCACGTCTATCAGCAGGTCGGCCTCGTTGGGCATGCCGTGCTTGAAGCCGAACGAAAACACGTGCACGTCCATCAGCTGCTGGTCGTCCAGCTCGGAGAAGGCCCTGCGGATGCGGCCACGCAGCTCGTTCGAGCGCATGTGCGAGGTGTCGATGACCAGGTCTGCCTGGTCCTTTATGGTCTGCAGTTGCGCGCGCTCGCGGCCTATGGCGTGCTCCAGCGTCTCGCCGGGGCGGGCCAGGGGGTGGCGGCGGCGGTTCTCGTTGTAGCGGCGCACCAGCTCGTCGTTCGAGCAGTCCAGGAAGAGCACCTTGTAGGTGAGCTCGTGCTCGGACAGCTCGTGCAGGGAGTCGCGGATCTCATCGAAAAGGCCCTGCGACCTGATGTCGCACGTGACGGCCAGATGCCTGCCGACAGAGGTGTTGATGCCGACCAGCTGCGATATCTGCAGGATGAGGCGAGGCGGCAGGTTGTCGATGCAGTAGTAGCCCATGTCCTCGAACACGTGCATGGCCTGGGTCCTGCCGCTGCCCGACATGCCCGTGATGACCACGATGTCGGGCACGCGGTCGCGTCTGGCGGCGCTGCGCATTTGGTTGTCGGATTCAGCCATAGCATCTCCTCACAAGTGAAGCGACGGCTTCGTTTTTTGGCCTCTAGCATACGCGATGTGCGGGACGCCTTTCCATGCCGCACTGAGTCGGCTGGGACCGTGCGGCATCGGACGGCCGACGCACGGGTGTCACAGCGCGGCGCAGAACCACTTCGTGAGGCTGGTGGGGTGCGTGATGGCCGTGCCCACGACCACCGACCACGCGCCCGCCTCCAGCGCCGCGGCGGCGTCTGCCGGTGTGTGGACGTGACCCTCGCACACCACGGGGACATCGGGGAACTCCCCCACCGCCTGGCGAACCAGGTCCAGGTCAGGCCCCTCGTCCAGCGTGGTCTGAATCGCCGGCTTGTTGTGGCTCAGGGTCGTGGACACCAGGTCCACCCCGCACTCCACCGCCCGCCGGATGTCGCCCATGGTCATGCAGTCAGCCATCACGAGGGTCCGGCAGCGCTGCCGCAGCTGGTCCACCGTCTGCCGGAACGTGAGTCCGTCGGGGCGCGGGCGGTCGGTGGCGTCGATGGCCACCACGTCCGCCCCCGCGTTCACGCAGGCGATGGCATGGCGCAGCGTCGGCGTGATGTATACCCCGTCCTGCCCTTCTTTCCATAGGCCGATGACGGGGACCTGGACGCGGCCCTTTATGGCCGCGATGTCCGAGAGACCCTGGCAGCGGATGGCGGCGGCCCCGCCCTGCTGACAAGCCTCGGCCATCTGGGCCATGGTCTCGGGATGGCGCAGCGGCTCGCCGGGGTATGCCTGCACGCTGACGATGAGCCTGCCCTTGAGGGAGGCCACGAGGGGATTCACCTGCATGCGATTCCTTCCTGGGCCCCGTCGGAGCGGGGCCCGAGCTTCGTGTGCTATGCGCTGACGGTCGTGACGTCCAGCAGGCTGAGGCCCGTGGCGCCGATGCCCTGGAAGCCCTTCAGCTTGGTCCCGCTGGGGCTGGGGTTGTCGCGCCACGAGGCGGTCGTGGTCGGGACGTGCAGCACCGGGTACAGGACCGCGTTGTCGGCCAGGATGTCGAAGCACGCGTTCCACGTCTGCTGCTGTTGGTCGCCGCTTTGGGCCAGCGCCTGGTCCATGAGGGCGCGCAGCTGCTGGCACTCGGCGGAGCTCCCCCACGGGCAGCGCGTCTGCATCCACACGTCGTCGCCGTACCACCAGCGCATCAGCAGGTCGGGGTCGTTGCCGAAGCACGATGGGTCGCCTGGGGCCAGCAGGAGGTCGTAGTCGCCGCCGCCGTCGATGTCGTCGTAGGTGGAAGTAGCCACGGCCGTGGTCACGCTGACGCTGAAGCCCAGCGACTCCAGGTCTGTCTTCACCTGCGACGCCATGGCCATGACCTGCTCGTTGTCGGTGGTCAGAAGCGACACGTCCCCCGGAGTGACGCCGGACTGGCCCAGCAGGTCCTGCGCCTTCTGGGCGTCGTGCTGGTAGACCGTCGAGGCCTGGTGGAAGTTCGGGTGCGCCTGGGGCAGAAAGCCCAGCGGCACCTCCGCCAGCCCCGCGAAGTCGTCGCTGATCATGCGGCCCGTGTCCAGGGCGTACATGACCGCCTGGCGAACCAGCCTGTTGTCCCAGGGGGACTTGCGCACGTTGAACATGAGGAAGCGCGTGGCGAAGCCCCACACCGTGTCGATGGAGCAGCCGGAGTTCTCCAGCTGCGAGATGGCGTCGTCCGTGACCATCTCCATCACCAAGGTGTTGCCCTCCTGCTGGGCGGTGGCGCGCGCCGACGCGTCCTTCAGGACCTCGTAGTGAATCTTTTGGTCGCTGGCGGGGTGCCCTCCGTTGTAGTTGGGGTTCGGCACCAGGTCGATGGCGGTATCGCTGATGGAGTCGTACATCCAGGGGCCCGACCCCACGGGCTTCTGCGACATGTCGTCGGCGGAGGCGTCGGCCGGCGTCACGCGCACGATGGACAGGCGCTCCTTCAAGAGCGAGAAGTTCGGCACGGTGGTGGTGACGACCACGGTCGCGTCGTCCCTCTTTTGCACGGAGGCGATGGGCGCCAGCATGGGGGCGTACGGGCCGCCCTGCGCCGCGGCCCGCTCGAAGGAGCTCACGACGTCGTCTGCCCCCACCGAGCTGCCGTCCGAGAACTTGGCGTCCTCGCGTAGCGACACCTCGTACGTGGCCTCCGCCGTCTGCACCGGGTCGCTGGCGGCCAGCTCGTAGAACGTGGAGTAGTCGTGGCGGTTCAGGCCGTACAGCCCCTCGACGACCTGCCAGTTCGTTCCCAGGGCCAGGGCCGAGGAGGTCGTCGCGGGGTCGAAGTCCTGGCCGGAGTAGGCGACGCCCGCCGTGATGGTGCCGCCGCCCTCGGTGCCGCCCTTCACGTTCGCGGAGTTGGACGTGGTGCCCGACCCGCTGCCGCAGCCCGCAAGCGCCAGCGCGGCCAGGGCCACCTCGCCCGCCATCCCCACAAACGACCGACGAGACAGGCCAGGACCCCTCATAGTGCTCCCCCATTCGCCGCCGCGCCCGCCAGGTGCGCCCAGGGCGCCGGCGGACAGTCCTCGATAGATTCGTTCTTCTTCGAATAGTAGAGAAGGGCACGCCGGGCGGCAACGCCTGCGTGCTAGCCAGCGGAGCCTTCGGCGTTGTGGGCGGCATCCTTGGCGTCAATGGCTTGGCTTTCCTGCGCGTCGTCGGCCTCGGGGGCTCGCGGCGCGGGCGCCACGTCGTCGGCGGCGGGGTCATCGTCCTTCGGAGGCTCCACCAGCCGGCCCACGGCCTGGCGCTCGTCGTCCCAGGCGCGCAGGGCCTCCCAGATGGCCTGGGCGACGGCGTGCGGCACGCCCTTTACCTGCTCGATGTCCTCGGGGCTGGCGGCGCGCAAGCGCTTCATGGAGCCGAAGTGGCGCATGATGGCGCGCTTGCGCTTGGGGCCCACGCCCTCGATCTCATCCAGGATGGACACGGTCATGGCCTTGTCGCGCAGCTCGCGATGGAACGTGATGGCAAAGCGGTGCGACTCGTCGCGCACCTGCTTGATGAGGTAGAGCGACGCCGAGCCCGACGGCAGCACGATGGGCGTGTCGTCCCAGGGGACGAACACCTCCTCGTCAGACTTCGCCAGGCCGCAGCACGGGATGTCCAGGCCCAGGCGGTCCAGCTGTTCCATGGCGGCCGTCAGCTGCGGCTTGCCACCGTCCAGCACCAGAAGGTCGGGCCGGGACCCGAAGCGCTCGTCGGCCATGGTCTTTGGGCCGTAGCGTCGCGCCAGCACCTCGCCCATGGACACGAAGTCGTTCGCCTCGGTGAGGGGCGTCTGGATCTTGAACCGGCGGTACTGGCCCTTGTCGGGGCGGCCGTTCGTGAAGACCACCATGGAGGCCACCGTGAAGTGCCCGTGCAGGGTCGATATGTCGAAGCACTCTATGCGCATCGGTGGCCCGTCCAGGGCCAGCGCGCTCTCCAGCTGCATGAGGGCCTTGTTCGTGCGGTCGTCGGCGTAGCCGGTGCGCACCATGTAGCGATTCAGGGCATGGTGAGCATTCTGGGCGGCCATGTCCAGCAGCTTGCGCTTCTCGCCGCGCTGCGGTCGGTGCAGGCGGCAGGGGTGTTCGCGCTTCTGCGACAGCCACTCGGCTATGACGTCGGCGTCGGGCAGCTCGATGGTGAGGTCCACCTCGGCGGGAATGTCGGCGGTATCGTCGTAGTAGCGCTTAAGGAAGCCCTCCTGCAGCTCGACCTCGTCGACGTCGTTGCCCTTGTCGAGGATGAACTCCACCGTGCGGATGGTGATGCCCTCACGCACCACGAACACGCAGGCGGCCGAGATGGTCTCCTCGCGGTAGAAGCCTATGAGGTCCAGG
>JAQXQO010000072.1 GCA_029101205.1 Coriobacteriales bacterium | reverse complement strand
CGCCGCCTGCGCGGCCTCGTCGGAGACGGGCTGTGCCGTCGGGGCGGCTGCCGTGGCGGTCGCGTTGGCCGCTGCCGATAGCATGACGCCCTGCGCCCGCGTGCCGGGCACGGGCTCGGTCTTGCGGGCGGTGGCCTGGTTCCAGCGCTCGAACTCGTCGCTGGAGAGCTCGGAGTTCGTCTGCAGGGGCTTCGCGTCGGGGGCGGCGCTCTGGACGACCAGCTTCAGCGGCGCGAAGGCGACCTCGGCAAGGCACTTCTCGATCTGCTCGGCCTTGCGCGAGACGGTGCGCTGGACGAAGCGGGAGCTGGTCTCTATGTGCAGCGCCTCGTCGTCCAGGGCCGTCGCGCGGCAGCTCTTGAACATGGCTATGGTCGATGCGGGCAGCCCCTGCTGGGCCAGAAGGTCCAGGGCGTCCTCCCATAGGGCGATTGCGTCCGATTCGTTCGTTGCGTCCATCGAAAACTCTCCGCTACTCCCGCGTCAGTGTTGAAAGTTGGGGCGTGCAAGGCACGTGATTCGCCATTATATGATGAAAAACAGGGGTAGGTAGCTGGGAAATGTTGAAAAGCTGTCGATATCATCATCACAATATCGACAGCTTTCGAAAAACCGCCTAGCTTGGCAAGAAGAACCTGGCCTGCCGGGCCTACTTCGGGGCCTGGAGGGCGCGAAACGCTACATCCCCTGCTCCAGGAATGCACGGCCCAGGTTTGTCAGGTGACGCTTTTGGCCGTCCTTCTTTATCAAGCCGTCGTCCTCCAGCTGCTTCAGCTCGCGCGTCCAGGTGGGCTGGGAGTCGCCGTACTCGCGCTGCAGGTCGGACGGCCCCACGGACTCGTGGCGCAGCAGGTACTCCAGCGCGGCGCGGCCGCGCGTGGTCAGGTGTATCCACGAGAAGGGGCCCTGCTGCTGGGCGGCGGGAACGGGGCCTACGGCCGCGCCTGCGGCGGGCTGCTGGGACGGGAGGCCCTGGGGCTGCTGGAACGGCTGGGCCTCGGGCGTCCCCTGCCAGGGCGCCTGGTCCTGCTGGGGGGCGGGCTGCTGAGGGGTGCCCTGCTGGGGTGCGCCGTATTGGGGTGCGCCGTACTGCCCCTGGTAGGGCTGCTGGTACCGAGCCGCCTGGCGCGCACCCGGCATCTGCACGTATGCCGGGTGCTGCTGGCCGTACGCCGAGGACTGCCCGTAGCCAGCAGCGGTCTGGCCGTATGCGGGCTGGTACGGGTACTGGCCCTGCTGCGCGTAGGGCGTCGTGCCGGGGTACGCGGGGGCGTAGGGGTAGGGCTGCTGATACGGCGCCGCCTGGCGAGCATCCGTCTCCTGCCCGTATGCCGGGGGCTGCTGGCCGGGCTGCCCCTCTGGTCCGTAGGCGTGTGGCTGGGGCTGCTCGGCGGCGTACGGGGGCTGGACGGGTGCGGCCGCGTCGCTCTGGTGGGCGCGGGCGGCCCGAGCGGGGTCCGTCGAGATGGTGACGACCGTGCCTTGCGTCAGGTTGTCCTCGATCAGCAGGCATCCGCCCTTCGACTCCATGTACTGCTGCACGTAGGGGAGGCCCGAGCCGACGCCGCGGATGTAGCGCTTCATCTCCTCGGTCGCCGTGGAGGTGCCGTACTCCAGCGCGCGGTCCTTGTAGCGGATGCCGGGGCCCTGGTCCGAGAAGCGGATGGTGTTTCCGCGGTCCAGGATCGAGATGGTGGGCTCAATGAAGTAGGCGTGGATCAGGTTTTCGACGATCTCGCGGATGACCGTGAAGGGGATGGACCCTCCCTGCTGGTGCGAGAGCGAGGTAACCTGGGCCGTTATCTCCTCCAGGTACGACCGCACGTCGGACGGGTCGACCACCACCACGCGCGGCGCCGCGGCCTCGTCGTCGTAGACGGCTATGCGCGCGGCATAGCACACCCTGCTGGCGCTGAGGCCGTGGTAGCCCTGGGACGGCTGCGAGGTCTGAGGGGCCTGCGAGGTCGCGGACTGCTGGCCTGCGGGCTGCGCCACGGGCTGTGCTATGGGCGGCTGCCCCGCGGGGCCATCGCCCGGCGTGGCGGGGTTCGCTCCCGGCGCGGCGGGGTCGCCGTTGTCTACGAATGGGTAAAAGGCTCTGGCCACGGCCCTCTCCTGTGTCTGATGGTGTGTCTGATCGTGAAAGACGCTGATGAAAACTTTCACGCAAGTTTACTCGTGCGGAGAAATAGTAACCCCATGCGCCGGGGAACGGACGAAAGCTCTTGGCCATGAGCTGGGGTTTATTCATAGTGAGAAGCGAAGTTTTCATCCGTGTATCGACGAGTGAAGAAAACATTTCACCGCGAAACTTCTGTGGAAGAAAGTTTTCGACAGAGGATTATCAATTGTCGATAAATGCTGTTTACTCGGGAGTTGAGTGTGAAAGAGCTGCGGAAGATTCTGGGGAGAAACCCGGGGTTTGCGACGAACTATTCACCAGTGGATGAAAACTTGCGGATAAAGCCTTCCAGTGGAAGAAAACATTCTTGCCTCTGAAGAAATAATTCCTTCGTCGAGGGTGATGTCCCAGCGGACAGGAACGGGCAAAGGGCGGTCCTAAGTCCCTTGCCCAGCTGGGCAGGCGATGATTTCGCCGGGAAATCGACTAGCGTCCCCTCCACCCCCTCGCTCACGTGCGGTTTGTGTGTGGATTGGCAGCTCTGTAGTGAATTCGTGCGCGGGCACAAGTAAAAATTGACATTTGCAGCCAATCACTCGTAAACTTTTTTGGCTTGACTCTGATTATTGGTTTCGGTCCAGGAGGATTTGAAATGAAGCGCACTTATCAGCCTAACAAGAGGAAGCGTGCTACGACCCACGGCTTCCGCGCTCGCATGGCAACCAAGGGCGGCCGCAAGGTTCTGGCCCGTCGTCGTGCCAAGGGCCGCAAGAGGCTTACCGTTTCCGACTAGGCGATCGAATGGAGACCATCAAATCCAGGACGGAATTTGAGAAGGTCTTCTCTGGTGGTAGGCGCTACAACCACCAGCTGGTGCGCATTACCGTTCTTCGAGACGCTGGCGACGAAGGCGACTGTCACAGGGTCGCCTTCGTCGCTGCTAAAAGGCTGGGAAACGCGGTCTTCAGAAACCGGTGCAAGCGTGTGCTACGCGAGGCTTCGCGCATGTGCGGCCTGCCGGTGCAAGGAGCCGATGTGATTCTCTTTGCTACACGTCGCACGCATGACGCCTCGCCCGCCGAGGTGTCCGTAGCCCTTGCCGCCCTTTTGCGCAAAGCTGGTGTACAGAGGGATGAGTGAGCAGCATCGAGGTACCGTGGCCCGGGTCTTCCTGGCCCTCATTCGCGGATACCAGCGCTACATCTCGCCTTTGCTCCCCGATTCTTGCATCTATAGCCCAACTTGCTCTCAGTATGCACTGGAGGCCATCCAGAAGTACGGTGCGGCCAAGGGCAGCTGGCTGGCGTTTCGCAGGATATTGCGGTGCAATCCCTTTCATCGTGGTGGCTATGACCCCGTTCCCTGACTGACGAAAGGCACGGCAAACCATGTGGGATTGGTTTATTGACTTTTTGGCCAGCATCCTGGCTGGTCTCGAGGGGCTGTGTGGTGACTGGGGTGTCGCCATCATCATTCTCACCCTCATCATTCGAGTAATCATCATGCCGCTCATGACGAAGTCGACGGCTTCGTCGGCAAAGATGCAGGCTCTCCAGCCAAAGATGATGGAGATCCAGGAGCGCTACCAGAACGACCCCGAGAAGCAGGCCGCCGAGCTCCAGAAGTTCTATGCCGAGAACAAGTTCAACCCTCTGGGTGGCTGCCTGCCCATTCTGCTGCAGATGCCCGTCTTCTTCGCACTGTTCACGGTAACGAAGAGCAAGATTCCCGAGGGCGCCACGCTCCTGGGCGGCATCATGCTGGGCGCCTCTCCTTCTAGCATGATGTCTGCCGGCGGCTTTGCCGCTGCCTGGCCCTACGTCCTGTTCGACGTCCTGTTTGGCGTCCTGACCTTCATCCCCATGGTTCTGCAGATGAAGAACAGCACGAACCCCGAGCAGTCGCGCCAGTCCGTGATGATGGGCGCCGTCATGTCCGTCTTTATGCTGTGGTTCGGCTGGACCATCAACGCCGGCGTTCTGTTGTACTACGTCACCTCCTCCATCTGGCAGGTCGTGCAGCAGCAGGTCGTTACCAACCGCGTCATGGAGAAGGTCAAGGCCGAGACCGAGGAAAAGCTGAAGAACAAGCCCGTCGAGGTGGACGTGGTGCGCAAGGAGCGCAAGCCTCGTCCTCACAAGAAGAGCTAGCATCTAGGCGCATAAAAGACTACTAGCGGGGGCATGGCACACCATGGCGTGCCATGCCCCTTGACCGTGAATTGGAGGTAAGCATGGACGATGAGCAGGAGGTCGCCGAGGACCTGGAGGACACCGACCCCACCGATGGCACCGCGACCGACGAGGAGTCTGACGCCGTGCAGGGCGATGCCACAGAGTCCGCCGACGACGAGTTTGCTGTCATCCGCGAGCACTACGCTGCGAACAAGCAGCTCACCGACGACGAGCTGGACAAGGTGGCCGACGTGGCCGTGTCGTACCTGCGCCAGATCCTCTCGTACTTTGGCGAGGACAAGGTGACCATCGACGAGTACGACGGCGACGAGGGCGAGCTCATCCTGGACATCAGCGGCGGGGACCTGGCCGTGCTCATCGGCCGCCACGGCCGCACGCTCGACGCCCTGCAGATGGTTCTGTCGTCGCTATTCAGCAGCAACCTCAAGTTCCACTATCCCGTGGTCGTGGACATCGAGGGCTACAAGAACCGCCGCAAGGAGAAGCTGCAGAACCTGGCCCGCAACGGCGCTGCGCGCGCCAAGCGCCAGGGTGGCCGCGTCTCGCTGCCTCCGATGAACGCGTACGAGCGCCGTCTGGTGCACCTGGCGCTTGTGGACGACGAGGACGTCGCCACGCACTCCGAGGGCACCGAGCCTGACCGCCACGTCGTCATCACCGCGGTGAAGCACTAGCGCGGCCGCGGCGGCCCGTACGGGTGACGCCGCCGGAAGGCCGGCATCGTCGATTGCGTCAGGGCGAGAAGGATATCAGTCCTTCTTGCCCTTTTTGTTACCTCCGGTCCACGTTCGATCCGATGCTGCCCTCTGATCCGGTGCTGTCCTCTCCATCGCTTGCAGCGCGTGACGTGCGATGGCTCCGGCTGCGACGCCGCTTGGGCGTGGGCCTGTTGGCGTGAGTCGTCGCTTCGTGCGGTCTGTCTGTGTTCTTCGAGGAGCAAGCGCCTGGTGGCTGGACCGCATGGAAAATACTGGAGGTGGCCGACGCTGTACGCTCGATGTGCAACGAACGAGTTGCAAATGGGTGGACATCGTTGACGCGTATTCGGCGACGATGTGGCTGGAGCAGCCCAAAGCAAAGCCCATGGCAAAGCCGCCATTACATGATGAGGTTATTGGCCCGACCGGGTTGGGCCTTGTAGGGGAGGAAGCTACAGCATGACCTACGACGAGATCGTTGAGGAGCTGACTCAGGACGTCGAGCCGTATGGCATCGAACTTACCGACAAGCAGAAGGACAAGCTCGTTCGCCACCTGATGCTCGTGATCCAGAAGAACCAGACGGTCAATCTGACGCGCATCACCAATGAGCGCGATGCGGTCGTACTTCACATCCTGGATTCCCTGCTGATGGCTGGCATGGTGGAGGAGACTCCCAAGGGCAGGTTCATGGACATCGGAACCGGTGCCGGCTTCCCCGGAATCCCGCTGGTCGTGGTGACCGGCCGAAAGGGCGTGCTGGTGGATTCCGTTGCAAAGAAGGCCAACGCCGTGGAGGAGTTCGTGCAGGAGCTGGGCCTCAGGACACGAGCGACCGTGCGAGCGGGTCGTGTCGAGGAAATGCCCGCCCGTGACCGTTGTGGCTATACGGCAGTCGTCGCACGTGCTGTGGGTCAGATCAACACGCTGATCGAGTACGCGGCTCCCCTCCTGCAGATTGGTGGCCGCCTGGTGGTGACGAAGGCGTACCCGAGCGACGAGGAGATGGAGGCCGGCCTTCGCGCCGCAGAGATCTGCGGATTCGAGCCCGCGGAGTACGAGACTCACGATCTGCCGCGCGGTCTGGGCCATCGCGAGATCTACTCCTATGAACTTGTCCGTCATGCCCGCATTGGCCTGCCTCGCAAGGTTGGCATGGCCCAGCACCATCCGCTGGGGCTGCGCTAGGAGCTGCACGTCGCTCCTCACCCGTCCAAGACGAACGGCGAGGCTCCGACTGAAGCGGTGTTGTTGGGGCGTGCCGGGATTGTCCGGGAACAAAGGGACCCCCCGCCCGAAGGGGGGGCGCAAGGCGGGGGGGTTGAGCGCGGGGCCG
>JAQXQO010000071.1 GCA_029101205.1 Coriobacteriales bacterium | reverse complement strand
AGTACTTGGTTGGCAACGACATCTACACCCTGGCATTCGGCGGACGCGTCGCCTTTGGTGTCTTTGTGCGGTACCTGGTCACGCTGACATCGTCGGGGCTTGGCATCCTGTTTGCACCTGCCTGTTGGGAAATCGTGCGTAGCAAAGAGCACGATGCCACGGGAACTCTTGGCGCCACGGAGAACGAGCGCATTCGCTACTCCCTCATGGGCCGTGGGCTCAACCAGACCCAGGTGGACGTGGCGGTGGACATTCTGGCAGGACTCAGCTCATCCAGCATCGCATCGTCTAGGCACTACTCCCGCGGGACAGTAAACTCCGCCCGAGATGC
Source organism: Coriobacteriales bacterium (assembly GCA_029101205.1). Classification (GTDB taxonomy): domain Bacteria; phylum Actinomycetota; class Coriobacteriia; order Coriobacteriales; family Atopobiaceae; genus Olsenella_K. The sequence continues at coordinate 25,729 of JAQXQO010000071.1, read as the reverse complement.
CGTGTACAAGTCCCTCGGCGTACATAGCAGGACGGAGTTCGTTGACGCGTTACACCAGCTCAGCGGCTTGTAAACGCTCAAATATCTACTTTCATATCGCGTGACTACAGACGGCGCGCCCACTTGCTGCCACAGTTGCAGCCGTGGACGCGCCCACTCCATTAGCTTGCGTTTGTCCGGAAGGAGAGTTGCGCGATGAAGTACGGAAAGGCGATTTGTCGTTGGGGAATGGCTGCGTTGTTTGGGTTGACTATTGCTGTGCTTCCTGTGGCACCGGCTCTTGCACTGGATACGCCGGTGGATACTCCCGTCAATGTCGAGAGGAGCACGGTGGACTCCAGCTACAACTTCCGCTTTAGGTTCACGGGTGCTACCCAGGGGACATACTGGCGATCGAAGGACACTTCGAGCTCCAGCTATCTAAGGGTAGACGGCTCGTCTGGGGACGCACCACTGCTGTACATCGACGGTGCAACAAACAGCAATGGGGACGGATGCACAAACACCACTCGAGGTGGGTCCGTCAGGGCTCCTGGTGTTGGAAAGTACGAGATTCACAACAATGTGTATGAGTATGGATTCAGGTGGGCGCGTCTAACCGGTTATGCAGATCGTGGCCCCGGCAGGCTGTGGGGCGCGTGGAGTCCTGACTGTGCAGGTAATTACACGGATCTGAACTAAGAGTCTGCTCGGCGACGACCGAGGTCGCGAAGCGTCAACCTTATCGCCTCGGTCGTCGCCACGATTCATTGGGAACGCCATGAAACGGAAAGAGAAAATCGCAGCGGTTCTCATAATCGCGATGTGCTTTGTGGTGTTTGGTATTTTTCGCATAGAGGGAGGTCGGCCGAAAGCCTTGCTCAACCACATGTCCTCCAGCGAACAGCCGCAATCGAAACAGTTACAAGTGACGGATTACGCGATGGGAGAAACATTCACCGTTACGAGAGAGCGCGAGGTGGATGAGACCGGGACCGGGGACTTTCTTGGATCGCTTGAGTTGACTGTTCTAGAGGCGGCGGTTTATAGCAGTCCCCAAGATGCAATCAACACAGGAGCGCAAAGCGAGGATTGCTTGGCCAGTTCGGATAATTCCGACCTGTTTGGCTCAAAGGATAACAAGGCCGTGTACCTCACTTACAAAGTCAAGGTGAAGAACATTGACGCCTACCCAACAGTCGTGAGCAAATCCTCGTCGACAAAGCGATTCTTCATAGATTCGATTGTTTCCCCGCAGCGTGTATCGGGGTCAATGTTGGAGCCAATCTACTGCGATCCGAACCTGGGCGGAGATTCCTTTGGATACATCGACCTGCCTCGGGGGCAGGAGATGACCATCACTGTTGGCAAGGCCCTCAGCGCGTCAAACTTCGACACCAACGAATGCTATTTGGGCGGTTCCGAAACAGCATCCACCGACTTTCAGGTCAGGTTGGATGTCAAGGACTACAGAAGGGATGACAACTCATGAGGAGGGTACTGCTCATCGAGCTGAATAAAGCTCTAAGGAATAAATGGTTCGTTATCGCACTGCTTGCAGCTGTATGTATTTGCATGGCCAGCGCGACCATCCAAATGGGCTGGGATACCCAGAGTTGGGGCGTCATTGACAGCGAGTTTACCGGCTTGTCTACACTGGGAAGCTATGGAAAGTGGATTTTGGCACGTTGGGATATCGCCGCAGAAATCTTCTTTCTCATTCTGCCACTGCTGGCAATCATCCCATACTCGACCTCCCTTAGAACCGAGCTCATCAGCGGTGTGTATGGGCAAATGGTAACCAGGAGTGGCCGAGGCAGATATCTGTTCACAAAGGGATTTGCCGCCTTTTCGGCTGGTTTTCTGGTGGCGGCAATTCCATTGCTGGTCAACTTTGTGGTTCTGAGTATGCTGTGCCCCGCCTATGTGCCGGAAGCGCTTGACAACCTGTACTTTGGAATAACGCCCAATACGCTATTCTCAGGACTTTTCTTTGGCAACCCTCTTGCCTTCGTCATTGTGAACACGCTGCTGGATGGAGTGTTGTGCGGATCATGGGCGCTGTTGGTCCTAGCGTTCTCGGCAATCATCGACAACAGAGTGGTTCTTCTTGCGGGGTCATTCTTGCTGACCTTAGGGGCGCGTTACCTGAATGCAGTGGTCTTTGCAGCATTTGGAGTGCAGGGGTTCTGCTTCAACCTAAGTGAACTTCTGATTGCTGTTTCAAATGGAGAGCCCAGAGTCCTGGGTCCGCTGCTTTGCGTGCTGTTCTTGATGCTGGGGCTTGGGGTTCTGGTGCTGCGCGCCTGGAGGGACGGTGACGTGCTGTGAGGAGGTTTCTGGCCTGTTTGTGCATGGACCTGCAGGAGGGCATCCGGGAGTCCTGGAAGCGTTACGTGATGCTGGGTGCGGTATGCGCGGCCGTGCTGGCATTCTCGGATCTGCTGACGCTGGCATATGGCGATGCTCCTACATACTCGTGGGGAGAGAACATGGCCGCCTGCCTGGTGGGGATTTCTCCCTACAATCCGGAACAGGACAGCATCTTTACCTTTCCAGTCGCCTGGATGTTTGTCCTGATGGTCTTGCTGTTCGTCACGCTGTCTTACCCCTACCGGGATCTGCTGGGGTATGGCCGTAGCGTGCTTGTTTTGTCGGGCAGCAGGGTGGCCTGGTGGGCATCGAAGTGCCTGTGGGTCGTCATCTCTACCTTTGCGGCGTACTTGGTGGTCGCGGCGTCGTGTGTGCTTGGCACCTTGGCCGTGGGAGGTGGCTTCGATTTGCAGGCGAGCGAGGCTGCCTTCATGTATGTTCTGAAAACGGCACCCGATGTGGGCTTGCCTGCGAACTTGGCAGGTTTTTTGGCCGTGGCTCCCCTGATGCTTTGCGGGCTGGGACTTTTGCAGCTGGCGTTGTCCCTGGTGCTGGGACCTGTGCTCAGTTTTGGCGTTATGGCTGCGATTCTGCTAGCGTCCGCGTACCTGTATGTGCCTTTCTTGCCGGGGGAGTACCTGATGGCCGCGCGTACCGCCAGCGTGCTGTACGGGGGATTCGAGCCGTCGGCTGGTGCGCTGTACGCGCTGGCGCTGGCTTTGGCCAGCGCGGTCTTCGGCGGTATCTATTTCTGGAGGATGGACTGCTTGCAGAGGGAGGCAACGGCATGATTGGTCAAGGCGCGGTGGCCGCAGCACCCACTTCATACGTACAGGTGGTGAACCTGAACAAGGTCATACGCGGCACGCAGGTGCTGACAAACGTCTCGGTAGAGGTGCCCAAGGGTGCAACCGTGGGGCTGTCGGGCCCCAACGGGTCCGGAAAGACGATGCTCATGAGGGTGATCCTGGGCCTGGTGCATCCCACCTCGGGGGTTGTCCGCATAGACGGAAAGCAGCTGGGGAAGGGCATGTCGTTTCCTCCCAGCGTGGGCTTCCTGCTGGAGGGGCCGGCGTTTCTGTCGGCGCGCAGCGGCTTGCAGAACCTGGAGATCCTGAGGTCGGTGAAGGACGTCGCCACCAGCGATGACTGCATCCAGGCCATACGCGACGTCGGGCTGGACCCCAACGACAGAAGGCCCTACCGGAAGTACTCGCTGGGCATGAAGCAGCGGCTGGGCATAGCCGCGGCAATGTTTGAACGTCCGGACCTGCTGGTGCTGGATGAGCCCACGAACGCGCTGGACTCCTCGGGCGTACTGATGCTGAAGTCACTGGTCAGGCGGGAGCAGCAGCGTGGGGCAACCATAGTGCTGGCCTGCCATGACGCCACCATCCTGCGCGAGCTGTCAGACGAGGTGTATTTCCTGGCGGAGGGGCATGTGGACGGATACGAGCGCATACAGAAGAAGGCGAGCTCATGAACGCGCGCACAAAGAGACGGGTCGTAGTCCTGGCGGTCGTGGCAGCCTGCGCGGCGGTGGCGGCTCGCATAGCCTATGTGAACGCCAACGCCTACACCATTCCCGAGCAGACGTACAGCGTGGGGGATGCCGTGCCCCTGGAAGGATCGTTCACGGACTACTCCAGCGAGAACACACAGGGCTACTCCATCGTGATCACAGGCGCGCAGCGCATGTCGGAAAACGAGTACCTGGACGCCTACGCGCAGGACGAGCAGCTGGCGGAGGCGCTGCGGAGCAACACAGATGACGCCACAAACATGGATGCAAAGACGCTGATTGTGCTGGACATCACTATGATCAACGAAAAGACGGCCGAGGACCCACGCGGATACCTGGACTCGCTGGGCTGGAGCCTGAAGGACGAGAGCAGGCCGGAGTACTGGATCAGGGTGAAGTCCGACCTTCTGGACTGCTCGCTGCCGCAGCTGGGCGGGGACTTCAGGCTGTCCATAAAGCCGGGGACGCAGTACCAGATACACGTGCCCTTTGCCTCGACCACGCTGATGAGCGGATTCCCAGCACCGGTGGGCCAAAGGTTCGTGCCGCAGATGCCAGGTGGCTCGTACCGATTTGTGGTGACGAAGGACCCCGTGCGAAAGCAGGTGGACTTCCAGGTGCAGTAGGACCTAGAATCTGGGTTGCAGATGCGCTCGCCAGTACATCAGTTGTTGGCGATGCGCGACCACAGAGCTGCCCTTCTTTGCATGAAGAAATGCTGGAGTGCCACGGCGATGTTTGTTTAGTGGTATAGTTACCATCCGTGTGACCTAGGGTAGACCGCTCGCGCGCAAGCACGGGCGTGAGATGAGTCAAAGAGAGGTAAACGATGGCAGTTCCCAAGCAGAAAAAGGGCCGCGGCGCCACGCACACTCGCCGTTCCGCCAACAGCAAGCTCGCCGCTCCGGCACGTTCCGTGTGCCCGCGTTGTGGTGCACCCAAGCTTCCGCATCACGTGTGCCCCAACTGTGGCTACTACAAGGACCGCGAGATTGTGGTGACCGAGTAGCTCAGCAGAGCTTTTGTCTGTGCGAGGGACCGCGCCCCCAGGGGTTCGGTCCATTTTTTATAATCAAACCAGACTGAACCTAGCCGCGGCGTCACCACACTGGGCGGGGAGACGGCTCCCCGGCGCCGCGAGCGCGAAGGAGGCTTCCATGACTTGCATCTGCGTCGATGCCATGGGCGGAGACGAGCCGCCCGAGGTCGTGCTCGACGGCATAACGAAGGCGCTGGCCGCCGACCCCCAGCTGGAGGTGCTGGTGGCCGGAAACGACGACGCGGTGACGCCCTTCTGCGAGCGCACTGAGCGTGCGAAGCCCCTCGTCACCACCGAGGTCATAGGCATGGCCGAGCATCCCACCGAGGCCATCCGCCAGAAGCGCGACTCCTCCATCGTGCGCGGCCTGGCTGCCGTGAGGGCCGGCGAGGCCGACGGGTTCTTCTCGGCGGGCTCCACGGGCGCCATCTTTGCCGCCGCAACCATGGGCGTGGGCCGCATCCGCGGCATCAAGCGTCCGGCATTGGCCTCGGCGCTGCCGGGGCTGGTCGGCCACCGCACGGTGTTTCTGGACATGGGAGCCAACGCAGACGTGCGCCCCGAGATGCTGGTGCAGTTTGCCCACATGGGCCGCGCCTACGCAAAGGTGGCCCTGGGCGTGGACGACGCCAAGGTGGCCCTGCTGTCCAACGGCTCCGAGGAGACGAAGGGCTCCGAGAAGGTCGTGGAGGAGCACCAGGCGCTGGCGGCGGCCGACTGCGGGTTCGTGGGCAACGCCGAGGGCGTGGACCTGCTGACCGGCAGCTTCGACGTCATAGTGACCGACGGCTTCAGCGGCAACGTGGCGCTGAAGTCTATGGAGGGCACGGCGAAGTTCATGTTTGCCGCCATAAAGGAGGAGGTCGCGCACTCGAAGCGCTCGGCCTTGGGCGCGCTTCTGCTGAAGCCCGCCATAAAGCGCATAGCCCACGAGCTGTCGGGCGACGCCTACGGCGGCGCGGTGCTTCTGGGCCTGAAGTCCCCCGTGCTCATAGGCCATGGCGCCACCAGCGCGAACGCCGTCCAGTCGGGCACGCTGGCCTGCGCGGCCGCCGTGCGCGGTGGGCTTGTGGACAAGATAGCCCAGGCGCTTCGCGAGCAGTAGTTTGTGGGTACAATCGAAAGCAGCATGAAAGACGTGCGGGCGCGTCCCGCGCAAACCACAGGCGTACGCAAGGAGGCCCTCGCATGAGCAGGGACGACGTATTCAACAAGGTGAAGGACATCGTGGTCGACACCCTGGAGGTGGACCCCGACCAGGTGACCGAGCAGACGAAGTTCTCCGACCTGAACGCCGACTCGCTGGACATGCTGCAGGTGGTCATGGGAATCGAGGACGAGTTCGGCCTGACCATCGACTCCGACGCCGCCCAGGCCATCACCACCGTGGGTGCCGCCGTCGACGCCATCATGGCGCAGCTGTAGGTCCACAAGGGATTAGGCCCTCCACAGGGCCTGGTTCCCGGCATGTCCGCGGGACGCGTTTCGCGGACATGCCGGGTCCCGCATGTACACAAGCAATGATTGGGAGCCAAGCGTTTTGAAGTTGCAAAGTAGGGTTGCCGAGGCCGAGAAGATCGTAAACCACCACTTCGAGGACAGGAACCTCATCGTTTCCGCCATCACCCACCCGTCCGCCGTCGAGGGGAAGCCCGTCTCGGCCTCCTACGAGCGGCTGGAGTTCCTGGGCGACTCGGTCCTGGGCGCCATGGTGGCCACGGACCTGTTCGAGCTGTTCCCCCAGATGGACGAGGGCGAGCTCACCACACTGAAGGTGTCTTTGGTCTCGGGCTTCACCCTGTCCAAGGTGGCCGACCAGATTGGCATCGGCCCCCTCATCGTCTTTGGCGAGTCCGAGAAGGGCACCGGAGCCCGTGGCATGCACTCCGCCCTGGAGAACGTGTACGAGTCCATCGTGGGCGCCCTGTACCTGGACGCGGGCTACGACGTGACGCATGACTTCGTGTCGCGCACGCTGCGCCCCTACATGAAGCCCGAGATCGCAAAGAAGCCCATCAGCCCGAAGTCCCGCCTGCAGGAGGTCACGCAGCGCGACCTGCGCTGCGCCCCCGAGTACAAGCTGGTGGGTGAGGAGGGTCCCGCGCACAAGCCCACGTTCACGTCGGTCGTGTTCGTGGACGGCAGGCGCGTGGGCCGCGGCAAGGGCTCCTCAAAGAAGGAATCCGAGAGCGAGGCCGCGCTGGACGCCCTGCAGAACCTGGGCTACCAGTCGAAGGACGAGCTGAACCCCATGACGGGCGACCTCGCTCAGCCTGCGGACGACCAGCAGTAGCCGCAGGGGGACAGCGGTGTACCTAAAGTCGCTTACGCTCAAGGGATTCAAGTCGTTCGCCGACAAGACCACCATGGTCTTCGACCCCGGCCTGAACGTCGTGGTGGGACCCAACGGCTCCGGAAAATCGAACATCTCGGACTCCATTCTGTGGGTCCTGGGCGAGCAGAGCGCAAAGATGCTGCGCGGCCAGGCCATGGAGGACGTGATCTTCTCGGGCTCCTCCGCCAGGCAGCCCGTCAACGTGGCCGAGGTCACGCTGGTGTTCGACAACTCCGACCACAAGCTGCCGGTGGACTTCACCGAGTTGGCAATCACCAGGCGGATGTATCGCTCGGGCGAGTCCGAGTACCTCATCAACGGGGCGCCCAGCCGCCTTCTGGACATCACCGACATCCTGCACGACTCGGGCATGGGCAAGGACACCCACTCCATCATCTCGCAGGGAAAGCTGGACTCGGTCCTGGCGAGCAGGCCCGAGCAGCGCCGCGAGCTCATAGAGGAGGCCGCGGGCATCTCGAAGCACCGCCGGCGCAAGGAGCGCTCCGAGCGCAAGCTGAAGAGCATGGACGAGAACCTGCACCGCGCAAAGGACATCGCCCGCGAGATAAACCGCCAGCTGAGGCCACTGGAGCGCCAGGTCAACAAGGCCAAGCGCGCCCATGAGCTGCAGGGGCAGATTCGCGAGCTCAGGCTGACGCTGGCCGTGGACGACCTGCGTGGCCTGCAGCAGCGCCACCAGCAGCTGAGCACGCGGCAGCGCGAGGCCGAGGCCGCCTGCCAGATAGCGCAGGTGCAGCTGCAGCAGAAGTCCGACGAACTTGAGCGCTACCAGGTGCTGCTGGAGCAGAAGGGCCTCTTTGTCGGGAACCTGGACGAGGAGCGCAAGCGCACGGCGGGCATGCTGTCCTCCATCGACGCGGACCTGCGCGTGCTGGGCCAGAAGGGCTCCTCCATGCGCTCGCGTGCGAACGACCTGCAGCAGGCGCTGCAGGCGGCCGAGCGCGAGGGACAGCAGGTGCGCCAGGAGCACGCCCAGGTGCGCAGCGACCTGGAGGCCGCGCGTGCCGAGTGGGATCAGCTGAAGCGCCAGTGCGACCAGCTGGGGCCGGCGGCCCGCGAGGCCCGCGACCGCAGGAAGCAGCTGGGGTCGCGCCTGGGTCGGATGCAGTCCGACCAGCAGGCCGCCCAGCGCAAGGCCGACCAGGAGATGCTGGCCTACGCCAAGCTGCGCGACCAGATAGAGAACGCACAGACCCAGGACGGGCTGTACCAGAGCCGCCTGGACCAGATAAACGAGTCCGTGGCCGTGGCGCAGGAGCGCATCCGAGACCGCGAGGCGCATCGCGACGAGGTGTCGGCGCAGCTGGAGCAGGCCCAGGCCGCGGCGGACGCCGCGAAACAGGCCATCCGCCAGTTGCAGGACCAGGTGCAGACGTGCAGGCGGCAGGAGTCTCAGGCCCGCGAGACCCTGGCCCGCGAGCGCGCGCAGCTTTCGGCCTTGGAGTCGGTGGACGCCCAGGCCGCGAAGTCCAGCCCCCTGGTGGCGTCCCTCACAAAGCGAAACGACGTCCGCAGCCTGGTGCGCAGCCGGCTGGCCGACGTGGTGGAGGCCCCCTCCGACCTGGAGGAGGTCGTGGAGCGGCTGCTGGGCGACGACCTGCAGGCGCTTCTGGTGTCAGACGACGCCGCCGCGAAGCAGGTGGCCGAGGCCGCCCTGGGCCAGCGCAACGCCAGCGGCCAGGCCACCGTGCTGTCGCTGGACGCCGCCCCCGCCACCACGGCCGACGCGCCCGGAAGGGATCTGCTGGGCCTTCTGAAGGTGCCCGACGAAGCCCTGCCCCTGGCAACGAGGCTGTTCGGCCGCGTGCGCGTGGTCGACTCGGTCGAGGACGGGCTGCGTGCCCGCCACGAGGCCCCCGACCACACCTACGTCACGCTGTCCGGCGTGATCTTCTTGCCCGACGGGCGCATCCACGTGGGCCAGCAGTCCAACGCCGAGCACGGCGCCCTGGAGCGCAAGCGCCGCATCCGCCAGCTGCGCCAGGGCCTGGACGACCGCGAGGCCGCCTACGCGAAGGCGCAGGAGCAGACGGCGCAGGCAGAGAAGGACCTCTCGCAGAAGCGCGACGCCGACGCCGCGAGCCGCGGCGAGCTGGCCCGGCTGCGCGGTGAGCTGTCGTCCGCCACGTCCGAGATCGGCCGCCTGCAGGGCCAGCTGTCGAAGGCCCAGGCCCAGCGCACCCAGGTGGAGCGTGAGCGCGACGCCGCCCGCGCGAAGGCCGCGCAGGCCCGCGAGGAGGTCGCGCGCCACCGCAAGGCCAGCCAGGAGGCGCAGGAGCACGCCACCGACCTGCAGCACCAGCTGGAGTCGCTTCAGGGCGAGCGCTCCGAGGCCTCCCGCGCCGAGTCGCAGGCGGACGAGCGCCTCTCGCAGGCGAAGGTCCAGCTGGCGGCCGTGACCGAGCGGAAGAACCACCTCATCACCCGCGACGACCAGCTGACCAGTCGCGAGGCTCAGCTGGCGAAGAGCGCCGCCGATCCCGTGCAGCTGGACGAGCTGCGCGTGCGCCTGCGCCGCGTGGAGCCGCTGCGCCAGAGCTACGAGCGCGTGCGCGACGCGCTGCGCCAGGTGGACGCCCTGCTGGGCGACCGCGCGCGGCTGGCCCAGGCCGACTCGGCATCGCTGCGCCAGACCATAGCCCAGGCAAAGCAGGAGGTGTCCCAGCGCTCCCAGGAGGTCGAGAAGTCCCGCACGGCAGCCAGCGACGCCAAGGTGGCCATTGGCCGCATCGAGGTGCAGGTGGAAAACGCCGTGTCCGACATCGAGGCCCTTGGCGAGCCCCTGGAGCAGGCGCTGCAGACCGAGGCGCCGAAGGACCGCGCCGCCAGCGAGGCCCAGCTGTCCCGCCTGGACGGCGAGCTCAAGGGCATCGGTCCCGTGAACGAGGTCGCCATGGAGCAGTACACGCGCCTGAAGCGCCGCGCCGACTACATAAACGAGCAGGTGGCCGACCTCGAGAGCGCACGCAAGTCCCTGACAAAGATCAACGCCGCCATCGACCGAAAGATGCGCCGGCAGTTCCTGGTGGTGTTCGACCAGGTGAACGCCAACTTCCAGGAGATCTTTGCCATGCTGTTCCCCGGCGGTCAGGCACACATCGAGATGACCGACCCGGACGACCCCGCCCAGACCGGCATCGAGATCGTGGCGCAGCCCCGGGGCAAGAAGATCACAAAGATGATGCTCATGAGCGGTGGCGAGAAGTCGCTCACGGCCCTGGCGCTCCTCTTTGCCGTGTACAAGACCAGGACCGTGCCGTTCTACGTGTTCGACGAGGTCGAGGCCGCCCTCGACTACGCGAACCTGCAGAAGCTCTTGAACGCCATAGAGCTTCTGAAGCGCGACACGCAGCTCATCGTAATTTCGCACCAGCGTCGTACCATGGAGCAGGCGGACGTGCTCTACGGTGTGTCCATGCAGGCTGACGGCGTGAGCCACGTGGTGTCTCAGCGCCTCGACAAGTCCGGAAAGGTGGTAGATGCCTAATGGGTCTGAAGGACCGGCTCAAGCGAGGCCTGTCCCGCTCCAGGGAGGCACTCAACGAAATCTTCTACATGGGTGGTGAGGTCGACGACTCGTTCTGGGACGACCTCGAGGACACCCTGGTCATGGGCGACATGGGCGCCGAGGTGGCCATGAGCGTGACCGACGACCTGCGCGAGCAGGCCGCGCGCGAGAACCTGACCCGCGCCCGCCAGCTGCGCGAGGCCCTGGCGAAGCGCCTGGCGGGGGAGTTCGCCCCCAACGAGCGCGACCCGTTCAGGAGCCTGCCGTCCCTGGTGCTGTTCGTGGGCATCAACGGCGCGGGAAAGACCACCACGGTGGGAAAGATAGCCAATCGCGCCAAGTCCGACGGCATCCGCACGCTCATCGGCGGCGCAGATACGTTCCGTGCGGCCGCCATCGAGCAGCTGGACGTGTGGGGCCAGCGCTCCGGCGTCGAGGTCGTCACGCGCAAGCGCGGCGCCGACCCGGCCAGCGTGTGCTACGACGTCATCGAGCAGGCCGAGCGCGAGGGCTCCGAGCTGGTACTCATCGACACCGCCGGCCGCCTGCACACCAGCCCCGAGCTCATGCGCGAGCTGCAGAAGGTGGTCAACGTCACCCGCAAGCGCTCGCAGATGCCCGTCAGCGTGGTGCTGGTCATAGACGCCACCACCGGCCAGAACGGCCTGAACCAGGCCAAGGAGTTCAACGAGGCCCTGGACCTGGACGGCCTCATCGTGACGAAGCTCGACGGAACGGCCAAGGGCGGCATCGCCGTGGCCATATCGCACGAGCTCAAGCTGCCCATCTACCGCATAGGTGTGGGCGAGGGCATAGACGACCTACAGCCGTTCGACGCGCTCGAATTCTCGCGTGCGCTCGTGGGCGAGAACGAAGGGAAGTAACCAATGGCAGTATTCAGCAGCCTCTCCGACCGCCTCCAGGACACGTTCGACAAGCTGCGCGGCAAGGGCAAGCTCACCGAGGACGACATCAATGCCGCAATGCGCGAGATACGCCTGGCCCTCCTGGAGGCCGACGTCAACTACCGCGTGGTCCGCGACTTCGTGAACGCATGCAAGGAGAAGTGCCTGGACGCCGAGGTCCTGGACTCGCTGAACCCGACGCAGAACGTCGTGCGCATCGTCCTGGACCAGCTGACCGAGCTTCTGGGCACCACCGACTCCGGCCTGGTGCTGGCGCAGAACCGCACGCCCAACGTCATCATGCTGGTGGGCCTGCAGGGCTCCGGCAAGACCACGGCCGCGTCCAAGCTGGCCTACCTGCTGAAGGGCCAGAAGCACAAGCCCCTGCTGGCGGCGTGCGACACGCACCGTCCCGCCGCAGCGGACCAGCTGGAGACCCTGGGCAACGAGATCGGCGTCCCGGTGTACCGCGGCGACGGCAAGGACGCCGTCAAGGTGGCGCGCGAGTCCATCCAGGCCGCCGTCGACAGCATGTGCGACATCGTGATCGTGGATACGGCCGGCCGCCTGCAGGTGGACGAGGAAATGATGCAGGAGGCCGTGGACATCAAGAACGCGGTCAAGCCCGACCAGATCCTCATGGTGGTCGACGCCATGACCGGCCAGGACATCGTGAACGTGGTGTCCGAGTTCGCAGAGCGCGTGGACTTCGATGGCGTCATCATGTCCAAGCTCGACGGCGACGCCCGCGGCGGCGGTGCCCTGTCGGTGCGCGCTGTCACCGGCAAGCCCATCAAGTTCGTCAGCATGGGCGAGAAGCCCGACTCGCTCGAGGTGTTCCACCCCGACCGCATGGCCAAGCGCATCCTGGGCATGGGCGACGTCTACGGCATCATCGAGCAGGCCGAGAAGATCTCGTCCGAGAAGGACCTTGAGGACGCCCAGCGCATGCTGACGCAGGGCTTCACCATGGACGACATGCTGTCCCAGATGCAGCAGATCCGCAAGATGGGCGGCGTCAAGAAGCTCATCGGCATGCGGCCCGGCATGGAGCGCGCCGCCCAGCAGCAGGGCGCCAACGTCAGCGACTCCCAGCTGACACTGATCGAGTCCATGATCCACTCCATGACCAAGGAGGAGCGCCGCAACCCCAGGATCATCGACGGGCGCAGGCGTCGCCGCATCGCTGCCGGCTCCGGCCGCACCGTGCAGGAGGTCAACCAGCTGTACAAGCAGTGGGAGCAGATGGACAAGATGATGGGCTCCGTCCGCAGCCTCATGGGCAGCGGCAACGCCCGCAAGACCAGCCGCATGATGAAGAACATGATGCGCAACATGGGCGCCACCCCCGGCGACCTGGCCAAGATGCAGCAGCAGATGGCCGCGATGCAGGGCGGCGACTACTCCGCCGCAGCGGCAACCGCCCTGAAGGAGGCCCGCCAGCCCGCAAAGAAGAAGCGCCCGCACAAGAAGGGCACCAAGAAGCGTCACTAGTAAAGTGTCTGCGACGGGGGCACCACCCCTCTATTGACGGGGGCACCATTTGGTACGTTAACGCTACTGTTAACGTACCGGATGGTGCCCCCAACAGTTGTCGATGCCTGGCCTAATGCGGCTGCGGCCTATGCCTTCGGCGCTATTCCCAGCCAATCGAGCGCATCTAGTCGAACCCGAGCGGATTTGCTCATGAACGTGCTCTCTTGTAGGTATTGCAGTATTTCTTGTTGGCAATGCTCGCTTGGTCCAGTTAGTTTTAGGGGCTCACATGCATGGGGGACGTTGTAGTCGTCAAGGATTGACGTGAGCGTCCACGGGTTGCATGCCTCGACGAATGAGAAACGGACGATGGCATCGCATACCAAGGTCAGTTGGGCCTCTCGGCGACGCTCTGCCAGAAGGACGTCTTTCTCGTCTTGATTGGGGCCTGTCGTCTGAGGCTCGTATTTCTGTCGCCCATCCAACTCGCCTGCGACCAGGCCGCGTCCAGGAATCTGCCAACCGAAATCGATTCGGTATCCACCATTATAAGATTGCCCGCGATCGCATACGGGATGCGCTGCGTTTGGGTTGATGCTTAGCTGCAGCTCAGGAAGCACGATGCCTTGCATGATCATGTTTGCGCGCGCGATGGATTCGCCACCGCTTTCGCTACGGGAATCCGCCAGCAAGGCAGCACATGTGGCGGTTGTGCTGCCTTGTCTGCTTGTGGAGTTTGGGTTCTGCAGAATGTCCTCTAGAAGGTGCAGGTCATTCCAACCGCAGACGCGTGTGGCCGAGTCTGCAACGGCAAGCGCTCGAGCAAAATCAAGCTGTCTCATGCATTCCCGTGCCGTCTGTTCGGGTGGCGTCACGAGGATGCCGTCATGGACAACTGACGTTGTGCCTATCGACCGATGAACCTGTGCGATAGCGGAATTGCGGTGTTCAAAGGCCTCGTAGACCATTCGATGAAGGTGGTCAAGTGAGGAGTAGGGGACCTGGAACCCCATGATAGCGGCTGCGGAAAAACCGCAGAAGACCCAGTTGGGGTTTGCTCGTGCCATCGTGCGCGCCAGCATCACGTGGCGTTGGCAGGGATTCATGGAATCCCATAGTTCCTTGCGCACGAATGAGCTGGGGGCGGGACGTACCAGCTCGCCGCTGCGAACCCTGCGGTCCAGCCTTCTGCGCTCGTTGCCGTCCTGGGGCGAGTAGCAGCATCCCTGCGCCTCCGCCTGTGACAGCTTTAGGGAAATCGAGGCGTCGTACCTACTGGATCGCTTTCGAGATGTGGATTGAGCGACGACATGCAAGTTGTTGTTGGGGACATCTGCGCCCATGTGGCACCACCTCATTCGTTGGACTGGCGGGGCGAATGAGTATACCCACTGGGGTGTTGTCTGATGCAGTCCGTATGCAAGGAGCTGGGATATAGTCGCAAGGTTGTCGGAGAGTCCCACGAAGGCCGAGAAGGCGTCGCAACAGAACATGACGAGGGCACCATCCGGGACGTTAACAGCGTCGTTAACGTACCAAATGGTGCCCCCGTCGAAGTGTGGTTGAGGTGCTAGTTGTGGACCACGACGACGTCGCCCACCTGGGTCAGCTGGTACAGCGTGGCGGCGGCGGAGGAGGGCAGGTTCACGCAGCCGTGGCTGCCGTTGCCGCTGTACATGGTGCCACCGAACGAGCTGCGCCAGGAGGCGTCGTGGAACGCCACCAGGTTGTCCACGAACGGCATCCAGTACGTGTCCTGGCTGGTGTAGTCGGGCTGGCCGTCACCGTTCTCGTCCTGGCCCTTCAAGGTCTGATTGGTGCCTTTGGTCGTGTTGATGGTGTAGACGCCGCTGGGAGTCTGGTTGTTCTTCGTCGGGTCGCCGGACACGAAGTCGGACTCCCAGATGAGATTGCCGGACTCGTCGTACATGCGGGCGTGCTGCTCGCTCAGGTCGACGTCGATGTAGCGGGCGCCCCAGTCCTGGCCGCCCTGCACCCAGTTGACTGCGGTCGACTTCATGGGAACCTCGGCTGTGGCCTGGCCCTGCTGGATGGCGTTCACGATGTTCTGGGCCAGGTCGGCGCCGTTGAGCTCCCAGCCGTACGTGCCGCCGCTGACGGTGAACTGCTTGCCGTCGGGACGGGTGTAGGTCCTGGAGGCGCCCACGGTGTCGTACTGCTTTGACAGGTCGCCCTGTGCCCACTTGGTGATGGTCTCCAGGTTGCCGCTGATGTTGCCGGAGTCGTCCACCGTGAACCAGCTGGCGAACGTCGCCGCGGGCACCGTGACGATGGTGGTGCCGTTGTAGGTCAGCGTCAGGTCGGAGCTCGCCAGCTGGTTGGCCCTCGTCAGGCTGTCCTTCAGAGACTGCGTGTCGGCGGTCACCGTGGGCTGCTGCAGATCGGAGTCGTCCAGGCTGATCTGAGAGTTCGCGTCCTGGACGCCCGTGCTTACGGCCTGCTGCACGCTGTCCTTGTCCAGCGTGGTGCCGCCCTGGGCGTCCACGATGGAGAACTGCTGCGTGCTGGAGTCGTACTGGATGGTGGCGTTCACGGGCGCGGTCGCGGTCTGGTTGAACGCGTCCACGGCATTGCCGACGATGGTCGCCAGCTTGTCGGCGTCGTAGGACACGCCCTCGCTGACGTCGTAGTTGTGCGACTGGAACACCAGAAGCGGCCACTCCCAGGCGTTGTACTGAGACTTCGCGCTCTGGGCGAACGTGGTGCCGTCGGTGGAATAGTCGATGTCCGAGCCAGCCACCTGCAGGCTGAAGTTGTCGCCCGACACGGTGGCCGTGTAGTTCTGGCCAGCAGTCGTAATCTGCTGCGCCAGCTCGTCCACGGTCATGCCGGAGGCGTCGTACGTGCCAACCTTCGTGTTTGGCAAGAAGTGCGCCGAGAAGTACAGCGAGCCACCCACATACACGGCCGCCAGACCCGCCACGATGGCGCACACGGCCACGCGAGCGCCCTTGTGGGGCTTCTTCTGCGGTGCGGGTGCCTGATGGGCTGCCTTATATGTGCCGCGCATTGCATCACCATACCTATATTGATAACTGAAACTATTAGTGTGAGAAGATTGTACCCTATCGGCCACCTCGGATACGCGGGCATCGGCGTTGTATCCGACCGCCCCCGCATTGTCTACAGATTCGGGCGAGAAGTGCCCTGCGGTGGACGTGGTGGCGTCGGTGCCAATCTGCTGTCCCTCCACGCGGTCGGGCGTATGCTCCCAGCCATCGGTGCCGAGTACTGCTGTGGTGTCAGAATCCGCGACGCCGTTCACGGGCGAGTCCGTGGTGACGACGGCGTTGCTCGCCTGCTGGGCGCCAGCGGTGACGTGCGACGGCGTGGGGTCCGTGGCAGACGAGGGAACGGCGGCTGCCGCGTTGGCACCGGCAGACGATGGGGTGGCTGCAGGGGAGGGGCCGTCCTCCACGCGCGGCACCCTTATGGTGCGCTTGGCACGTGCCGCGCGCTGGCCCGCTGTGCTGGCATGGGTGCGCTCGTCTGCGGGCAGCTCGCTCTCGCCGGAGGGGCTGTTACCATATACCTTGCCATCGATTCCCGAAAGAATCTGGTCCAGGTCGTCTTCGTTGGAATTGGCCATGGTGGCTCTTCTCTCCGTAGAAGTGCCTGCAGCCAAGGAAATGGCTTATAAAAACTGCAGGCGGTAGGAAATAGTTCTTAGACGGCATGTTTCACATCAGCGATGTTACCCTGCCTCAACCAAAATGACCCCAGGGGGGTTCGTAATCCATGACAATACTACGCTTGCATAGCCTGGACGACCCACGGCTGGACCCGTATGCGCACATGACTCAAAGGCAGCTAAGAAACCGCCTTGACCCGGCGCAGGCTGTCATCATAGCAGAGTCGGCTCTGGTGATCGACGTCGCCTTGCGCAGTGGCGTACAGCCGCTTTCGATACTGCTGGAGGAGCGTCAGCTAAAGACCTGCGACGCCATCCTGGGGCGTCTGCCAGACGACGTGCCGGTGTTCGTGCTGCCTGCCGAGCAGCTGTCTCGGCTGGCGGGCTTTCGTGTGACCAGGGGCCCGTTCGCCGCCATGCGACGACCCCGGCAGCCTTCGCCTGCGGAGGTCGTGCATGGCGCGCAGCGCCTGGCGGTGCTGGAGGGGCTCGTGGACGTGTCCAACGTCGGGGCGGTGTTCCGCAGCGCGGCGGCGCTGGGGGTGGACGGCATCCTGGTGGCCCCCACCTGCGCGGACCCGCTGAACCGGCGAGCCATCAGGGTCTCCATGGGCACGGTGTTCCAGGTGCCCTGGGCGCGAGCCGATGACAGCTGGCCGCAGGCCACCTTCGACCTGCTGCGCTCCGCGCGCTTCCACAGCGTGGCGATGGCGCTGGAGCCCGACGCGCTCGCCCTGGACGACCCACGGCTGAAGGCGCACGAGCGGCTGGCGCTGTTCTTTGGGGCCGAGCGCTCGGGCCTCAGCCGTGCGGTGCTGGAACGCTCCGACGCAAAGGCGATCATCCCCATGGCCCACGGCGTCGACTCCCTAAACGTGGCGGCGTCGTCCGCCGTCGTATTCTGGGAGCTGTGTCGCAAGGGCGCCAGGGGATGCGAGTCATAGGCCAAGAAGTACATGCTCGCCAGAAGCGAGCCACAAAAAAGCGGGGTGCGAGCCTTTCGACTCGTACCCCGTACTTCTTGCCCCTGTGGGGCTCACGTGCCTGCTGGGCGGCGGTGAACTGGACTTTGCGCTGATGCCTCCAGGGGCCTACGCCTGGTCGCCGCCCTGGCTGCCGTCCGCCGCACCCTGCGCGGTGGGGGCGGGGCCAAAGCCGTCGTCGCGGGTGAAGATCTTCATGAACTCCTCGCCCGTGATGGTCTCCTTCTTTTGCAGGTAGCGAGAGATCTCGTGCAGCTTGAAGCGGTACTTCTTCAGCGTGGACAGAGCCTCCTCGTGGCCCTGCTCAACGATGCGCTGAACCTCCTCGTCGATGTCGCGCGCGGTGCCCTCGGAGCAGGTGAGCTCCTCTCCGCCGCCCAGGTAGCGGTTGCGCACCTGGCCCAGCTGGACCATGCCGAACTTGTCGGTCATGCCGTACTGGGTCACCATGGCGCGGGCGATCTTCGTGGCCTTCTCGATGTCGTTCGAGGCGCCGTTGGTGACCTGGTGGAAGATCAGCTCCTCGGCGGCACGGCCACCGCACAGCACGGCAATCTGGTTCTGCATGTCCTCGCGGGTCTCGAGGAAGTGCTCGTTCTCGTCGACCTGCATGGTGTAGCCCAGGGCGCCGGACGTGCGCGGCACGATGGTGATCTTCGACACGGGAGCGGAGCCCTTCTGGGATGCCGCCACGATGGCGTGGCCGGTCTCGTGGTATGCCACGACCTGCTTCTCGTGCTCGGACAGCACCGTGCTCTTGCGCTTCTCGCCGGCGATGACGACCTCGACCGACTCCTCGATGTCGTCCTGGGTCACGCGGTTGCGGCCCATGCGCACGGCGCGCAGGGCGGCCTCGTTGATGATGTTTGCCAGGTCGGCGCCGGATGCGCCAGGGGTGGCGCGGGCAATGACGCCCAGGTCGATGGGGGGCTGCATCTTTACCTTTGCGGCGTGGATCTTCAGGATGGCCTCACGACCTGCCAGGTCGGGTAGCTCCACGGGGATGCGGCGGTCGAAGCGGCCGGGGCGGGTGAGTGCCGGGTCCAGCGTGTCGGGGCGGTTCGTGGCGCCCAGCACCACGATGCCCTTGTTGTTGTCGAAGCCGTCCATCTCGGTCAGCAGCTGGTTCAGCGTCTGCTCACGCTCGTCGTTGGAGTTGATGGACGTGTCGCGGCGCTTGCCGATGGTGTCGATCTCGTCGATGAAGACGATGCAGGGCGCCTTCTCGTTTGCCTGCTTGAACAGGTCGCGCACCTTTGCGGCGCCACGGCCGACGAACATCTCGACGAACTCGGAGCCCGAGATCGAGAAGAACGGGACCTTTGCCTCGCCGGCGACGGCCTTTGCCAGCAGGGTCTTACCGGTGCCAGGAGGGCCTACCAGCAGCGCGCCGCGCGGGCAGCGCGCGCCGATGTCGGAGTAGCGCTTGGGGTTGTCCAGGAAGTTGGCGATCTCCTGCAGGGACTCCTTTGCCTCGTCCTGTCCGGCGACGTCCTTGAACGTGACGCCGGTTTCCTTCTCGCCCACGATCTTTGCGTTGGACTTGCCAAGGCCGCCGTTGCCAAAGCCGAAGCCTCCGCTGAAGTCCATCGAGGGGCCGTCGTCGCCCATCTGCTTGCGCATGCGACGGTTGAGCCACCAGCCCAGAAGGATCATCACGATCAGGGGGATGCCGTAGTACAGCAGCATAAGCTGCCAGAAGTCATTGCTCTGGTCGGGAATCTTTGCGCTGAAGTTGGCCCCGTGGTCCTGCAGCCTCTGGACCAGGGTGTCGTCGTTGGGCCACTCGGTCGTCTCGTACACGACGCCGCTGGAGCCCTTCTCGGTGAACTTGATCGTGTTGGAGCTGGTGTTCAGCTCGACCGTGTCCACCTTGTCGTTGTCTACCATCGTCAGGAAGTCGCTGTAGCTGACGGTCTGGATCTGCTGCTGCTGGTAGACGTTTGCCCCCTGGTTCAGGGCAAACAGGATGGCAATGGCGATGATGATATATATGATCATCGACTGCCGTCGTTTTTTGTCGTTCATGTCCATAGTGTTCCTTACCCGTGGGACGCCGACGACGGAATCGCGACGCCCTGCTGCTAGTGCGCGAACAGGTACGACGGCAAACGCGACGTTTGGCATTCGGGGGTTTGCCAGCCGTAATCCCAATACTACCCCTCGATTGCAACTGGTAAACTCCCTCGGCCGCCAGTGCATACATATGTGTATATGTTTTGGTACGGCTGTGGGGGGGTGCGGTTCCGCGCGGGGCGGTGCGCCCCATGGGTGCCAAGGCGGCATGGGCGCATGGCGGTACGGCGGCACGCGCCGGCCACATTGCAAACGTCTTCACAAAGAAGTCCTACGCGGCCGCCTTGCCGTTCGCGGCGTGCTATCATACCGTTCATAGAAGCTGAGATGGGGAGAGTACCCTGTACGTGTGGGCCCACAGAGAGCGGGAAAGCTGAGAAACCGCGGTCCTGTGCAGAGGAAGATCACCCCGGAGCCGCGGCCCGAACGTCGCCTTGCAGGTCCTGGCACCATGCCAGGAGGGGAGGCCAGTAGGCGTCGCCGGAGTGGCCGCCGTCACAGGCCAGCCGAGTACCGGGAGCACAGGCTCCTTGCTGGGTGGTTACAAGCGAAGCTCGACCTTCAGGCGCTTCGTCCCAGCATGTAGGGACGGGCGCCTTTTTTGGCGTCCCAGACACAGAAGGGATGGCACGGTGGCAAATCAGTACAAAAAGACGATGAACCTCCCGAAGACCAAGTTCCCCATGAGGGCAAACTTGGCCCAGAACGAGCCCAAGCGACTTGCCGACTGGGAGCAGAACCACGTCTACGAGCTCATGCTCAAGAAGAACGAGGGGCACAGCAAGTTCGTCCTGCACGACGGCCCTCCGTACGCCAACGGCCCCATCCACCTGGGCCACGCTCAGAACAAGATCTCGAAGGACATCATCAACCGCTACTGGTCCATGCGCGGCTACCAGACGCCGTACGTGCCCGGGTGGGACTGCCATGGCCAGCCCATCGAGCACAAGGTCGAGGAGATGCTGGGCACCGAGAAGTTCAACCAGCTGTCCACCGAGAAGATCCGCGAGCTGTGCAACAAGATGGCCGTCGAGCAGGTCGACACGCAGCGCCAGGGCTTCAAGCGCCTGGGCGTTCTGGCCGAATGGGACAACCCCTATCTGACCTACACGCATGACTACGACGCCACCGACATCGAGATCTTCAAGGCCATCTACGACAAGGGCGCCATCTACCGCGGCCGCAAGCCCGTGCACTGGTGCACGCACTGCCACACCGCCCTGGCCGAGGCCGAGATCGAGTACGGCGACGAGGTGTCGCCCGCAATCTTCGTACGCTTCCAGATGACCACGGTTCCTGAGGGGCTGGAGGCCTACAAGGACAACCTGTGGGTTGACATCTGGACCACGACCCCGTGGACCCTCCCCGCAGACGATGCCGTCATCCTGCATCCCGAGGCAGACTACGTCGCCGTGCTGGTGGACGGCCGCGCCGAGCTCATGGCGCAGGCCCTCGTGGAGAAGGACTGCGAGAAGTTCGGCTACGAGTCCTGGGAGCTCGCCAAGCGCCCGGACGGCTCCGTGTGGAGCATGACCGGCACCGAGCTGGTCCACAACAAATACAAGCAGCCGATCTTCGGCGACCAGGGCGTCGAGGGCGAGTTCATCTATGCCGACTACGTCACGCTGGACGACGGCACCGGCATCGTGCACACCGCTCCCGGCCACGGCGTGGACGACTACAACGCCGGCATGCGCTTCAACATCCCCATCGTCATGCCCGTGGACGATGACGGAAACTTCTACAAGGGCGACGGCATGGGCACCGGCGGTCCCTGGTCCGGTATGAACGTGAACGACGCCAACCCGAAGATCATCGAGTGGCTGCAGGAGCGCGGCACGCTGATCCTGCACGAGGACATCACGCACAGCTACCCGCACTGCTGGCGCTGCAAGCAGCCCGTTATCTTCCGCGCCACCAGCCAGTGGTTCGTCAGCATGGACAAGACCGGCCTGCGCAAGGAGGCCCTGGAGGGTCTGTCTAAGGTCAAGTTCTACCCGGCCCACTCGCGCAACCGCATCACCTCCATGGTCGAGCAGCGTCCCGACTGGTGCATCAGCCGCCAGCGCAACTGGGGCGTGCCCATCCCGGCCTACACCTGCCAGGACTGCGGCGAGACCGTGATGAACGACGAGACCCTGGACAAGGTCATAGACCTGTTCCGCCAGAAGGGCTCCAGCGCCTGGTTCACGGAGGACCCGAAGGACTACCTGGGCGACGCCTGCGTCTGCCCGAAGTGCGGCAGCCACAACCTCAAGGCAAACAAGGACATCCTGGACGTGTGGTGGGACTCTGGTGTCAGCCACACGGCCGTGTGCAAGCACCGCGACTACCTGCAGTTCCCGGCCGACATGTACCTTGAGGGCTCCGATCAGCACCGCGGCTGGTTCATGAGCTCGCTCATGACGTCGGTGGGCGCCTACGGCGTGCCGCCCTACAAGTCCATCGTCAGCCAGGGCTTCACGCTGGACGGTCAAGGCCGAAAGATGTCGAAGTCGCTGGGCAACGTCATCGACCCGAACAAGGTCTGCGACGAGCGCGGCGCCGACGTTTTGCGCCTTTGGGTGGCATCGGTCGACACCTCGACGGATGTCCCCTGCGACGAGACGATCCTGAGCCACGTGGGTGACGCGTACCGAAAGATTCGCAACACTTTCAGGTTCCTCCTGGGCGAGATCGAGGACCAGTTCGACCCGGCGAAGGACGCCCTGCCCTTCGACCAGCTG
This sequence comes from Coriobacteriales bacterium, assembly GCA_029101205.1. GTDB lineage: Bacteria > Actinomycetota > Coriobacteriia > Coriobacteriales > Atopobiaceae > Olsenella_K. The sequence goes on along the minus strand of JAQXQO010000071.1, from coordinate 3,134 downwards.
CTGCCGTACGACCAGCTGGCGCTGGCCCGCATGTGCGAGGTCCACGACCAGGTGAGCCAGGCATACGAGGGCTACCGGTTCAACCAGGTGTTCCGCACCCTGCACGACTACATCATCACCGAGCTGTCGCAGGACTACCTCAACGCCACGAAGGACCGCACGTACTGCGGCGGCAAGGACTCCGTGGAGCGCAGGAGCGCGCTGACGGTGTGGGCCCAGATGCTCAGCATGCTGGTGCGCGACCTGCAGCCCATCCTGGCATACACCACCGACGAGGTCATGGCTCACCTGCCGGCCTCCATGCGCGACAACCAGAAGTACGCGGCCCTTCTGGACTGGTACAAGGCGCCGCTGTCGAAGGACGCCTACGAGGCCCTGCTGCCCGCGTACAACGCCATGTCCCAGGCTCGCAACGCCTTCACGAAGGCCTACGACGAGGCGCTCGACAAGGGCGTCGTGACCGAGAAGACCACGCAGGCCACGCGCGCCGAGCTCACGGTTCCGGCAGAGGCCTACAAGGTCCTGACGGAGTCCGGCGTGGACTTGGCCGAGTCGTTCGTCTGCGCGGACGTGTGCCTGCACGCCGGCAACGAGTACACCTGCGAGGTCCTGCCCGCGAACGGCCAGAAGTGCCCGCGCTGCTGGAACTGGCGCCAGCTGGGTGAGGACGGTCTGTGCGAGCGCTGCCACGACGTCGTTGCCTCCGAGCAGCAGTAGTCGTACCGGATTTCGAGCGTTGGGCGGTTTGTCGTGGCGGGGGAGACCGAGGCACTAGAAGTGAGATGCACGTCGAGCAAGGGGCTCAGGCTAACGATGTTCTGGCTGGTAGTCTGCCTGGTCGTGGCTTTCGACCAGGCGACGAAGGCCGCTGTGCGCGTGGCGCTGCCCGCGGGCGGAAAGACCCTGATACCAGGCGTCCTTGACCTGGTGCACGTCGAGAACACCGGGGCGGCCTTCTCGTTGGGCCGCGGCGCCGGTGCGCTGTTCGCCATCGTGGCGGTGGTCGTTCTGGTGGCTGCCACCCTGGTGGTGCAGCGACACGAGCTGCCCATCTCGCTTGTGGTCTCCATCGGCTTTGTAGCGGGCGGCGGCGTGGGAAACATGATCGACCGCCTGATGCAGGGCTCGGTCACGGACTTCTTTGCCACGACGTTCATGGACTTTCCCGTGTTCAACGTGGCCGACGTGTTCGTGACCGTGGGAGTCGTACTGACCTTCATCGGCTTTCTGGTGCATGACGCCCACACGGCCAAGAAGGACGATTCCCAGCGGTAGCTCACCTGGGACCGTCTGGAAGGGAAACGGACACATAGCGCTTCTTGGCGGGGTTCCGGATGTTCCGGGGCCCCGCTTTTGTGTGCTTGTGCAGAATGGTGCCGGCACAGGTGCGGCATGCTAGACTCGAAGGTCCAATGATTTTGTGGCTCTGGTGCTGGGCGCCTGGTGCGCGGCACCCTGACTGCCGAAGGGGGATGTGCGTGACGGAGGGTTCTGTCTTGGGTTCGATGGGTCGCGTGCGCGTGGTGAACGCGCTGGTGGATCCCTGCTGCGAGGGCATGAGGCTGGACGCGTTTCTGGCGTCTCAGACGGACTGCCCGTCCAGGTCCGCATGCGCGCGACTGATAGAGGAGGGGGCCGTCACCATAAACTCGACGACCGCCACCAGCAAGTCCGAGCGCGTCATGCTGGGCGATCGCGTGCGGGCCAGGGTTCCCGTGGCAGACCCCGAGCCCGGGCAGATTGCCGCAAACCCGGACATCCCACTGGACATCCGCTTTGAGGACGACTACCTCATCGTGCTTTCGAAGCAGGCGGGGCTCGTGTGCCATCCCGCCCCCGGTCACGTCAACGACACTCTGGCGAATGCCCTCGTTGCGCACTGCGGCTACGAGCACCTGGGCCACCTGCAGGGGGACGAGCGCCCCGGCATCGTGCACAGGCTCGACATGGACACCTCGGGACTCATGCTGGCGGCAAAGGACGACGCCACGCAGAAGGCCCTGCAGGACCTCATCCGGCTGCGCGTGTTGGACCGGCGCTACATCGTCTTGGTTCATGGCTACGTTGCGCCAGACGAGGGCACCATTCAGACCGGCATCGCCCGCTCGACGCGTGACCGGCTGCGCATGATGGTGACCGACGCCCCCGGGGCACGCGAGTCCATCACGACGTTTCGCACGCTGGAGCGCTTCGAGGCGGGCAGGCGCGACGACGGCTACTCGCTTCTGGAGTGCCACCTCTACACGGGACGCACGCATCAGATTCGCGTGCACATGCGCCACATAGGGCACCCCGTTGTGGGCGACCAGCTGTACGGCAGGGGCAACGACCTGCAGAACCATGGACTGCGCAGGCAGTTCCTCCACTCGTGGCACGTGCGCTTTGACCATCCCGTCACGGGAGAAACCATCGAGCTGGCCGACAGGCTGCCGGAAGACCTGCTGGGTGTACTAGAATCTATTCAGAGTGCGTCCATGGGTCGCACCGACGTCGGCCAGGACATCTGCCCCCAGCTGGGGGAGTAGCCACTGCGGGGCCGCGGCGGGGCGTCCGTGCGGAACGCGCCTCGCCAGTCGAAGGAGAAAGGCAACAACGTGCTTGCATTCAACCGAATGGGCCTGACGCCCATGGTCATCTTCAACGGGATCATCTTCCTGTTCTTCACGCTGGCCTATTTCTACCAGTTCGTCTACATCATCAGCGTTTGGCGCCATGGCGACGTGGTACTGCCCAAGGCAAAGAAGAACCATCGCTATGCCTTCGTCATCGCCGCGCACAACGAGGAGCCCGTCATCGGCAACCTGGTGCGTGCCATCCTGACGCAGGACTACCCGCGCGAGCTCATCGACTGCTTCGTCGTGGCCGACGCCTGCACCGACAACACCTACGAGGAGGCCGTGAAGGCCGGCGCCATCACCTGGAAGCGCAACGACCTCGTGCGCAAGGGCAAGAGCTGGGTCCTGGACTACGCGTTCAACCGCATCCTGGACGAGTATGGCGACAAGTACGAGGCGTTCTTCATCATGGACGCCGATAACATCATCGCCCCCAACTACGTAGAGATCATGAACCAGGCCTTCGACGCCGGCTACCTGGTGTGCACCAGCTATCGCAACTCGAAGAACTTCGACTCT
>JAQXQO010000070.1 GCA_029101205.1 Coriobacteriales bacterium | reverse complement strand
TCCCTGCAAAAGTCCCAGGGGTGGGCGCTCACAGGTCCGACTTCTGCAGAGAGGCCTGCGGAAAAGCCAGGTGTGGGTGCTCGCACCAGCGGCCTTGGCATTCAGCTGTTCGGGAGTGGTCGAATCGGGGGTGCATGCCTGACCGCGGAAGTGCTTGTTCACGGATTCGCCTGCACATCCGGTAGCATTTTGTTGCCGACCGGGTAACGTTTGGTGTGAGGTGCAGTTTTATGCCTCGGAGGTGGGTACACTGTAACGATGTCGCTTGGTAACGTCGCCGCTCGGTATCGGCGCCGCTTGAAAACGGCACCTTATGCTGCTGGCGAATGCATTTCGAGAAGTGCTTGGCGAGGTGTCGAGCGAGGTGCCTGCCGAAGCGCTTGGCGAAGTGGTAGGCGAGGTACATGCCGAAGTGCTCGCCAAGGCACTTCCTGAGGCCGATTGCTCGTGGGTGCCCGCTTTGAGGGAACGACCTTTGGGGGAACGACCTTTGGGAATCGCCCTTTGGGGAGACGACCTTGGGGGACAACCCGAGCGCGTTTCATTGGAAGATTGCCTAGGAGGCCAACATGCCTACCTCTACCATCACTGAACAGGCCCGCCAGATGAAGCTCGTGGCCCCGCGCATGGCGGCGACCAGTCTGGGGGCAAGGAACGCGGCGCTTGCCGCAATCGCCCAGGGCCTGCAGGACCACGCGAACGAGATCTTTGCCGCAAACCAGCTGGACCTGGAGGCCGCGCGCCAGAACGACGTCGCGCCCACCGTGCAGAAGCGCCTGCGCTACGACCAAAAGAAGATGGCGGAAAGCCTGGCACAGCTGAGCGGCCTGCAGGGCCTGCCCGACCCCATCGGCAAGGTGTCGCTGCACCGCCAGCTGGACGAGGGCCTCGTGCTGACGCGCGTCAGCTGCCCCATCGGCGTGATCGGCGTTATCTTTGAGGCGCGCCCTGACGCCCTGGTGCAGGTGGCCTCCCTGTGCATAAAGAGCGGCAACTGCGCCATCCTGAAGGGCGGCAAGGAGACGGCCCACACGAACCGCGTGCTGTTCCAAGTGGTCCACGATGCGGCGGTCTCGGCGGGCATCGACCCGGCGGCCCTGGCACTGGCCGAGTCCCATGCCCAGGTGGACGAGCTCCTGGGCTGCGACGCATACGTTGACCTGCTGATTCCCCGCGGCTCCAACGGGTTCGTGCGCTACATCATGGACCACACGCACATCCCCGTGATGGGCCACTCCTCTGGCGTCTGCCACGTGTACGTGGACGGCGCCGCCGACCAGGACATGGCGGTGCGCGTGGTGGTGGACGCAAAGACCCAGTATCCGGCCGTGTGCAACGCCGCCGAGACTCTGCTGGTGCAGCGCTCCATTGCGAAGGAGTTTCTGCCCAAGGCGGCTCGCGGTCTAGCCGAGCATGGCGCGCGCCTGCGCGGAACAGCCGAGGTGGTCGACATCCTGCGTGACGTGGAGGGTATCCCCGCCGTCGAGCGGATGTCCGACGACGAGTTTGGCACCGAGTACGGCGACTACATCATGAGCTGCGCCCTGGTGGACGACGTGCGGCAGGCGGTGGACCACATCAACCGCTGGGGCTCCCACCACACGGACGCCATCGTGACGGCGGACGACCAGACCGCAGAGTACTTCTTGCAGATGGTGGACTCGGCGGGGGTGTATCGCAACTGCTCCACGCGCTTCGCCGACGGCTACCGCTACGGCTTCGGCGCCGAGGTGGGCATCAGCACCGGAAAGCTGCACGCGCGCGGCCCCGTGGGGCTGGACGGCCTGCAGACCTACAAGTATCGCCTGGTGGGACACGGTGACGTAGTGGCCGACTTCGCCGAGGGCCGTCGCCAGTTCAACTTCCGCGACCTGTAGGGCGGACGGCAGAATCTCGGAGGAGGAGGTCGGATCGGTCGATCGCGCGGCTGCGATTGCGGGGCTGCGCAGAGCGGGGCATCGGGGCAAGAAGGGATTTCGACATGGAACTCTCGGATGAGGAGCTGGCGGCGGCCTGCCAGAAGGCGCGTACGGACGCGCTGCTGGACCGGTTCTCGACCAAGAAGTGCGGATGCAGGGTCGAGGACGTGGGCCCGGGCTACGCCAGGTGCTCGTTTGACATCACGCCCGACCACCTGAACGGCATCGGTCTGGTGATGGGCGGTGCCACGTTTACCCTGGCCGACTTTGCCATGGGCATCGCGGCGGGGGTGGGGACCGACCCCAGCGTCTCGGTCAGCAATACCATCGAGTTCATGAGCCCCGCGCGCGGCCGCACGCTGATAGCCGAAGCGCGCGCCGACCGGCAGGGGCGTACCATCGGATTCTATACGGTAGACGTGACAGACGAGCTGGGAACGCACGTGGCACGCATGACGGCCACGTGCTTCAGAAAGGCGTAGGGCCCCAGGGCTCGTCGGTCCGGGGCCGCTCGGTCCAGTGCGCTCGGCACGGGCTCGTCGGTCCGGGGCGCTCGGTCCGGGGCCGCGGCACGGGTGTCGGCTTTGGGCATGCCGGCCGAGCGCGGCGTCGCCGCTCGTGCCCGGCGAATCGCCGCAGCTAGAACAGCTGCTGGATGACGTCGACGATGCCGTCGTGGTCGTTGTCGCTGACGACCAGGTCAGCGATTCGCTTTACCTCGGGCGTGGCGTTGCCCATGGCAACGGCGCAGCCGGAGGCGCGCAGGGCCTCTTCGTCGTTGGCGGCGTCGCCCACGCAGACCACCTGCTCCATGGAAAAGCCCAGACGGCGGCTGATTTCCTGCAGGCCGCTGGCCTTGCTGACCCCACCCAGCGTACACTCCAGCGAGGTGGTCTCGGCGCGTGCCAAGGTCAGAGCAACGCCGTCGATGGGGTGAGCCTGCAGCTGCTGCAGGGTCTTCTCGCGCTCCTCGACCGTGTGGTGGTAAAGGTTCACCTTCAGCGCGTCGTTGGGGTGGGACAGCACGAATTCATGGAAGTCCGTGGTGCGCGTGCACGTGCGGTCGTACATGTCCTGGTAGATTTCCATGTGCACGTCGGCCATGTGGTCGATGTCCTCTTGGCGCGTGACGGAGCTCTGAGGTGTCAGGATCTGCACCATGGCGTCGTTCTGGCGGGCCACGTCCAGCAGGCCCAGCACCACGTGCTGGGGGATGGGGTGCGTGACCATGGCCTGGCTGCGGCCGAAGTCCATGGTCAGGCTGCCGCTGATCAAGGACCCATAGCGAACGAAGGGCAGGTCGGGCATGTAGTCTGCCAGCTCGCTGAGGCCGCGGCCGGTCGAGAGGGCCACGGCGGTGCCGGATTGCGCCAGCTGCTGCAGCGCCTGCGCCGTCTGCGGTCGTACGCGCTTGTGCGAGTCCAGAAGGGTTCCGTCCATGTCCAGGGCCAGCATGCGGTAGTTGCTCATTGGATCTCCCTCGGGTGGGGCACAGGGGTCGCGCGCGACGCTAGCGTCGGGCTGGGCTGCCGCCCCCACTGACTTTCTTGGCGTTTCCGCGTTCAAGGGTAAGACCTAAACGGACTCGCAAGGTAGTTCAGATGCTGGACCATGCGATTGGACGTGTGGTGGGCAATGCGATGGCCCCACGTATGGGGCTGCAATGCGGGCCTGCGATTCCTTGGCCTCGGGAGCGCTTCTTATTTATAGTGGTCTTTCGGACGCGGTTGATGGGCGAGGCGTTGTGGGAGGCTCATGCGGCAGATGCTCCAGGACCAGGACCATAGCAAGAAGAACGGCGCGCTCGACGACACGGCCGTCGACGCGCGCGCCGCAGCTGCCGCCGAGGCGGAGATTCACGCCGCGGATCCGGACCGTGCCGCGGACTCCAATCTGTACGCCCGGCTGGTGGCACGCGTCGATGCCATAACCAGGACGCTCTTCGCGTGGCCCGACCACACCTCCTCCACGAGGAAGGTGGGGGAGGCGCTCTTTTGCGTGGGCGCGCTGTTGGCGGCGACCCTTGTGGGCTTTGCGTTCGATGCGGCGGGCCTGGGCGAGGTCCCCGTGGTCATCGTGTACGTGCTGTCGGTGCAGCTGATTGCGCTGTTCACCACGTGGCACTGGTACTGCGTCCTGGCCACCGGCGTTTCGGTGGTGCTGTTCAACTACCTCTTTACGTATCCGCGCTATACGCTGCACGCATTCGGCAGCCAGTACCCTGGCTCGTTTGCGGTCATGTGCGTCGTGGCGCTGGTGTCCAGCGTCTTGGCCATGCAGCTGCGCAGACACCTGCGCACGGCCGAGGTGGCGTCTCGCCTGGCGCGCGACCTTCTGGAGACGGACCATGCCTTGGAGGCATGCACCGACCCGCACGACATCGTGATGACCTGTGGGGCGCACCTCTCGAGCTACCTGGCGCGGACGGTCGTGTGGTACGCCGTCGTGCCGGTGGGGCCGCAGATGTCGGGCGATGGAGCGGCTGCTGGACCCATGGTGATACCCGCTGCGATGTTCGTGCAAGGTTCGCGCTTCTCGTCCTCTAGCGCTGGAGCCGGGGATGCCGCCAGGGCCGGCGCGGGGATTGGAGGCGCGGCCGGGGCTTCCGGAACCGACGCTGGGCCTGTCGGGGCTGGGGCTGCCGGAGCTGCCAGGGCCGGGGCTACCGGGGCCGCTGGTGCCAGGGCTGCTGGGCCGGGGGCCATCGCATCCGTGGCTGCCGGATCAGCGGGAGCCTCCACCGTTGCCACCTCAGACGTGACCAGCCTGCGCAGCTCACTCGACGCCGCCGGCGTGCCCATCGAGCGCGCGGTTGCCATGAGGGCGTTCGAGAATCGCAGGCCGGCAGGCGCGGGCACCGCCGACTTCGGCTCGGCCAGCGGATACTATCTGCCGCTGCGCTGCGGCGACTCGGTCCAGGGAGTCATGGGCGTGCTGGTGGGGCCGGTGGTCCTCTCGCCCGGAGAGCGCGACGTGGCCGACGCAGTGCTGGGGGAGTGCTCGCTGGTCCTGGAGCGCAACCTGGCCCAGCGCAGACGCGAGCAGGCCGAGCTGCGCGCGAAGGACGAGCAGCTGCGCGCGAACCTGCTGCGTTCCATCAGCCACGACCTGCGCACGCCGCTGACCTCCATCTATGGCAACGCCGACGTGCTTTTGAGCTGCGGAGATACGATGGGCGCGGCGGAGCGCACCCAGCTTCTGGCGGGCATCCGCTCGGACGCCAGCTGGCTGGAGTCCATGGTCGAGAACCTTCTGGCCATCACGAAGATCTCGGACGGCTCCGTCCAGCTGAACAAGGACGTCGAGCTGGTGGACGACATCGTGGAGGAGGCCCTGCGGCACGTGAGCCCGCAGGTGTCCCAGCACCAGCTGAGCGTGGAACCCACCAAGGACATGCTGCTGGTGAACGTGGACGCCCGCCTGATGGTGCAGGTGGTGGTGAACCTGGTGAACAACGCCATCTCGCACACGCAGGAGGGCTCCCACATCCGCATCAGCTCGCACGCTGACGGGCCCTGGGTGGTGGTCAGCGTGGCGGACGACGGGCCGGGCGTGCCCGAGGCCGACCGCGGCCGCATATTCGAGACCTTCTACACCGTGGGAAAGGGCCTGGCGGACGGGCGCCGCAGCGTGGGGCTGGGCCTGTCCCTGTGCAAGTCCATCGTGGAGGCGCATGGGGGTACCATCGGAATGACCCCAAACGTGCCGCGGGGCAGCGTGTTCTGGTTCAGACTGCCGGCGGCCCAGCTTCCCGGAGGCGAGGAGTAGCATGCCTGTGGTCCAAAAGGCAACCATACTGGTGGTGGAGGACGATCCCGAGGTCAGGAACCTCATCGTGACGACCTTGGACGCGAACGGGTACCGCAGGCTCGTGGCTACCACGGGTCGTGCGGCCATCGCTGCCGCCGCTACCGACTCGCCCGATATCGTGCTGCTGGACCTGGGCTTGCCCGACATCGACGGCGTAGAGGTGGTGCATGCCATCCGCAGCTGGTCCCAGATGCCCATCATCGTGGTCAGCGCTCGTGCCGAGGACCAGGACAAGATTCGTACCCTGGATGCCGGGGCGGACGACTACCTGACCAAGCCCTTCTCGGTGGGAGAGCTCCTGGCGCGGATTCGCACGACCCTGCGCAGGCTGGGCTACCAGCGCCCCGATGGCGCCCAGGAGCAGTCGCAGGTCTTCGTGAACGGCGACCTGCGCATAGACTACGCCGCGGGTGTGGTGACCCTGGGGGGCGAAGAGCTGCACCTGACGCCCATCGAGTACAAGCTGCTGTGCCTGCTGTCCAGAAACGTGGGCAAGGTGCTGACGCACCAGTACATCCTGGATCAGATCTGGGGCGATGCCAGCTACGCAGGCTCCGACCAGGGCCGAGAAGGTGGCGCGCCAAAGGGTGACCTAGCCAGCCTGCGCGTCTACATGGGCATGCTGCGCAAGAAGATTGAGAAGGACACGGCTCATCCGCGCTACATCCAGACCCACGTGGGCGTGGGGTACCGCATGATCAGCGTGGACCCGAACGCCGCGGCTGGCCCTGACCCGCGCTCATAGAAGCTCCGCTCCTGATGGTATCTGAAATTAAGCCAAATTTCGGGTCCAAGATCTACTCGGTGAGTCGCAAAAAGCTCTCCACAAGTTGGACTTTCGGTCGTTTTCCATGAGGCGACTCCGCCGATGCTGCGTTGGCGACCTCATGGGTCGTTGCGCGCCTCTGAAGGCGCATATGGTGGTGGACGGGCGGGAATGCCCGCCTAAAGCAGGATAAATGCGTCGTAGCCCCAGTGACCTGCGATTTTAATGCGGCTTTTATCCGCGTTTTATCCCTTCTTTATGCCAGAAACGTGCTGAATCAGGAACGAGGAACGGCGTTGGCGTGCGTCGCGCCCGTGCCGGATAGGATTCCTCCTGGTCTTTGGAACGACTTTCGTCGGTCTGCGGAATGCTTTGCGAAGCATGACGCAGAAGCGGAGCGGGGGCGCACGGCCTGGTGGGCGCGCGACGCCTTGCTCGACCGGCGAAGGCGCAAGTATCGACGGTTCGGCACGGAAAGGGGGACCTTCGTTGAGGGAATCGACTCAGACGACCTCCTCTACCATTGAGGGGATACAGAAGCTCACCAGTGACAAGGTCTTCTGTGCGGTGGACTCGGCCCCGGGAGGGCTGACCACCGAGCAAGCCTCCCAGCGGCAGGGTCAGTACGGAAAGAACGTGATCCAGTCGGGAAAGAAGAAGTCCCAGGTCCTGGTGTTCCTGGAGAACTTCACCCACCTGATGGCCATCCTGCTGTGGGTGGCCGGCGCCATAGCCTTTGTGGCCGGGATGCCCGAGCTGGGCGTGGCCGTGTGGCTGGTCAACGTGATCAACGGCTGCTTCAGCTACTGGCAGGAGCACCAGGCGGACAAGGCCACCGAGGCCCTGAAGAAGATGCTGCCCGCCTACGTCAACGTCATCCGTGACGGCTCGGAGGCAAAGATCCTGGCCGAGGACCTGGTCCCCGGCGACGTGATGCTGCTGGAGGAGGGCGACAAGATCTCTGCCGACGGCCGCGTCGTGCGCGCCTCCGACCTGCAGGTGGACCAGTCCACGCTGACGGGCGAGTCCAACCCCGTGCGCAAGACCTCGGACGCGGTGCTGGAGGACGGCCTCACTCAGGCCGAGACGCCCAACCTGGTGTTTGCCGGCACGTCCGTCTCAGAGGGCAACGGCCGCGTGGTCGTGACGAACATCGGCATGTCGACCGAGTTCGGCAAGATTGCCAGCCTGACACAGAACATGGGCGAGCAGGAGAGCCCGCTGCAGAAGCAGCTGGACCACCTGACGAAGCAGGTCACCCTCTTTGCCCTGATGATGGGCGTCATCTTCTTCGTGCTGGACGTGTTCTTCGTGCACAACCGCCTGGCGGAGTCGTTCATCTTTGCCCTGGGCATGGTCGTGGCCTTCATTCCCGAGGGCCTGCTGCCCACGGTCACGCTGTCTCTGGCCATGGCCGTGCAGCGCATGAGCAAGAGGAACGCCCTGGTAAAGAAGCTCTCCTCGGTTGAGGCCCTGGGCTCCACCAGCGTCATCTGCACCGACAAGACCGGCACCCTGACGCAGAACGAGATGACGGTGAACCACCTGTGGACCCTGGCCCGCGAGTACGAGGTCACGGGCGTGGGCTATGCCCCCAAGGGCAAGGTCCAGTCCGACGGCCGCACGTACGAGGCGGCTGACGACGATGACCTGAGCCTGCTGGTGGCGGGAGGCGCCCTGTGCTCCAACGCGCGCCTGCTGGCCCCCCAGAAGGAGGGTGGCCGCTACACCGTGCTGGGCGACCCCACGGAGGCCTGCCTGCTGGTGAGCGCTCAGAAGGCCGGCCTTGACCTGAAGGACGTGGAGCGCCACGCGCCGCGCGTGCGCGAGCTGCCCTTCGAGAGCCGTCGCAAGCGCATGTCGACCATCCATCAGCTGGAGCACCCCCTGGACGGCGCCACGAGGGTTGCCGTGTGCAAGGGCGCCCCGAACGAGGTCGTGCGCCTGAGCACGAACGCCCGCGTGAACGGCGAGGTCGTGCCCATGAGCGACTCGCTTCGCAGCCAGATTATGAACGCGAACGACAAGTACGCCGAGGACGGCCTGCGCGTGCTGGCGGTGGCCTACCGCCCGCTGCGTCGCGACGACGACAGCCTTCCCGCGTCCATGAGCGACTACACGCCCGACAACATCGAGCACGACCTGACGTTCGTGGGTCTGGAGGTCATGCAGGATCCTCCTCGTCCCGAGGTGGCAGCCGCCGTGGCCGAGTGCCGTCGCGCCGGCATCCGCGTCATCATGATCACCGGCGACTATGGCCTGACCGCCGTGTCCATCGCGCGAAAGATCGGCATCGTGAAGGGCGCCCACCCGAAGGTGTTCTCGGGCGTCGAGCTGGAGAAGACCTCCGACGAGGAGTTGAAGCGCGCGCTGAAGGGCGAGGTCGTCTTTGCCCGCATGGCACCCGAGCAGAAGCTGCGCGTGGTCGAGAACCTGCAGCAGATGGGCGAGATCGTGGCCGTCACCGGTGACGGCGTGAACGACTCTCCGGCCCTGAAGAAGGCCGACATCGGCGTCGCCATGGGCATCACGGGCACGGACGTGGCCAAGGAGGCCGCGGACATGATCCTGACCGACGACAACTTCGCCTCCATCGTGCATGCCATCGAGGAGGGCCGCGCGGTCTACGCCAACATCAGGAAGTTCATGCTGTACATCCTGAACTCGAACGTCCCCGAGGCCATCCCGTCCGCGGTGTACCTCTTCTCGGGCGGCGCGATCCCCCTGCCGCTGACCACGATGCAGATTCTGACCATCGACCTGGGAACCGACATGTTCCCGGCGCTGGGCCTGGGCACCGAGCCTCCTGAGGCCAACGTGATGAACCAGCCCCCGCGCGACCCGAACGAGCCGCTGCTGAACGGCCACGTCATGCGCAAGGCGTTCCTGTGGTACGGCATCCTGGGCGCGCTGGCCTCCCTTGGCGCGTTCTTCTTTGCCCAGATTCAGGGAGGCTGGACGCTGGGCCAGACGATGTTCGGTGTGGGCGCCGACCTGGACCCCGTGTACGTGCGCGCCACGACCATGGCGCTGGCCGCCATCGTGTTCTCGCAGATAGGCGAGGTCATGAACTGCAGGACCGAGAACGCCTCGGTGTTCAGCGTGGGGCTCTTCTCGAACCCTGCCATCAACAAGGGCATCCTGTTCGAGCTGGCCATCATCGTGCTGATTACGCTGCTGCCCCCGCTGCAGTTCGTCTTCCACACGTGCCCGCTTGGTCCGGCTGACTACCTCTTCCTGGTGCTTCTGCCGCCCGTGGTGGTGCTTCTGGAGGAGGGCCGCAAGGCCATCGTGCGCAGGATGCATCATATAGACGTCAACGGCGCCCGTCAGGCGGACGCGCCGAGCGAAAGGTAGGACATCATGAACGTGATCGTAGTGGGACTGGGGCGCATGGGCTGTGGCCTGGCCCGCAAGCTGGACCGCAGGGGAAACGACGTGTGCGCCATAGACCAGGACCCCCAGAAGTTCGAGGACCTGGGCGAGGGCTTTGGCGGCCGCAAGGTCGTGGGCGTGGGCTTCGACCGCGACGTCCTGGCGCAGGCGGGCATCGACCGCGCGGAGGCCGTGGTGTCGTGCACCACGTCCGACGAGGCAAACATCGTGATTGCCCGCATTGCCCGCGACGCCTACCGCGTGCCGCGCGTCATCGCCCGCATGTACGACGTGACGAAGGCCGAGACCTATCGCAGGCTGGGCATACAGACCATCTCGACCACCGACTGGGGCGTGCGCCGCGCCTGCGAGCTCCTGACCTACAACCAGCAGGACTCGGTCTACCAGGTGGGCACCGGCGAGGTGCAGATCGTGCGCGCCGACGTGCCGCCCATGCTGGAGGGCCACGCCGTGCGCGAGATATCCGCCCTGGGCGAGGTCAACGTGGTGGCCGTCTCGCACGACAACGTGACGTACATCCCGACGCAGGGCACCGTCCTGGGCCACGGCGACGTGGTGTACGCCGCTGTGGCTGCCAGTGCCATGGAGAAGTTCGCGTACATGCTCGGCAAGAGCAAGTAGGAGGAGACCATGCAGATCATTATCGTGGGAGGCGGCAAGACCGGCTCCTATCTGGTGCCGCTTCTGAAGGACGGCAAGACCTCGGTCGTGGTCATCGAAAACAGGAAGCCCGTGGCGCAGCGCCTGCAGGCGGCCAACCCCGACCTTGAGGTCATCTGGGGCAGCGGTACCAGCCCGAAGGTGCTCGAGAAGGCCGGCGTCCACAAGGCCGACGTGGTCATAGCCGCCACCGGCACCGACGAGGTGAACCTGGTGGTCTCCACCCTGGCAAAGATGGAGTACCAGGTGCCGCGCGTCGTGGCCCGCGTGAACAACCCGCGCAACTCCTGGATGTTCAACGAGTCCATGGGCGTGGACGTGGGCATCAACCAGGCGGATCTTATCGCCCGCTCCGTGCAGGAGGGCCTGGACATCGAGGACGTGTTCACCATCATGCGCCTGGGCAAGGACAACCACGCGCTGGTGCAGGTGGAGGTGCGCCCGAACTCTCAGGCCATCGGCAAGAGCATCGGCCAGCTGGACCTGCCGGACCAGACGGTGCTCATCGCCATCGACCGCGACGGCGACATCATCGTCCCGCGCGGCGGCACCGGTCTGTGCGAGGGCGACCACGTGCTGGCCTTCACGGACGAGAAGAGCCGCGTGGCCCTGCGCCGCGCGTTCGCGTAGCGAGTGGCATCGTCGTTTACAGTTCGGAGTCCAAAGCGTGGGGAAGTGGCGCGGACGGGCGCAGGTTCTGTAGACTGTAACGAGCAGCGAAACGTGCCCTCTGGCGGTTTTGCCAGGGGGCACCTTGCTATGGGCCGTGCCTGCGGGCCAGGTCCGTGGCGTTGGGCTTGCAGCTATGGAGCTGCGACGGGATGCATCCGCGGTCGGGTGGGTCCCTTGCAGTCGACCCCGTTTGAGGAGGAACGCGTGGCAAAGATCCAGATGAAGACGCCGCTGGTCGAGATGGACGGCGACTAGATGACGCGCATCATGTGGCAGATGATCAAGGACGATCTCATCTGCCCGTTCGTCGACCTGAAGACCGAGTACTACGACCTGGGCCTCAAGAACCGCGAGAAGACCCAGGACCAGGTCACGGTGGATTCCGCCGAGGCGACGAAGAAGTACGGCGTGGCCGTGAAGTGCGCCACCATCACCCCGAACGCCGCGCGCGTGAAGGAGTACGACCTCAGCCAGATGTGGAAGAGCCCCAACGGCACCATCCGCGCCATGCTGGACGGCACCGTGTTCCGTGCTCCCATCATCGTGAAGGGCATCGAGCCCGTGGTGCGCAACTGGAAGAAGCCCATCACCATCGCCCGTCACGCCTACGGTGACGTGTACAAGAACGCCGAGATCCGCGTGCCCGGCCCCGGTCGCGCCGAGCTGGTCTACACCGCCGAGGATGGCTCGGAGACCAGGGCGCTGATCCACCACTTCGAGGGTCCCGGCGTCATCCAGGGCATCCACAACCTGGACAGCTCCATCTCGAGCTTCGCGCGCAGCTGCTTCGAGTACGCGCTGGCCACGCACCAGGACCTGTGGTTCGCCACGAAGGACACCATCTCGAAGAAGTACGACCATCGCTTCAAGGACATCTTTGCCCAGATGTATCAGGACGAGTACAAGGCCAAGTTCGAGGAAGCCGGCATCACGTACTTCTACACGCTGATCGACGACGCTGTGGCACGTGTGATGAAGAGCGAGGGCGGCTTCATCTGGGCATGCAAGAACTACGATGGCGACGTGATGAGCGACATGCTGTCCAGCGCGTTCGGCAGCCTGGCCATGATGACCTCCGTGCTGGTGAGCCCACACGGCTACTACGAGTACGAGGCTGCGCACGGCACCGTGCAGCGCCACTACTACAAGTACCTCAAGGGCGAGGAGACCTCGACCAACTCGGTGGCCACGATCTTTGCCTGGACCGGCGCCCTGCGCAAGCGCGGCCAGCTGGACGACCTGCCCGACCTGGTCAACTTTGCCGACAAGCTGGAGGTGGCCACCATCCACACCATCGAGAGCGGCCGCATGACAGGCGATCTGGCGCGCATCACCACGCTGCCGAACCCGGTCAAGCTGAACACCGAGGACTTCATCCTGGCCATCGCCGACCAGCTGAAGAACGAGTAGGCCTGGCGGGCGCGGCCAGCGGCTGACAGGCGTAGCTGGTCGGACGATTCCTGGCGAGAGCGGCCAGCTGGCACGATTTCAATAGCTTGACACCCGGCGTGTTTGCTGCGAAAGCGCAGCGGCACGTCGGGCTTTTCTTTGGAGAGAAACACCTTACGAACGAACTGCCACGCCTTTCGCGCGCTCTTGTTGCGCGGCCCATCCTTTGCAGTCCACCCTTTTAGATGCTTCCAACTTCTAGGTGCTTCTAATTTCCCCGTGGCAGATGGCACAAACAAATTTCTTCGCCGTGGGTCGTCGGTTGTAGGGCATCTCGTGTATCGACTCTGGTACGGATATCTGTATCCGCTGCGAGTGCACGGGGGGTGCAGAGTCCGGAGGTCTGGGTACCCACATCCGGTTAGTCTGCACCTCTTGGTGCAAGGTGGGCAGGTCTGGGCGCCCGCACCTGGCGAGTCTGCACCGGCACGAAATGCCCTTCTTGCAAAAGCCCAGGTAGAAGAGGTGACGTCCCCCACGTGGGCCATCGGGAGGTGCAGAGTCCGGGGGCCTGGGTACCCACATCCGGTCAGTCTGCACCTCTTGGTGCAAGGTGGGCAG
>JAQXQO010000069.1 GCA_029101205.1 Coriobacteriales bacterium | reverse complement strand
CACCATGGCGATCTTTATCAGCATGAAGATGACGCCGGAGACCACGGTGGTCACGAACGTGCCGATGCAGGGCACCAGTGCCTTGGCGCGACCGTTCGAGCCCGGGCGCATGCCGACGGCCACGATGCCTGCCATCAGCATGGCGGCCACGCTCTCGGCGGCAAAGTCGATGAAGGGCGACGAGGTGGTCAGCTGGATGACCGCCGCGGAGATGAGGCCGATGACCAGGGCCTGCCCCGCATTGGGGCGCACGACCAGAATGGTCAGGCAGAACGCCGAGATGATGAACTCGGGACAGATGACGCCGCCCGTGGCTCCCGTGATGGCCTTGCCCACGGTGAAGTCCAGGATGAAGCCTGCGGCCAGAAGCACGGCCAGAAGGACGAGTGCCCTCACGTCGAGCTTGCCGTGATCGGAGGTGGCGACGGTGCGGGCCTGCTGGGTGTTCTCGGACATGGTTGGTTCCTTTCTGGCCGGAGGCTCCGGCCGCTTGGTTGACGCGTTGCTTTGGGTGGGTTGGATGGGATGAGGTTGAATGGGGTGGGGTCTTGCTGGGGTGTCGCGGCACAAGAAAAAGGGCCCCCGGTCAAACCGGGAGCCCTCTATGCACGCAAAAAAAGATGGCGCGAGAGACTCACGATCGACCGACCGCTTGCGAATCGCGCCACCACCAGTTCATGGACATGCTGAAGTTGACTGCGTTGCGAATCATGAGTGGCGCTCCTCTCTGCCTTTGGGCCACCCGGGGAGGGGCGGCTTCTCTCTCGTTGCCGTGCACTATACGCCCGCGACGTCGCGCACCGCAACCCCCGTTGCGTAAACCCTTTGTTTCGTGGCTGGGGGCTTTTGCGGGCGTCGCACCACTCTCTGCGGCCCCCTCCGGCTCCTGTGAATTTCGACAAATAAGAAGAAACGCTTGCAAACGGGAACAATCAGGATAGTATAGATGCCAGCAAGTCAGATCATCGGCCCGCGCCTTTGGCACGTCGCCACGACCCAAAGCGGGAAGGACGCTGCTCATGGAACTCTTTTTGGACACTGCGGATGCGAAGGCGGTACAGGAGCTCTCCGGGTACCTGACCATTGCCGGCGTTACCACGAACCCCACCATCATCACGCGCTCGGGGAAGACCCCCGAGGAGGTGTTCCAGCAGATGAACGCAGTGCTGGATTCCCAGCAAAAGATGTTCATGCAGGTCGTCGCCACCGACTTCGACGGCATCATGGACGAGGCGCGCCACATCTGCGGCCTGCGCCCGAACATGTACGTGAAGATTCCCGTGACGCACGAGGGCCTGCGTGCCATCAAGGCGGCAAAGGCCGAGGGCCTGAAGGTGCTGGCCACCGCCATCTACAGCGCCGACCAGGCATTCCTCGCCGCCATGAACGGTGCCGACTACCTGGCTCCCTACGTCAACCGCATGTGCAACTACGGTGACGGCGTCCAGGCCGTGCGCGAGCTGCAGCAGATGCTGGAGTACCACGACCTTCCCTCGAAGGTGTGCGCCGCCAGCTTCAAGAACACCAGCCAGGTGCACGAGCTGGTACTGGAGGGCGTTGCCTCCGTCACCGTGCCTCCCGCGGTGGTGCAGGCCATGGTCGACCATCCCGGCACGCAGATTGCCGTGGACGAGTTCACCAGCGCCTGGAAGGACGCCTTCGGCCGCACCACGTTCCAGGCCTAGAAAGCGGCGCGCTAACAGCGACGCCCCCGCGCAACGATGCGCGGGGGCGCTATTTCTAAGCATCGCCAAGCCGGGGTATCAGAGCCCAGGGAGTCGGGGGCATTCGGCCTTGCTTCGAAGCGATGGCTGCTGCAGGCGCTCGCGGGCACGCTACAGCAGCGCCACGCCCAGGTTCTCGACGGCCTCGCGGTTTGCTGCTCCGGCGGCGTCGGTCACGATGCCGGTGAAGTCGGACACGTGGGCATAGCGGTAGCCGCCCCGCTGCACGAACTTGTGGGAGTCGGCCATCACGTAGGAGCGCTCGGCAGAGGCCAGCACGGTCTGCTTCACGGTGCCGTCCTCTATGTCGAAGGTAGTCACGGCGTCCGAATCCAGATCCACGCACAGCGCGCCTATGAAGGCGACGTCAAATCTCATGCGCTCCAGCATCTTTGTGGTGGCGGACCCGACGACGCCGTTCAGCTCGGCGCTGACGGTTCCGGGCAGGCACTGCGCCTGGATCTTTGGTCCGGCGGCCACGCGCTTCAGCACCTCAAACATGTTCGAGACCACCACTATGCGCTTGGAGCCGTGCGCCAGCAGGTCTGCCAGGTACAGGTTCGTGGATGCGCTGTCCAGAAACACGGTCGTGTTCTGCTCTATGAGCTCGTAGGCCTTCTTTGCGATTTCCAGCTTTTGGGAGCGCTGGTCGTCCGTGCGTGCCGTGACCAGGCGCTTTGCGGACGTCTGGCTGGGGATGGCGCCTCCGTAGACGCGTCTGAGCCTGCCCTCGGCAGCCAGCTGCTGCAGGTCCTTGCGAATGCTGTCCTCGCTGACGCCAAAGGCGCTGGCTAGCTGCAGAGTCTTTACGCTGCCGTCCGACCTCAGGCGTTCCAGGATGGCGTCCTGGCGCTCCGTTCGAAACATGCACCCCCCAATCGTTTCCTCTCATTATCGCCCAAAGACGCGCCTTTGCCAAAGTGGTGCAAGATTCGACAAGAAGAGCACCGCAGATTTGTGGGGGAATTTCGATAAAACAATAGAAAACAGGAACAAACGCGCTATACTGCAGACAAACGAATTGTAGTCGGGAGGGCCGCATGCTTACCCAGAGGACTCGCCACATCAAGGACGAACTGTTCAGCCATCCGCGTCAGGTGGACCTGGAGCGCGCCACGCTGTACATGCAGAGCTATCAGCAGACGCAGGGGGAGCCCGCCATCATCCGGCGCGCGAAGGCCTTCGTCCACGTGCTGCGGAACCACCGGCTGGTCCTGGACGACTACGACCTTCTGGCCGGCAACCGCACGGCCACGCCGCGCGCCGGCGTCGTCTCGCCCGAGATGAGTCCGTACTGGATCCTGGACGAGCTGGACCAGTTCCCCACGCGCCCGCAGGACCAGTTCCAGATGAGCCAGGAGGACAAGGACTTCTACCGCAACGAGCTGGCACCGTACTGGAGCGGCCGCTCGCTGAACGACTGGTACAACGCGCATCTGGATCCCGTGGTGAAGCAGGCCCAGGCCAGCAAGGTGTTCGCCGTCGCCCAGACCGACAAGGGGCAGGGCCACATCATCCCCGACTATCAGCTGGTGCTGAGCCAGGGGCTGGGGGCCATCACGCGGCACGTGAGGGACCTTGCCTCGGCGGACCCGAGCAACGACTTCTATCGCGCGTCCGTCCTGTGTCTGGAGGGTCTCCAGGACTACGTCAGGCGCTATGCCGGCTTCGTGCGGCAGCGCATGCTGCTAGACGGCGTCAGCGACCAGCGGAGGGGCGAGCTCGAGTGCATGGCGCAGGTGCTGGACCACGTGGCCACGCAGCCCGCGCGCGACCTCTACGACGCGCTGCAGCTGGTTTGGATCCTGTGCGTGGCGCTGCAGCACGAGAGCAACGCCAGCTCCATATCGCTGGGCCGCATGGACCAGTACCTGCTGCCCTACTACCGCGCCAGTGTGCATCAGGGCCAAAGCGACGCCTTCCTGCGCGAGCTGCTGCAGTGCTTCTACCTAAAGACCAACACCGTCGTGTTCCTGCGCTCCACCGAGAGCGCACGGTTCTTTGGCGGCTTCCCCACCGGCTACAACCTGGTGGTGGGAGGCGTCGACGTCCAGGGCAACGACGCCTCGAACGAGCTGTCGCTGCTGCTGCTGGACCTGCAGAACGACACGCGGCTGCCCCAGCCCAACCTGTCGCTGCGCCTGCACGCCCATACGCCCGAGCGCCTGCTGCACAAGGCCTGCGAGGTCATCCGTCTGGGCGACGGCCTGCCCCAGGTGTTCAACGACCAGGTGAACGTTCCCGCCTTCGTCAACCGTGGCGTCAGCCTGGAGGACGCGCGCGACTACGCGGTGGTGGGCTGCGTGGAGCTGTCCATCCCCGGTCGCATGTACGGCCTGCACGACATCAGCATGTTCAACATGATGAAGTGCCTGGAGATCACCCTGGACTCCCACCCCGAGGGCTGGCCTGACTTCCAAGGCCTGTGCCATTCGCTCGAGCACACCATCGACCACTACGTCGGCCTTATGGCGCAGGGCTGCAACACCTGCGACCTGGCGCACAGGGCCACCAGTCCGACGCCGCTTTTGTCCACCCTGGTGCACGACTCGCTGGAGCACGGTCGCGACATCACGTCAGGCGGCGCGCGCTACAACCCATCGGGCGTCCAGGGCGTCGGCACGGCAAACCTGGCCGACTCGCTCGAGGTCAT
This sequence comes from Coriobacteriales bacterium, assembly GCA_029101205.1. Lineage (GTDB taxonomy): Bacteria > Actinomycetota > Coriobacteriia > Coriobacteriales > Atopobiaceae > Olsenella_K. The sequence continues at coordinate 15,905 of JAQXQO010000069.1, read as the reverse complement.
CAACCGCGCCGTGTTCCAGGAGCATGCCATCGGCTACCAGGACCTCCTGGCCGCGCTGCACCGCGACTGGTCCGGCCCGGGGGACGAGGCCCTGCGCCAGCGCCTGGTGAATCGCTACCCCAAGTACGGAAACGACGTGGACGAGGTCGACAGCCTGGGCAGGCACTTCCTGGCCTACTACGGCCAGGCGGTCCAGAAGTACCAGAACCCGCGCGGCGGTCACTTCCAGCCCGGCAGCTACACCGTGTCGGCCCACATCCCACTGGGCGCGGCCGTGGGCGCCAGCCCAGACGGCCGCCATGCCGGCGAGCAGCTGGCGGACGGCGGCCTGTCGCCCATGGTGGGGCGCGACAAGCACGGTCCCACCGCCAGCCTGCTGTCGGTGTCAAAGCTGGAGAACGTCCTGGACTCCAACGGCAGCCTGCTGAACGTGAAGTTCTCGCCGGCCACCCTGGCGGGCGAGGCGGGCCTTAGAAAGCTGGAGGACTACCTGCGGGCGTTCTGCAGGCTGGACGTGCAGCACATTCAGTTCAACGTCGTCAGCCGAGACACTCTAATTGACGCGCAGAAGCACCCCGAGCGGCATGCCGACCTGGTGGTGCGCGTGGCGGGCTACTCGGCCATGTTCGTGGAGCTGTCAAAGCAGATCCAGAACGACATCATCGCCCGCACCGAGCACGTGCTGTAGGGCCTTCTACAGCTGCAACAGCGGCAGGGTGCTGCCGCCGTGGGGCATTATGAGCACGCGCGGCTCGTGGCCCAGCTTCTGCCGCTGCTGCGCCATGGCGGCGTCCACGGCGTCCTGCACGTGGGCAAACGGCGTCATGAAGCAGTTGCGCACCAGGTCGTCCGGCATGTCAGACACCAGGTACACGTCGGCGCGCTGGAGTATCTGCGCCACCGCGGCGGCCTTGTGCCCGCCCAGCTGGAACTGGCGGTGCAGGTGCTCCACCACGTCGTCGGGGCTGGACGCCTCCAGCATCCAGCGCTCGAACGTGGACTGGCCCAGGCCCTCGGCGCATGAGCCCACCAGGACGATGACGCCGCCGTCCTTGATGGGGTGCTTCGCGTTGTCCAGCGCCTTCTGCAGCTGGTATAGGTTCAGGTCCTTCGGCGCACCGCCCTGGCTGACCACCACGATGTCCGCCCGCTCGTGCAGCGGGCAGCCATACAGGCGGTCCAGCTGGACGCAGGCGTCCCTTTGCGCCTTGACGAAGTCGCCGCAGGCGCTATACACGACGCGCTTTTGCTCGTCCAGCACCACGTTCACGATGAAGTCCAGGCCCACCATGCCGCAGGCCTCCTCCAGGTCCAGGCGCACGGGGCTCTCGCTGTTGCCGGCATGAGCGGCGGGGTCCACCATCAGCGAGTGGTTGGCCTGTATGGCCCCGAACGTGCTGACACCTGGCATGATGGCCTTTGCGCCGCCTGAGTAGCCCGCGAAGTAGTGATACTCCACGTTTCCCAGCGCCACGCGCACGTCCGCATGGGCCACCTCCTCCAGGATGTCCACGGGGGTGCCGTGACTGGTGCGGCCGTAGTGCACCAGGCCCTTCGAGTCGCCGTTCAGCACGTGCAGCCTTCCGTAGTAGGCGCCCATGATGTGCCGCAGCTCCTCCTGGGTCTGGGGACGGTGGCTGCCCAGGGCAATCGCCAAAAGCACGTCCTCGTCTCGCATGCCCGCCGCATGGAGCTCGTCCATCACGGGGGGCAGCACGGTGGCCGTGGGCAGAGGGCGCGTCACGTCGCTCGTGATGATGCAGACGCTTTGCCCGGGGTGCACCAGCTCGCGCAGCTGCGGGGTCCCTATGGGGTGGCGCAGGGACTGCGCCACCACGGTCTGACCCGTCTGCTCGAACTCGACGTCGTTCGCGTGCATAACCTCGATGACGTCTTGTTCCGGAAGCTCGAACGACTCCACGCGCGTTCCGATGCCCACCTGGTATTCCATGATTGCCCCTCCGACGGTCGAAGATAGCGGGTTCTGGATAGCATAGCTCAGTTGTGGGGATGGCCCGGGAGCGAGGAAACTTGTTCCGGAACTCAACGCAGCGTAGAACTTTGCACAGTTTTGCCAAAACTCAACGCAGCGTAGAGACGATTTCCGCGGAGCGAACGAACATAGCATCCGCCGCCATGAGCGAATTGTCCTTTTGGCATATAGCTGGCGGTCCGGCGCGGCTGTGCCGGGAGGACTCGATTTGCTGCCGCGGGGAGGCTTATGGGCGCCGACGAAATGGGGAAGGCCGAGGAGCGGGCTCGCGTCTTGGGTGATTCCATCGAATCGACTGCCGGCGCCAAGGGCAAGGCAAGGAAGCGCGCGACGAGGCGCAAGGTGGCCCGGGACGTCACGGCAGACGCGGCGGATGGCTCGGAGGCGCATTCGTCCAGTTCGAGCGCACCCGCAGACCCCGTGGCGTCGGAGGGCGGCAGAATGCAGCCCGCGTCTGCGAGCAACGGAAAGCCACGCCAGGACCAGGAGCCAGAGCAAGAGACTGCCGTGTCGGCGGACGGGCAGAATCCTGAGGACGGTTGCGCCATCAGGCTGCGTGAGATTCGGATGCTGGCGCACAAGAGCCAGGCGGAAATAGGTGCGCTGGTGGGCCTGTCCGGCGGCGCGGTCAGCAACTGGGAGCGCGGCGTGCATCCCATCAACTCAAACTACATCGTGCGGATCTGCCGCTACCTGGGTTGCACCCCAAACGACCTGCTGGGCTATGAGGGGGAGCTCACGCTGCCGCGGATGGACATCTACGAGGAGCACGTCTATACGCTGGTCCACGACATGAGCACCAAGGGAAAGAAGCGCGTTGCCGATACCCTGGACAGCATGGCGAACGACAAGAGCCTGTACCCGGCAAAGAAGCCCTCGTCCGCTACGAGACGCCGCCGTTCAAAGAGGGGCGGAAGCTCCGCGTCAGGGGCGTAGGCCGTAGCGGGCTAGCCCGAGCGCCCGTAGCCATCAAAGACGAGCGCGTGACACACGGCGAGAAGTGCTAAAAGGCGCGCCCGGACCCCAGCGGGTCCGGGCGCGTTTCAACGCGGCGGCTTGCCGCAGCCTGCCTTGTTTGCCGTAGCCTACCTGCTGCGGCGCGCTCGGGAGCGAGCGACGCCCGCGGCAGCCTTCGAGCGCGACTTCGGATTGGATGCCGCGGCGGCACGGACGGCTGCGGCCTTGCGCGACTTCGGCGCGGGATCCTCCTCAGGCTTCGTCGAGTGCGACCCCCTGCGGCCTCCGTGCTGTGCGTCGGGCTTCACCGTGGCGCATTCGTCGCTGCGACCGTCACCGGCCTTGGCCAGGCGTTCCAGGTTTGCCTTGCGCTTCTGCTGCGCTGCCTCCTTTTGCGAGGGCTTTGGGGCGGACTGGCTGTCCTCCTGCTTTGCGATGTCGTCCAGCGCAATGGGCAGGAAGTAGTCCATCTGCTTTTTCCACCAAGGCCAGTCGTGGCTGACGTCGAAGCCCCAGAAGTCGCACCAGGCGCTGACGCCTAGGCGGTCGAACTCCTCGCTGAGGACGCGCAGATCCGCTACGGCGTCCTGCTCCCAGGAGCCCTGGCCGACGCAGAACACAAGCTCTCGCTCGTTGTACAGGTTGACGTAGGGATGCGTGGGCTCCATGTTGCTGAGGAAGGCCGTGATGTCGTTGTCGTAGAGGGTTGGACTCATCCAGTCGCCAAAGTAGTAGCTGGTGCGATATACGCCAGACAGCGCGATGCACCCCTCAAACAGGTCGGGCCTACGCAGCGCCACGATGGCGGCGTGGGTGGCTCCCAGGCTGGTTCCGCACGCCAGGGGGCGCACGTCGTTGCCGCAGACCTCGTGCACCATGGGCACGACCTCGTCGCAGACATAGTGGTAGTAGGACTCCTGCCTGGCGGCACGCTCGTCCTTGTTTGCCGACTTGGCGTACCAGGACTCCGAGTCCACGGTGTCGACGCAGAACAGCCTGATGCGGCCGGCGTCGATGAGCTTGGACAGCTCGGCCACCATGCCGAAGTCCTCCCATTCGTCGCAGTTCGCGTTCTGGGTCGGAAACACCACCAAAGGGTAACCGGCGTCGCCATAGCACAGGACGTCCATGTCCTTGTCCAGGTGCTCGCTGTGCCGGGTGTAGAGCACTCGTTCCATCAGGCGATCCCATCTCTTTTGGACGAGCCGGGTGCACAGGCTTCTGCGAGTGGGGAGCGGAGGCCCCCGCGGACCCATTGGGCCCGATGCCTTCTGCGCTGGTCTGGCTTCGTCCGCCTAGCTTATGCGCACACGCTATCATCCGAAGGTTTCACGCAGGTTTTGAGGCGAGCACAAGATGGTTTTCCTCGCCGACATATAAAAAACGCTCGGCCAGAGGTGACTGGTCGAGCGTCGCGTACATACCAAGTGCTGGTACTTGTAGCGCTATGCCTGCAGTGCGGGGCGCGACAATGAGCCTACGAGGTGGCCTGTCGGGCGTCGCCCTCTGCGGCTGTTTGCACCGAGGGACACGCGGACTGGCGTGCGGTACCGACGCCCTCGTCGGTCGCTGCGGCGCTGGAGCCTGGGGTCACGTTTGGCGTCCAGTTCACGATGATGATGCCCGCGCTGGCCATGCCCAGGGCAAAGACCGCCATCCAGGGCGACACCACGTTCGTCTCGCCCAGCAGCAGGGCCGAGAGGATGGCGCCGAACACCGGGTTCGTAAAGCCAAAGATGCTGACGCGCGACACCGGGTTGTGGGCCAGGAGGACCGCCCAGATGGAGTAAGCCGCCGCCGAGATGAATGCCAGGTAGCCCAGGAGCGCCAATGCCCCCGGCGTGGAGGGGTGTAGCGAACCGCCGCCCAGAAGCCCCATGGCGGACAGGGTGAGGCCGCCTATGAGGAACTGCCAGCCCGACAGCAGCACCGAGTCATGTCCCTTGCGCGAGAAGATCTGGATCAGGCTGGAGGAGGTTGCCGCCGCGATGGTGGACAGCAGCACCACGCCCTCGCCCGCGAAGGTGAAGGTGGCCGTGCCGCCGCTCGACAGCGAGACCGCCGCCACGCCCAAAAAGCCCACGGCGCAGCCGATGAGCTTGCGCGCGGTCAGGCGTTCCAGCCTGAAAATGAGCGACGCCACCAGGATGCAGAAGAACGTGTTCGTGGCCTCGACGATGGAGCTGCCCACGCCGGACGCGTGGCTGAGGCCGGGGTAGAACAGGGCGTACTGCAGCGTGGTCTGGAACAGGGAAAGCACGATGGCGGGGACTATGTCCGAGCTGGACGGCCGCATGGGCTTCCGACGCACCAGGCTCATGATCAGGATGACGCCCAGGCCGGACAGCGTGAAGCGCGTGCCCGCAAAGAGGATCTGCGACGCGGTGTCGGCGCTGCTGATGCCAAACAGCTGGTAGCCAATCTTTACGCTGGGAAACGCGCTGCCCCACAGCAGGCAGGCCAGCGTGGCAAGCAGGGCCACGCCCGGCGTGCTGCTCAGAAACGGTCGCTTGGGGCGGGTTGAGCCTTGGATTGAGCCCTTGGGACGGGCCATGGCTCCGTTGCCGGCCGAGTCCTGCGGGCGGATGTTGCCGGTGGTGCCGATGACAGCCGGCTGCTCGATGCCGGTCCTTCGTGATTGCAATGGAACCTCCTCGTATGCCAACCCGTCCATTTTCAAGCAGGGCATACGGGCATGGGCCCAACTGCACAATTCCTGCAGAGCGCGGTGCGGCGTCGAGGAGGGCCGGAAGGACCGCGCCAGTGGCAAGGGGTAACCCCATATTGGCGGGGCCGCCCCACGGCAGGGGACGTGCCGGGGGCGAATCCTACGCCAGCGTGTTGGCAAAGGGCAGGTCCAGCTCCCGGTCGCAGGCCACCACCATGAGGTTGTCCGGCAGGGTGGAGGGGTTTCTTCCCGTAGACACCACGTACACGTGGGCAAAGGCCGACGCAAGCGAGCCGGCTGTGCGCTCCAGCGGACCTGCCTGCGACCCCTCCAGCGCGCTGACCACGTTTCCCAGGCACATCCCGCCGGGCACCAGGCAGCGATGCGCCAGCTGGGCGGCCTCGGGGGTGGACAGGCGGTCGTCGGGCTCCTGCGCGCGGAAGCAGTCGTTCAGGATGGCGTCGTAGGGTTGGCGGCATTCGCGCAGGTAGTCCAGGGCATCGGCCTGCACCAGCCCCAGCCGGCTGCGCCACGACCGCCCCATGCTACGCGCGAGCCTGCGCAGGTAGAAGTATCTCCAGGCGAGCCACGTGGTGGTGGGGTCCTTCTCGACCACGTCCAGGTGCACGTCGGGGTGCGAGGCTATGAGGTATTTCGGGTAGCCGTAGCCGGCGCCGCCCAGCATGAGGGCGTTGCGTACGGGCGTGGGGCCCTGAAACATGAGGTCGTACAGCACGTAGTACTCAAAGACCGGGTCGCACCAGCCCTCGTCGGTGTAGGTGGCCGACTGGTAGGTGCCGTCCACGTCCATCACACGGGCCGGCCTGCCGTCCTCCCACACGATGTCGTACACGCTCAGCGTGCCGAACATGCCTGGTACCCGCAGGGCGTGCGCCTGAGTGCGGCGCACGTAGGGGGCCACGCGCCAGGCGGCACGGGTCCCCATGATGGCCTCGCCCGCATGCTGGACGAGGCCAATAAGACCACTCGAAAGCATGAGCCCCTGCCCTTCGCAGCGCTAGATGCGCTTCAGGAGGCGGGAGCCTTCCAGCGTGAAGCCGCAGCGCATGAGCCTGTCGGCGGAGGATTGGTCGGTGTCCAGGAGCGTGAGCTCGCCCACGCCGCGCGCCAGGGCCTTCTGTTGCAGCTCCCGCACCAGCGTGGCGATGTCACCCTCGTAGCCGGGCTTTGCCGCCACGCCGCTGACCACGCCGTACACGCCGCTGGGATTCTGCCTGGTGGGCATCAGGTCGGCAAAGGTGAGCCCTGCGCAGGCAACCACCCCGCCGTCGTGGCGCGTCACCAGCTCGATGACCCGGCCCTGCTGCATGCCGCGCATGAGGAACACCTCCAGGCTGCGCGCCAGCATGGGGTCGTCCAGCGCCAGCAGGGCGGCGATGTCGTCTGTGTCGCTGAACTTTGCCCGCTGGATGTCGTCGGCGGGGCTGCCTGCCCGGGCGTCGTTTGCGTCGTCCTCCACGACCAACCTGAGCGAACCGGGGCGCATCGGGCCGTCCTGCGCCGCGTCCGGCGTGGGGTCCCCCTGGCTGGGAGCCCCCTGCAAGCCGGGCCGCTGGTCCTCGGGCTGGCCCACGGTCCACGAGTCGGCCTGGGCATCGGCCTGCACCTCGGCCAGCTCCTCCTCGGGGCTCTCCTGGTAGGACCACTCGTTCACCTTTGCGCGAAGGTCCAGCTGGTCGCTTATGGGCTGATAGGCGTCCGCCCACGTTTGGGGTGAGTCGACCACCTCGTCGAAGGCGGGCACCAGGGCGTCCGAGTAGGAGTCGCCCAGGCCCGCCAGCCAGCTGCGGCAGAAGTCCAGGGCCTCTGTGGCGGTGCTGCGATGAGACGCGAAGTGGTTCAGGAACGCCTGCTCGAAGTCGTCGTAAACCGAGGGGTCGGCCGAGCTATGACCGTCCCATACGAAGGGGTTGGCATCGCGGCAGAACCTCTGGACGCCGGCATCGGGCCTCAGGCCCTGCAGGCTCTTCTCCTCCATGGATTCCTGCACGGCGTAGTAGGTGTTCACATAGCTGACGAACTCGTCCCACAGCCGGGCGTCCGTGTCGAGCATGCCTTCGATCAGCGTCTTTGTCCCTGCCATCTACAGCTCCAGCATGATGCCGCTGAAGGGCGCGAGGCTGCACGTGACCGTGCCCGCCCGTTCGTCCAGGTGCACGTCGGCGCTGCCGTCGGGCGTGTGCCCCGAGAAGCGGTCCCAGTCCGTGTACAGCAGCACATCGGCATGGCCGGTGTTCGGCACCTCCAGCTGGTAGTCGTCGCGCTTTTGGTTGGACAGGTTCAGCACCACCAGGATGCGCTCCTGAGCCGAGTCGCGCCGCTCGTAGGCGTACACGACGCTTTCGGTGTCGTCGACCTGGCGCCACTCGAAGCCCTGCTGCTTGTAGTCCTGCTGCCACAGCGAGGGGTGCTTCAGGTACAGGCTGTTCAGCTCCTGGCAGTAGCGATAGAACGAGTCGTGCTGCGGGTACTTGCGCAGGAACCAGTCCTGCTCGCGCTTCTCGTCCCACTCGCGCAGCTGGGCTATCTCGGAGCCCATGAAGTTCAGCTTTTTGCCGGGGTGGGTCATCATGTACAGGTACAGGCAGCGGGCCTGCGGGAACTTCAGGTCGTAGTCGCCCCACATCTTCTGCGCGATGGTGGCCTTGCCGTGCACGACCTCGTCGTGCGACAGGGGCAGCAGGTAGCGCTCGTTGTGGTAGTACATCATGCTGAACGACAGCTTGTGGTAGTTCTGCGGGCGATACTCCGGTCCCGTGCGGAAGAAGTCCAGCGTGTCGTGCATCCAGCCCATGTCCCACTTGTAGTCGAAGCCCAGGCCGCCTTGGCTGGTGGGGGCCGTGGTGCCCTTGAAGTCGGTGGAGTCCTCGGCCACGGTGAAGGTGCCCGGATTCAGCGACTTCACGCCGTCGTTCAGGCGACGCACGAAGTCGACCGCGTTGCCGTTGACGCCGCGGCTCTCGTCGCCCTGCCAGTAGATGATGCGGCTGATGGCGTCCATGCGCAGGCCGTCGAAGTGGTAGGCGCCCAGCCAATAGTTGGCCGAGGACTGCATGAAGCTGCAGCTCTCGCCGCGGGAGTACATGAAGTTGTGGCTGCCCCACTCCGACACGCCCACCGCGTCGTTGGGGTACTCGAACAGCGCCGTGCCGTCGTAGTTCGCCAGGCCGTACGAGTCGGTGGCAAAGTGCACGGGCACGATGTCCAGGATGCAGCCGATGCCCGCCTGGTGCAGGGTGTCCACCAGCTCCATCAGCTGCTCCGGCGTGCCAAAGCGGCTGGTGGGCGAGAAGAACCCCGTAGGCTGGTAGCCCCACGACCCGTCGAAGGGGTACTCGTTCAAAGGCATGAACTCGACGTAGTTGTAGCCGGTCTGCTTCAGGTAGTCCGCCAGGGGCCCTGCGATCTCGGCGTAGCTGTACCAGTCGGCGGGGTCGTCCGTGGCCTTCTCATGCGTGCGCTTGCGCCAGGAGCCCAGGTTCAGCTCGTAGATGTTCATGGGCTCGGACTCGGTGTGGCGGGTGCGTCGCGCCTCCATCCATGCCTGGTCGGCGAACTGGTGGTGCGAGAGGTCGCACACGATGGAACGGTGCGCCGGGCGCAGCTCCATGCTGTAGCCGTAGGGGTCCGCGTGGTCCACGTACTGGCCGTCGTGGTGGATGCGGTACTCGTAGCGGTCGCCCTCATGGGCGCCCTTGACCTCAAGCTCCCAGAAGTTGCCGTCCTGCACCTTGTGCATGGGCTGGGGCTGCCCGTTCAGCAAGAGCTCTATCTGCTGGGCCGCCGGGGCGAAGGTGCGAAACACCACGCCGTCCTGCGTCAGATGGGCGCCCAGGTACAAGTGGGCAAAGAACTCCTTGCCGGTATAAAAATTGTAGGTTTCCATGCCTCTCCCTTCAGCGTCTTCACACAGGATAGCGCCTGGGGCGCATGACGGGCGGCGGCTTCGGGCCAGGGGTTTGGCCGTCGCCACGAACGAGGGCGTCGTGCGGCACAGATGCTAGCGCAGGTGACCGCGCACGCCGCCCTTGGGCTTCTGCTCCTCGGCCTTGCGCTCGGCCTTTCCCGCCTTGTGCTGGTTCTTGTTCGTCTTCTTGTAGAGGTCGTTGCGCTGCTGCACCAGGATGGTGCACAGCTGCAGGCACTCCACGGCCATGTCCTTCTCGCCGTTCTGCACGCGCACGCCCAGCTCGCCGATGAGGCCCGCCAGCTGGTGGTCGACCTCGTCCATGCTCTGGTACGAGTTGGCGGGGCTCTTTTGCAGGGCAGCAAGCACCTGGTCGATGAGCTGGCGGATCTGGGGGTCGTTGGTGTTCTGGCGCGTGGAGCGCAGCTCCTTCATCATGAGGTCGCGCCTGCTGGTGCTGATGATGGCGCCTGCGCCGGCGCTGCCCTGGGTCGGGGTCTTGCCGTTGGCGGTGGTTGCGCTGCGCTCAGCGGGGTGCTGCGCCAGGAAGGCGAGCATGGACATGTAGACCACCATGAGGGCCGCCTGGATGTACATGGCGCCCGTCAGGGGAGAGTAGTTCACCGCTATGAGGACGGCAGCCGCTGCGATCTCCAGGATGAAGTACAGGGTACCCAGGTTGGTGATGACCGTGCCAAATATGTGCGAGGTCGTGGGGGTCTTCTCGTCGTACGTCGTGAACTGCACGGGGCACAGGCGGGGCATGACCATCATCAGGGTGAAGGCGCCGATAACGAACTCCAGGCACAGGTAGTGGATGGTGGCCCATCCCATGGTGACGGCCAGCAGGTACAGCGCTATGAGGCCCAGCAGGATGGCGATACCTACGGTCATGTAGCGGTTCTCTTTGTTGAACATGGGTCCCCCTTGAAATCAGCAACGCTCATAAGGTTAGCGCATGGGAAGGCGGGCTTTGGCGACTTCGGGCGGGTGGGCCCGATTTCGCCAGCGCCTGGCGGCGCCGTGGGACGGACCCGCGACGAGGTGGCGCAATAGGACGAGTTGATGCAATGAATTTTGAACGACGCTTGACCGGATACGTGTAGGGCTGTATAGTACTCATTAATCCTAGTAGCTAGGTAGGAATAAAGAGGCAACCAGCCACGGTGCCGGCGGTGCGCATCCTCTCCCGCGCTGGCCACAGCGCTTTCGCGCAGGCACAATCCCCTCGTGGCCACTTGCCTCTTTTTCTGTGCGCGGGTTTGATGCTGCGCCACAATGAGGCTGCGGCGAGGCGGGGACAAGGACGCGGTATCAGTCGTGTGGCTCCGCCGTCTATTGGCCTCCGCCGGTACCCGGCATTCGTGCCAGGCGAAATGCCCTTCTTGCCAGCTGATATCTAAGGAGTGCCGTCATGCTTTCAATAGTGCATGGTTCCGTGGTCGACCAGCACGTAGACGCTATCGTGAACGCCGCCAACAGCGGGCTCATGGGCGGCGGGGGAGTGGACGGCGCCATTCATCGCGCCGCGGGCCCGGGGCTTGACCGGGAGTGCCGCCGACTGCACGATCAGGGCGGGTGTCCCACGGGGGAGGCTAGGCTGACTGGCGCGTACGGCATCACGTGGGCGCGCCACGTCGTGCACACGGTGGGGCCGGTGTACTCCGCGCGCCGGGCGGCTGAGTGCGCTCGCGACCTTGTCAACTGTTACGTCAATTCGTGCGAGCTGGCGCTGCAGACTGGTGACGCGTCCATTGCATTTCCCGCCATCTCGTGCGGGGTGTACGGATATCCCTTCGACGAGGCGCTTCCCGTGGCGCTTCGCGCGCTGGAGCCGTACGTGGGGAAGTTTCAGCGCATGGTCCTGGCAATGTTTACGTTGCAGCAGTTCGACGAGGCGTGCCAGATAGCGCCGGAGATTGCTCGCTGCCAGCGAAAGGGCGACGAGCTCGAGGTCTTGCTGTAGAGATGGGGCAAGGCCTGGGTGCTTGTGGCTGTGGCGTGCGTTCTCTTGTGCGGCACGGTTAGGTTTGGGTGCCTGAGGCTGTGCCTGCCGTGCGTTTCCCCGGAATTCCAGAGCTGAGGGTACCGACACGAATCCGGAAGCCCGAAGCTGGAGACTTGAAGCTGGAGACCTGGAGCTGCGTGCCTCTGGCCTCGATGAATCGACGCCCCAATCGGGCTAACTGGGCACCCACACCTAGGTACTCTGCACCTTCCGGTGCACACTCGACAGATGTGGGTGCCCACACCTGGTTGCTCTGCACCTGCCAACCAGCACCGTGCGGAGCATCGGCTCATCTACCAGGCCTTTTGCGAGAGGTGCTATTTCGTCCAGTGCAGACTCCACGGGTGTGGGTACCCAGACCTGGCTGCTTTGCACCGACTCGTGCACACTCGACGGATGTGGGTGCCCAGACTCGCTGGCACTGCGCCTCTCTGCGCAAACATGGCGGGTTCGGGTACCCATCGGGTACTCATAGCCGACAGCTTCGCGCGTGAACGATGCCCGATTTCCGGATTTGGACGAGCCGTGCACGGTAACGGTCGGGTTGTGGCGACCGTGCTCGAGCGGGCCACCACCGACGTAGCGTTACTGCCCTGTCAGCCCTTCTCACTCGTTCCTACAAGTCAATACAAAAGGAACAAATTCAGCAAAATTGCCTGGTCAACCACCGGGGCATAGGGTTGCGATTGCGATATAATGACCAATTTGCGATAATGCCTTTGTAGGCATACTACAATAACCATAGACCACTGCGGACCATTCCGCAGACCAGCCGGGCTAATGCTTCGCGCGTTCCGGCCGCCCTTCCGGGTGTCCCGCGCGCGATGGGAATAGAGGCGGTGAGCGATGGAAATCCGTGTGTTGCGTTACTTCCTCGCTGTGGCCAGGGAACAGTCCATTTCCGGTGCGGCGAAGGTCCTGAACGTTACGCAGCCCACACTGTCGCGCCAGTTGCAGGACCTGGAGCGCGAGCTGGGAAAGCAGCTCCTCATCAGGGGCAGCCGCAGGGTCACCCTGACCGAGGAGGGCATGCTTCTGCGCAAGCGCGCCACCGAGATCGTAGATTTGGTTGACCGCACGAAGGCCGAGATCTCCTCGTCGGAGGACGACGTGTGCGGCACCATCGCCGTGGGCTCGGGCGAGACCGAGGCCATGCTGTACATCATCCATGCCGTGCAGAGGCTGCGCGCCAGGCACCCTGGCATAAAGCTGTCCGTGCTCAGTGGCGACCCCCAGGACGTCAGCGAGTCGCTGGACTCGGGCGTGCTGGACTTCGGCCTGTTCGTGGAGCCTGCCGAGCTGGCGAAGTACGAGGCCATGAAGCTGCCGGTGGAAGACCGCTGGGGAGCCCTCGTGCGCAGTGACAGCCCGCTGGCGCGCGGCATGCAGGTGAGGCCCGCCCAACTGTCGCAGCAGCCGCTTATCATGAGCCGTCAGAGCGAGCGCGAGAAGATCATCTCGAACTGGTTTGGCAAGGACGTGTCCCAGTTGAACGTGGTCGGCACGTACAACCTCGTGTACAACGCATCGCTGATGGTGCGCGAGGGGATGGGCGTGGCGCTGACCGTGGAGGGCCTGGTAAACACCGATGCCGACCCCAACCTGACCTTCTTGCCCCTGGAGCCGAAGCTGACCATGGACATCGACGTCGTGTGGAAGAAGCACCGTGTGCTGTCGCGCGCGGCTGAGCTGTTCCTGCAGGTGCTGCAGGACGAATCCATGGAGCGCATGGCAAACCAGGGGACGGCCGGGGTGGCATAGCCGCCTTGCCTGGCCGTTCTGCCAGATGCCGCATGAGGCAACCAGATGCGCCGTCACCGGATTTCCGGCGGCGGCGTTCGACTTTGGAACCGTGGGAATGTGGCGGGACGGTATATTCGATAAGAGAAGAACTGCCGCAAAATGAGTATGTCAAAATGTAAAATAAAGCATGTACAAAGTTGGCGGTTGTGGTGGTGATCGACCACCTCCACATACAAATGAATTGTGTTTGCGTGGGCCATATGGCCGAGACGTCGAAGGAAGGAACCGCAATGGGCAAAGAAGCGAACGTTCAAGAGCTGCTGTTTATCAAGCCTGTGTTCCACAACAAGATCTGGGGCGGACGTGAGCTCCAGACCGACTGGGGTTACGACATCCCCGACGGACCCGTGGGCGAGTGCTGGGCCATTTCGGCGCACCCCGCCGGCGACTGCCTGGTCGAGGGCGGTCCCTTCAACGGCCGCTACCTTTCGGACCTGTGGGACAACGAGCACGAGCTCTTTGCGGGCGCCGAGGGCGACCGCTTCCCGCTGCTGATAAAGATCCTGGACGCGAAGGAGAACCTCTCGGTCCAGGTGCACCCCGACGACGAGTACGCCCACGTGCACGAGAACGGCAGCCTGGGCAAGCGCGAGTGCTGGTACGTTCTGGACTGCAAGCCCGGCACCCAAATCGTGGTGGGCCAGCGCGCGCACAACCGCGAGGAGTTTGCCCAGATGGTGCGCGAGGGCCGCTGGGACGACCTGCTGTACCGCGTGCCCATCCAGCCGGGTGACTTCTTTATGATCGAGCCGGGCACCATCCATGCCATCCAGGCGGGCACTGTGGTGCTGGAGACCCAGCAGAGCTCCGACGTCACGTATCGCGTGTACGACTACGACCGCGTGCAGGCCGACGGCACCAAGCGCGAGCTGCACATCCCGCAGACCCTGGACGTCGTGGACTACGACCTGCCCCTGCCCAAGTCCGGCCAGGTGAGCGCGCCCGAGGTGGGCGGTGTGACCCAGCTGGGCGCCTGCCCCAACTTCGAGGTCGTGCGCGTGGAGGTGCGTGCGGACGCTCCCGTGACGCTGCAGCAGAGCCACCCGTTCATGTGCGTCTCGGTCGTGAACGGCAAGGGCGGCAAGGTGACCACGCCCGCCGGCACCTGGGAGCTCGGCAAGGGGTCGCACTTCGTGGCGCCCGCGCTGTCCGGCGACCTGGCGTTCGAGGGCGATCTCGAGCTCATTGCCAGCTGGCTGCCGCAGACCCGCTAGCCCAAGCGGCATAGCGAGCCGCATAAAGAACGACGGAGGTTGGCAACACAGGCCGGAGCCGCACGGTTGGCGGCTCCGGCCTCTTCCGTGGGCGTGGCTGCTCGGAAGCGAAGCACTGGCAAAAGAAGGGCGCCGGCCGGGTGATTCCGGTCGGCGCCCTTTGCTGCCTTGGCGCTATGAGGTGCGTCAGACGCAATGCGTGCCGTGTGGCGCTTGTCTGCGTCGAGTGGAGAGCCTACTGCTTCTCGAGCTCTGCCTCCTCGGGGGAGAGGGTCTTCTTCCACACAGACAGGATGAGGCAGGCCATGATGGCGCCCAGCAGGATGGCCACGACGTACATCAGCGGGTTGCCGATGACGGCGATGACCCAGATGCCACCGTGAGGGGCGGGCAGCGTGCAGCCGAACAGGGCAGACAGGGCGCCTGCGATGGCGGAGCCAATGATGCAGGACGGCAGCACATGGCCAGGGTCGGCGGCGGCGTAGGGGATGGCACCCTCGGTGATGAACGACAGGCCCATGATGTAGTTCACCAGGCCGGCGTCGCGGTCGGCCTTCGTCCACTTGTTCTTGAAGAAGGTGGTCGAAAGGGCGATGGCCAGAGGAGGCACCATACCGCCCGCCATGACGGAGGCCATGATCATCTGGCCGGTGGTGCCGCCGGGGGTCACGAGCGCGGCCGTGCCAAAGACGTAGGCTGCCTTGTTGAAGGGGCCGCCCATGTCGATGGACATCATGCCACCGACTATGGCGCCCAGAAGTACGATGTTGCCGGTGCCCATGCCGTTCAGGAAGTTGGACAGGCCGGTGTTGATGGCGCCGAACAGCGGGTCCAGCACCAGCATCACGATGCCGATGGCCAGGATGCCCAGCAGCGGGTACAGCAGGATGGGCTTGATGCCCTCAAGCGAGGACGGCAGGCCGTCGCACATCTTTTCGATGCCCAAGGTGATGTAGCCAGCGGCAAAGCCGGCGAACAGCGCCGCGATGAAGCCGCCGGAGATGACGCTGGGAGGCGTTGCGGCGTTGATGTTTGCGACGTAGTTCAGGTCGTAGCCGTAGTAGGCGAACAGGCCGCCCACGAAGCCGGGCGCCAGGCCGGGCCTGTCGGCGATGGACTCGGCGATGAAGGCCGCCAGGATGGGCAGCATCATGCCGAAGGCCAGGCCACCGATGGTCTTGAACACGGCGGCCGCGGGAATCGTGGTGCCGTAGGTGGCGGTGCCGGCCGCACCGATGTCCACCAGGAAGGCGATGGCCGTCAGGATGCCGCCGCCAATGACGAAGGGCAGCATGTGGCTGACGCCGTTCATCAGGTGCTTGTAGATGACGTGC